>JAIRKA010000016.1 GCA_031260345.1 Methanosarcinales archaeon
ACCGGCACAAGCTGGCCGAAAGCTTTTACGGATCCTAAAGAAATGGCAGCGCTTGCAATGGCCGGTTATGAAATTGCGGGTTTTGAAGGCGTTCGTTATCCGTTCAGTTCACCGGATATTCCGCAAGCGTTCGGCTGTTCTTATTCGAACGGTACAAAACATTCGCCGCCGCATCAAACAGATTTTCCATGCAAAACGCCTGAAGATGCTGATGATATTGTTATTCCCGACAATTTGTATGAAAGTCCGGGCATTCAATCCATGATTGAAGCAACAGATATTCTTCGGAAAAAAATAGATGACAAAGGTTACGAACTGCCTTTAATTGCAGGTATCCTCGGTCCTGCTTCATTTACTTCCTGCGTCATTGGTGTTAACAATTATCTGATGTGGTGCATTAAAGAACCCGATGCACTTCAAAAACTCATCAATCTCGGCGGTGAAGTTTGCGCCGAATACGCCAACGTTCTTTACGATCACGGCGCGGATTCCGTTGTCATAATTGATTCCGAATCCGGTCCTGATATATTCCCGCCGCCGATGTTTGAGCCGATGTTCCTTCCGGTTTACAAAAAGATGGCGAACACGATGAAAGGACTGAATATTCTCCATATGTGCGGCGATGCAACACTTATTTTGGAGCCGATGGCAAAATCGGGATTCCTAGGCGTCAGTCTGGAAGAAAAAGTTAATATGGATTACGCTTCACGCGCTGTCGGAAACGAAATTTGTCTCATCGGCAATGTTTCCGCAGCAGATGATCTGCTTTTGCATTCACCGAAATTTATCAAAGAATCCGCTAAAAAATGCATTGAAGACGGTACGAGAATTTTAGCGCCCGGCTGCGGTATTGCGCCGTACACGCCGCTTGCGAACTTAAAAGCGTTTGTTGCAGCAAGAGATGAATATTACTCAGAGAAAGAATCTCTGTAATTTTTTTTCTTTCTTTTTTTCTCTTCCTTATTTTAAAAAAGAGTTCCTGCTTCCCTTCAAGATGGTGAGTCGTATCTTTTGAGAAGCAGGTCTTCTGTGGGTGGGTGTCAGGGAATTCGGTCTGTTAGATATTTTTCGTTTTTGTGTGTGTTTTTGAAGTTGTGCGTTTTTGAAACTGAGGGTTTTTGAATGTGTGTGTTTTAAAGGTTTAATATTGATTTGCATTTAACGACCGCTTCTGCCGAATCTTCGGCATAGATGTCGGCTCCGATTTTGTCAGCCCAGGCTTGGGTTGCGGGAGCGCCGCCGACCATGGTTTTAACTTTGTTGCGGACGCCGGCTTCTTTGAGCTGTTCTTCGAGTTTCATTTGAAGAACCATTGTCGTCGTCATCAATGCAGAGGAAGCAATGATCTGAGCACCGTTTTTAGCGGCTTCGACATAGTTTGCAATCGGAACATCGCGGCCGAGATCAATCACATTGAATCCTGCAATTTTAAGCATCGTTGCCACGATATCTTTGCCGATAGAGTGAATGTCCCCCTCAATCGTCCCGATTGCCACTGTTTCTTTGGCATCCTGTTTGGAAGTTGATTTCTCAAGGGCGGGACCCAAAATTTTCACGCCCGCGCTCATTGCGTCGGATGCTGCAATAACGTGAGGCAGGAAGATCGTTCCTTTTTCGAATTGTTCGCCGACAGCGTTCATACCGGCAGTAAAACCGTCCTGGATGAGTAAAACAGGATCAAGATCTGCTTTAATGCATTCTTCCGCAACTTCTATGGCAGCTTCGTCATCAAAAGACATCACGGCCTCTTTTCCTTTTTGATTGAGTTCATTTTGTGTTACCATTTTACCCCCCCCCTTATTCGCCGAGTAATCCGGCAGCGTAATCTTTGTCGGCTTTGTCCATAATCGCCTGAATGGCTTTTCTTGTGTCCGCGTCTACCGGATCAACTTCATAGTTCTTCAGCACATCAACAACCGTTTCATGCGCTACGGTGACGATGTCTTTTGACCCTTTGGATTCCCAATCACCGATCATGTCTCTGTTAATATATTTCGGATTGGACTGAATAGACATGTTTTCACGCGTCGATTTGTGCGCGATGAAGTTGTTTCCGGCACCTATTTTGAGAATGTGCTCAACGCTCAAAGTCTCAGGCGTCACTTCAATGCCTCTTGCAAGATATTGAGCCATTTCAATGTAGTCGCAGTCCAAGATCAGCTGTTCGAGTGAGAATGACATGCCGAGTTCGACCATTCCCATTCCGTAGATTGTCTTGGCGCCGGATAAAAGCGGCAGTATCCCTGTAAGCGTTTTTTCATGTCCGAGCTGGCTGTCGGGAATCTTTGAGTCGGCCTAAAAGCCGGCCACATAAGTCGGAAGGCTGTAATATTCTCCCATTTCAACGACTGCGGCGCTGATCAGTCCGATTTCCGGGGCGCCGACAGGAGCGGTTCCTCTGCGAAGGTCAAATGCTGTTGTTGAACTGCCGTACCAGACAGGTGCGCCCGGAACGGTCAATTGGGACAGAACAATACCTGCCAAAACTTCCGCGTTATGCGTGACAATTGTTCCCGCCAGCTGAACCGGGCTGGATCCGCCGGACATGGCCATTGAAAGAATGTTGCACGGCATATTATAGCGGGCGGCCTGAATGATGACTTGGCAGAAGTTCGCGCCGATTTCAAGCGGGCTTGTCGGGCAGCCGGTCATGGAATAAATCGGCTTTCTCATTGCTTCTTCTTCATCGCCGCCGTAGAAGGCTTTAATCACGTCGAAGTAAATCGGCATGTATGGGCCGACAGCGTCAACCAATATGTTCTTTGAAGTGTTGAAAACCGGTGTAATCTGTTCGTGAATGTTCTGCGCTTTAACGCCCGTTAAGTCACCTGCGGCAACCGCGCTTAAGTAAAAGTCAATTTTGTCGGCGTAGTCTACGACTTTTGCAATGTCCGCAATATCTGCTTCAGTTGAATTTCGGGTGCGGTATTTGCCGGGCGCGACATAATCGCACATTTTGACGCCGACACCGAAATTATTGAACGTCGTTTCGCCGCCGTATCTGATGTCTGTCGTTCTCTTTTTGTTGCGTCCGTAAAGCTTAAAGCCCGTCGGCGCGCAGGAAAGAGCTTTTCTGACGACATATTCGGGAATCTTTACCATTTTCGTTTTTTCATCAACGGGACAGCCTGCTTCTTTGTAAATGGACCTTGCTTCTTCATCCAAAATCATGACTCCGGATTCTGCAAGAACTTCCATTGTAGCGACATCAATCATTTTTCGCTCTTCCAATGAAAGCAGTCTGTAAGTATTCTTAATCATCTTTGATTTCTCCTATCGTTAATCGGCCAAGGGAAGAAAGATCCATTCTTATCTTTCTTTTCCGCAATTTATAATACAATTTTTCAAATATATAAACTAGTATGTTTAATTTAATTAAGTTTATATATTTGTATTTTTTAAATTGAAGACAAGATAAAAACAGTAAGAATAAAAATTGAAAAACCAAACATCCAACTTTCATAAAATTTCGATGAACCCGAACGCCGATAAAACCCTAAATGTAAAAATATTTTAGATTAATACGAAAAACAGGCGTTCCACTTTTTTCAAGAAAATAAATGGAAAGGGATGTTTCAGTAAAACTGAATTTGAATGAAACTTCACATACGACCGCAATTTTTGATTCCGGGTGGCGCGAAGCGGCGGACGGAAGCAAAAAATGCGGCTTCTTATCCCAAGAAAAAATGATTCTAAAAAGACTTCCTTTTGTTATTGAATTTAAAAAAATAAATTTTATTGTTTTTTTATGGGTGCGAATCTCCAACTCCTCTTTCATTCGCTTCGCTCATGAATTCGTCGTCGGAGGCGCTGTTTTGGTTTATCAATCAATTATAAAACAATATATATTTATCTCCGAGTTAATATAATAACATCAATAATTTCAAAAGGTGAATTGATGAAAAGCAGATTAAAAGCGGATCAAGCTGAAGGCTTACTCAAAATACTTAAAGAGCGCTTTGAAAATAATAGGGATCGTCATAAAGAGTTGAACTGGAGTGAGATCAAATTAAAGCTTGAATCAAGCCCTGATAAGCTGTGGTCACTCTATGAAATGGAGCGAACCGGCGGCGAGCCGGATGTTATCGGATATGATGACAAGACTTCTGAATTTATTTTTTGCGACTGTTCGCCTGAAACCCCCGGTGGACGCCGAAATCTCTGTTATGACAATGAGGCTTTGAAATCCAGAAAGGCAAACAAACCGGGCGGCAGCGCAGTCGACATGGCTGATTCTATGGGCATCGAGATGGTTACGAAAGAGCAGTACTATCAATTACAGGAAACAGGAAAATTCGACACAAAGACGTCAAGTTGGGTCAAAACGCCGGACGAAATTAGAAAGTTAGGCGGTGCTCTGTTTTGTGACAGACGGTATGACTCTGTTTTTACGTATCACAACGGCGCTGAGTCTTATTATTCAGGAAGAGGGTTTCGCGGAATATTAAGAGTTTAAACCAAGCCGAAACATTGTCCTTAAGGTCACTTGTTCTGAAAAATTTAATTTCTCGGAAAATGATTTTCAACGTATTCTTTCAAGATGACGACGTGATTATAAACAGGGTCTTTTGCGGCATAGACGAAAGTGACGTTTTCTTTTTCCAAATGTTCATAAACGGTTTGAATAAAAGGCGGAACAGCGGGGTTATTGTTCAGTTCGGCCAGATATTCTTTTTTGAAAGTCGGAAAAAAATCGGAGTCATGATGAAATTCTTCTCGAATTTCAGTTGAGGGCGTCACTTCTTTTGCCCACAGGTCAATCAAAGCGCGCTCTTTGGAAACGCCGCGCGGCCAAAGGCGATCAACCAAAATTCGAAATCCGTCATCCTCTGAAACGGCATCGTATGCTCGTTTCATATTTAATTTGTTCTTTAATTTGTTCTTGGCTGTCATTTTTTCACCGTTTGTCTCTCTAATACATTTTTTTATTTTTATAAATTATGCGAAATTAGTTTATATAAATTTGTACTTTCACCCCGCTTCGTTTTACCATATATAAGCCTCCGGCATTAACCTGATTAGATTGAAGGAGTTTGAATATGGAGTATGAAATGATTATTTTGATTTTAGTCGGCGCTGCCGTTTTGCTTTTGATTTTCAATTTGATTTTAACGATTTTTAAAAGAGGCGGCGGCAGTGGTGATGGCGGCGGAGACAGCAGTTCCACGGAAGCTTATTTTTCAGCGTTTTCCAAGAAGTTGGATGAACAAACCGCTTTTATTCGAAACGAAATGGATCGCGATATTTCCCGTTTGGACCTGAATTTAAGAAATGAAATCGCTCAAAATCGTGATGAATTGAACGTTTCAATGAATCGGAACAGAAAAGAAATGACAGAGGCGCTTTCCATGTTTCAGATTTCGCAGGAAAACAAATTTCAAACGTTTGAAAAACGTCAGATGGAATTGAATCAAATCACGGAAACGAAGCTTGAAAAAATTCGTGAAACGACGGAAATTCGAATTTCTCAAATGCAGGAATCCAATGAAAGAAAACTGGATGAAATGAAAAACGTTGTTGATGAAAAGCTTCGGGAAAGTGTTGAAAAACGGTTCAATGAATCTTTTAAAGGTATCAGCGAGCGGCTGGATGATGTTTTTAAAGGTCTCGGGGAAATGCAGACGCTTGCAAGCGGTGTCGGCGATTTGAAAAAGGTTTTGACGAATGTGAAAACCCGCGGTCATTTGGGGGAAATTCAGCTCGGATCTATTCTGGAAGAGGTGTTGGCGCCCGACCAATATGATAAAAATGCGTCCGTTCAGCCGAACACGGCAGAAAGAGTGGAATATGCCGTCCGCCTGCCGGGCAAAGACGGCGAAGGACCGATTTATTTGGCCGTTGATTCGAAATTTCCGATTGAAGATTATCAGCGTCTTTTGGATGCTTATGAGCACTGCCACGATGATATTGAAAACTGTTCCAAGCAGCTGGAAATCGCGGTCAAGAAAAATGCGAAAACAATTCAGGAGAAATATATTTGCCTGCCTTATACGACGGATTTTGCAATTATGTTTATTCCGACGGAAGGACTGTATGCCGAAATTCTGCGCCGCCCGGGCTTGTTTGAATTTGTTCAGCGCGAATACCGTGTTTCAATTGTCGGGCCGACGACTTTGGTCGCGTTTTTAAACAGTCTCAGAATGGGTTTTCAAACGCTTGCCGTTGAAAAACGAACCGGAGAAATTCAAAAGCTGCTCAGCGCCGTTAAAACAGAGTTTGTCAAATTCGGCGATCTTCTTGAAAAAACCCGTAAAAAATTGGATGAAGCCGCAAGCGTTTTGGATTCGGTGGATTCAAAAACGAGAAATATCAACCGCAAATTGAAAC
>JAIRKA010000036.1 GCA_031260345.1 Methanosarcinales archaeon
AACAGACACTTATTATATTTGTTTCAGCGTTCGCCGGATCAAAATTATCTCCTGAAACGATGCAAGAAAACCTTGCCACTTCTCTTCGGGGTATCCGAACAGCTGCTTCTGCCGCCCTCGTCCCTCCCTCAGGAATGTCGCCTACAAATATTTCATTCCCTTGTGACCCCGCTTTATTAAAATCAAAGGGATGAAACTCTGCCATTATGCATGCGCTTATATTTTTTGCAGTGGTCGGACCGTAATTTATGATATCGCATCGAACATTATAGTAAACATAATTTAGATCATGCCTATCGTAATTTGCTTGGATTGAAACGTGTATTTGGGGAATCGGAATCATCGGGTGGAGGCGTGCGCTTAAATTTTGATATCCTGGAGGGACTTCTCCGATGTTCCAATCCGGATATGTTGTTTCAATGTAATAGTATCTTTCTTCGTTGTATTCCCAAAACGTCCCCTGAATTTCATCATTGATTTTAATGCCCATCGCCATATGATTCGGGAGCTCAATTAAAATAACGTCACAACCCATTTCAAATAACAATGCTGCTGCTAAAACTGCACTGTCTTCGCAATCGCCGCCGCCGTCAACAAGTGTTTCAAGAGGGAAACGAGGATAGTCATCGTACCCCGTTGTGTCGATATCGAAAGTATAAGGCAGAGATTGAACAAAAGTAATAACGTTCATTACAATTTCATCATCAGTGTACCCATTTTTGCGGCCATGTTCTTTAAAGCTTTCAATCATTTGTCTTAATAAAAGGCGATCCAAATCCGAAAGGGCATAATTCCCAATGTTTTCCAAACGCGGTTTACTTTTATAATATTCGTAAAGCTCTTTTGGAATAAACAAAGTATGTGTTTGGTGAGAACCCTTAAAAATCCAAGAATATGTTCGCGTGTATGAATTTTCATTGTCATATCCTGAAATGAGCGGCGGTGACTCTATCGGAGAAACGTTTTGAGGGGAGGGATAGGATTGTCCGGATTCATATCCGAAAAGCAGACGCGGAATCACTGATAAAAAAAAATTCAAGTAAGATGAGTCTGAAAGACCGTCAGGCGTGCTTTGAAATTCGGCATAAATAAAAACAAAAGCAAACAAGGCCGCAAGCAGAATAAAAATTCCAAGAAGACCAATAATCAAAACTTTGAAAATGGCATTGTTTTGACATCTCATAATATCTTTTTTAATTAAGACCCTCGTCTTATATATATTTAATTATATATTAAACATAGGTTGAAAAATGAAAATAACATCGAAATATAATTATTCGGCTGCATGAATGAGAGAAGAAAAATAATACAAAAAAATGTACAATAAGATTACAAACAAAAAATAAAACAGATGGAAGCCATCTGTTTAATCTCTTTTAAACTTTTTATTTTCAATTCTCTTCGTCGCATAATCTTTGTTATGGGAATCTTTTCCGCCGTAACCCTTGCCGCCTTTACTGCCGCTTCCGCCAGAGCCGCTCTTGTATTTTCCGCCGCCTTTGCGGTCATCAGATTTGCCGCCTTCCTTTTTTCCATAGCCTGAGCCGCCTTTGCTGCCGCCGTCTCTGCTGCTGCCTTTGGAAAAGCTGCCGCTTTTACGGTCACTGCCTCTGTCATCATCGTTGTTCTTAGCACCGTATCTTCCTTTTTTGCCGCTGTCACTGATGAAGCGGTTTTTCGGAATCTGCGCAAACAATTCGTCAATGACTTTATCATCGGCGCGCGGCAAAATTCTGTTTTCGTAAGCGCGTTTTAAAAGACAAGCGATAACATCTTCGGCTGTTCTGTCTTCTGTAATCAGCATTTCGGCGAACTCTTTAAACGGCTCGGCTTCTTCGGTGTTCACGAAATTGGAATGAACCGCAAGCGACAAATCATGATACAATTTTTCGCGCTTCATCGCGGCAACCTGATCAGCATTCGGGAGTTCGACGCGGCGAACGTCAACATTCGCCAGCTTTTTGATAAAAGCGAACTTTCTGAAATCGGCGGGTGTTAAAAGTGTAATTGCGATGCCTGTTTTTCCGGCGCGGCCGGTTCTTCCGATTCTGTGTGTATAAGATTCGGGGTCTTGCGGGATATCGTAATTGACGACGTGAGTCAATTCATTGACATCAATACCGCGGGCGGCAACATCTGTCGCGACCAAAATCTTCAGCTTGTGTATTCTGAAACGGTCCATAATGCGGATGCGCTGCTCCTGTAAAATGTCGCCGTGAATCACATCGGCATCGTAGCCGCGCTCTTCCAGTTTCTGAACGACTTCATCGGACGTGTCTTTTCGAGCGCAGAAAACCAAGCCGTAGAAATCCGGATCGGAGTCAATGACGCGGCAAAGCGCTTCAAACTTCAATGCCGGCGGAACATCAATGGAAAGCTGCTCGATTAAAACGGCTTCTTTGAATTTCTCAACGGAAACCATTTCGTATTGACCCATGTACTTTTTAGCGATTCCCAAAATCGGTTTCGGCATCGTTGCAGAAAAGCAGAGCATGCGTTTGTCGTCGCTTGTGTGCTGAATGATTTCTTTGATGTCGTCAATGAAGCCCATGTTCAGCATTTCATCCGCTTCGTCCAAAACAAAATAAGAAATGCGGGATAAATCGAGTTTTTTCCTGTGAATCAAATCAATGACACGGCCGGGAGTTCCGACAACAATATCCGCGCCGTTCGCAAGCGCGCGAAGTTGGATCGGAATCGGCTGACCGCCGAAGACGGGGACAATGTTTAAGCCTTTGATGCCGCCAAAAGATGCCATCTCATCGCAGACTTGAATCGCAAGCTCGCGCGTCGGCGTTAAAATAATCGCTTGAACACGGCCTGTTTTTTCAGTGATATTCTGAATAATCGGAACGCCGAACGCTGCGGTTTTACCGGAGCCTGTCTGTGCCTGGCCGATGATATTGCAGTCACCGCTTAAGAAAAGCGGAATGGTTTGAATTTGAATCGGTGTCGGAGATTCATATCCTTTCATGAGAAGGGATTGAATAATTCTGTCCGATATGCCGAGATCTTGGAATGTTGTTGTCATAATTAATTCTCCTTAAAGTTATGAACAAAAACAACGCAGGAAGCTCTGATTCAAAGAGACGACTCGTCCGGCCATTCCGAACGGAAAAGGCAACAATGAAAGCAAATTCAAATCATTGCGCCGAAAACTGCTGAAAAAGTCTTTTTCAAAATTTCGGTTCAGCAAATCAATAACACGATTGAAGTCACAGAGCAAAACGCTGTTTCTGATATGCGGCCGTTTTGAAAAACAAAGATAAAAACATAATCGATTGACGATGAAAATTCTCTCTGATTATCGGAACACGACCAAATTCCGGAATCATCCTCTTGATTGATACTAATTGATGTGCCGTAACACATCCGAGAGAATTGTAACCGGATACGAATGTCCATAGACATTATCCTAATATATGAATCTTTCTCAATAATACTTCAATGAAACAATTTTCGAGATAAATGATTTATCCGTTTGATACGTTCATTGTTTTCAATTACGAATGCAAACGCTATTACGGGAGTTATGATATGTCGTTTCCTTTAACCAAAAAAAATTATGACGTCGTCATTGTCGGCGCGGGGCCTGCCGGTTCGATGGCTGCAAAATATGCTGCTCTCGGAGGCGCAGATGTGTTATTCGTGGACCGGAAACGCGAAATCGGAACGCCGATCCAATGCGCCGGATTTACGCCGGACGCATCTGAAATTGAGAAATTGATCCCGGGAATGACGCTGCCAAAAGAAATGAAAGAACTCCCGAAAAACAGCATCCTCTGCCAAACAAAAAAACAAAGGCTGTACACTCCGGATTTGAAATCCAAAGAATTTGATGTCAATGGCTATGTTTTAGACCGCCGTCTCTTTGATACGGAATTGGCTGAACAAGCCGCTTTACAAGGCGCCGAACTGCTCTGCGGAACAACCGTCAAATCTGTCGCATTCTGTGTGGCTGACGCGGCAAAATACACTGTCCGCTTAAGCGGTGTTTTCGGCAAAATCGATGTGACAGCGAAAGTCATTATCGGCGCGGACGGTCCGAATTCTTTAATCGGAAAAACATTCGGTCTGTCTAATTCCGAATATGAAAGAGGCATCGGCTTTGAATACAAAATGACAGGTGTTGATATTGATTCCGAATCTTTGGAAATGTATTTCGGAAACAAATACGTTCCCGGCGGGTACATTTGGATTTTTCCCGAAGGCGACGGCAAAGCAAATGTCGGCATCGGCATCAGGAGATCACTTTGTACGGAGAAGTTACCCGCCCGCGAATTTTTAAATCGCTTTATTCGGGAACATCCGATTGCGTCTGAGAAATTGAAAGGCGGGAAAATCACATCTGTGATCGCCGGCGCCATTCCCGTTTCGGGCGCGCCTGTTAGAACGGCAACCGATTCCGTGATGATTGCCGGCGACGCTGCCGGACACGTGATGGCGACAAACGGCGGCGGCATTCCGTTTGCAATGGCTGCGGGAAAAATTGCGGGAGAGACTGCGGCAGAAGCTGTCATGAGTAACAAATGCGGCAGAGGGTTGTCTGTGGCCGCATACGAGCAGCGCTGGCGCGCCGAGTTTGGCGAAGCGCTTGACGCGTCCGTCCAGGCACGAAAATTGATGGATAAATTTTTAGTGTCGGACACGCGGATGAATGCGGCATTTAAACTGCTTCCGGCCGAAAAGCTTAAAGAAATGCAATGCGGCGGTATTTCCGGCACAATGAAAAAAGGATTGGATTTTCTTTTAAAGTAAATAACGGATACCCATATGATGAAGCAAACACGACTCAAGACTTCGTGTCATTTGTGCTGCTGTTTGCGTTGCTGCGTGCACCTGCTATTTTTTATCACATCCGTTCGCTTCGCGAACGTGCCGCTGTTACCTACAGGTTTGCGTTGCTGCTGCCTACAGGCCTGTGCTACAAGCCACCTTACTTCCTACCGCTGGCAACAGCGGCCGCCGCGCGCGAGACGCATCATTTTTCCTCTTGATTTTCAGCCCGCACCCTGTTTTCGTTTTTCAAAAACAATCTCGACTTCATGATTCAAAAATCAGAAAATGAAATAAAACAAAATAAAAAACAAAGAAAAAAACGAACCGGAAAAGTAATTTACTCAACCAGTTCTCTTGAAGAAACGAGCGGAATCAGTTCAACGCCGAGTTCTTTCAGTGATTCGGCAGCTCCGGATTCACGGTCAACGATCGTGATGACTTTTCGGATAACGGCACCGTCTTCTAAAAGAGCAGCAACCGCCTTTTTAACGGAACCGCCGCTGGTCGTCACATCCTCCATCAATATGACTTCTTTATTTGTATCCAAATCTCCGACATAACGGCTTTTTGTTCCGTATTCTTTCATTTCTTTTCGAA
>JAIRKA010000084.1 GCA_031260345.1 Methanosarcinales archaeon
ATAGAAAATAAAATATCCCGCTTTGCATTCAAATCACCTTTTAATAAAAAATGATTATAGCGAATCGTTTTAGTGGCCGTGTCGTCATCTAGAATATCTGCAACAGCGGCAGCCGTAGCATTTTTCTCAACTATAAGGACCTGCTCTTCTTGTTTAGATATTATAATCTCATGATTCAAATCTTCCACAAGAGAAAAAATATGTCTTTTCAAAAGAGAATAATTGTTTGTAAACTTTATAGTTGTGGATTTTCCATATTTTTCTACAAGATTTAGCATATTTACAAGGTATTCTAAGCAGGTCAAAACGCCAGCAACAGAGGGAGGCTATGATTCTACAATTTGGAGGATATCCAATTTAGCGATTATATCAGAACAATGAACACATCTATTATTATGTTTCCATTTTGGAATTAAACGACGTGAATCAATAAACTCTTCTAGATTATACGGACGAGTAGTTTTGGAAGAAGGATAAATAATTACATCTTCCTTCACTAAAACACTTTTTTGCAGAGCCCAAATTGTAGACAAATCTTGACGTAAGTCAAGAGTGGACAATTTATCAAAAATGCTTTTCCGATTCATGATTATGTTAACCTCAAAAAATGATGTGACAAATATTTGTCATATCAATTATAATTCTACGACCTTGGCACTCAAAACGCCATCAACCGTCGTCAATTTCTTTAAAACGCCTTCCGGAACATCACTGTCAACGCTGATCACCATAATTGTGGCTTCGCCGATATTGGCATGGCCGACCTGCATACCGGAAATGTTGATGTTGTTCTCGCCGAGAACTTGGCAGCACGGACCAATCACGTTGGGCTTGTTGATGTGGTCGGCAAAAATCATATGCGCAGACGGATAAACATCAACGCGGTTTTTATCGACTTGGATAATCTTGATATCGTTGCCGACTGCCGTCCCCTTGACGCTGACGGATTTGCCGCAGCCTGAAACCGTTATGGTAAAGACGGAAGCGTATTCACCGGATGTCTCGGACTTCTTTTCGCTCACATCAATGCCGCGGGACTTGGCAAGGCCGGGGGCGTTCACATAGTTGACGCCTGAGCCGACTGCGACCGCGAGCGCGCCTTTGAGCGCTGCAAGCGTCACCGTTCGGATATCCTTCGTCGAAATGTCGCCGTTGTAGGCGAGTTCGATTTTGTCATAGCTTGTCCCGATAAGCGTTGCCGCAATTTTGCCGGAAGCTTCCGCCAACCTGACGTACGGGGAAATGACTTCCATCACTTCGGGGCGAACAGCAGGAATGTTGACCGCGCTCTTTGCGCCTTCGCCGCTTAAAACGCTGATAATTTCATGCGCGATATCAATGGCGACGTTCACCTGAGCTTCAACAGTAGAAGCGCCGAGGTGAGGTGTCACGATAATTTTATCGAGTTTGAGAAGTCTTGAGCCGAGCGGCGGTTCTTCAACGAACACGTCAAGCGCAGCGCCCGCAATTTTGCCGGATTCAATCGCGTCAGCCAAATCATCTTCGTTAATGATGCCGCCGCGAGCGCAATTAACGATACGCGCCGTCGGCTTCATCACATTAAACATATCGGCGTTGATGAGATTTTTTGTTTCCTTTGTCAGCGGTGTGTGAACGGTAATGAAATCCGCCTTTCTGCAGATGTCTTCAACCGTTGTCAGCGTGATGCCCATGGACTTGGCGCGCTCTTCGGAAACGAACGGGTCGTAACCGAGAACAGTCATATTAAAAGACTGAAAACGCTTGGCAACCTCGGCGCCGATGCGGCCGAGACCGACGACACCGAGAACTTTTTTGTTAAACTCAACGCCTGTAAACTTATTACGCTCCCATTTTTCGGACTTGAGGGAAGCGCAAGCCTGAGGGATATTTCTGGCAACGGCCATCATCATAGCGCAGGTGTGCTCGGCCGCAGAAAGCGTGTTGCCGTCAGGCGTATTGGACACAATAATGCCCTTTTTGGTCGCCGCATCCGTATCCACATTGTCAACACCGACGCCGGCGCGGCCGATGATTTTGAGATTGTCCGCCGCCTCAATCACGCGCGCAGTCACCTGAGTGCCGCTGCGGATAACGAGCGCGTCAACGCCTTTAATTTTCTCGACAAGCTGATCTTCCGATAAACCGGTATCGACGACAACATCAAAACCGCTGTTCTTTAAAATTGTCAAACCCTCTTCCGAGAGCGGATCACTGACTAAAATTTTCATTTGAATGAACTCCGTAATGAATAATTTAAATTGAATTGAGAATTGAAATTAAATTTGATAATGAATTTGAATAAATTTGATAATCAGATTTGGAATTAAATTTGCAAATCATTTTTTGAAATCATAAATGAAATAAATTTCAAACCGTATATCCCTTTTGCTTTTTGGACGTCCCGAAGGGGCGGCCAAACTTGGAGCGCAGCTCCAAGGGGTTCCTTTTCTTTTTATTGGTTTTTCCCTTCGCCCTTAATTCACCTGTTTATTTGTGAGCGAAATAAGCGACAACATTTTCGCCGTCAACCGAATCAATGCGGCAGAATCCGAAACGTTCAAACTGGACGACTTTGTCAAGTTCGCCGGCAATGCTGCGCTCGCCGATGCCTGAGAAATTGCCTTCCGGCCCGAGAACAGTCACTTTTAAACCATCAATCGGCGCCCAGTGAATAATCTTCATCTTTTCTTTCTTGACCGTTTCCATTGAATTATCAATGTATTTTGCGGCAAGCGGAGACAAGGATGTGATTTCAATGTTGCCCAAATCTTTTAAGCGAAGCCTTGCGCCGACAGCCAAATTGGCAGCGTCTTCTTTTGTGACAACGACAACATTACCGGTTTCAATCCTGCGCATTTCCGGCTGATTCGGATAAAGCGGCGCTTCAACAATTCCGCCGGCATAACCGTCAATTGTCATTTCAACCGGGCCTGCAACGAAAAACATTCTGTGCGCGATCGGATCAACGAGCTTGCGGTTTTCAGCGTATAAAGAATCCATGCTGATGCTGACATCAATTTCGCCGACGCCCATTTCAACCATGAGCTTCTTCAGCGCTTCCGGCTGAATTCCGCGGCGGCGAATCGCCTGAATCGTGGGAAGGCGCGGGTCATCCCAGCCCGTATAAAGACCGTCTTCAATGTCGCGGCGAAGACCGCTCGTGCTGAGCTTGCCGAATTCTTCGATTTTGACACGCCCCCAGTGAAGCGTCACCGGATATGTCCAGCCGAGATAATCATAAATGTATTTCTGGCGCTTACCGCTGTCCTGCAAGTCCTTTCCGCGGATGATATGCGTCGTTTGGAGCAGATGATCTTCAATCGCGCCTTCAAAGTCCAAAAGCGGCCAAACAATGTATTTGTTTCCGATTTCGGGCCTCGGATGATCTTTCTTTAAAATTCTGAAAGCGCCCCAATCGCGAAGCGCAGGGTCTTTGTGTGAAATGTCGGTTTTAATTCGAAGAACAGCTTCACGCTCTTCATAGCCGCCGGCAAGCATTTTCTTCCAATAAACCAGGTTGTCTTCTGGCGCTGCGCCGCGGTGCGGGCAAGCCTGTCTGTTGTCTTTTAAGCTTTTGAAAGTCTCGCCGTCACAGAAACAAACATAAGCGTGACCTTTTTGAATTAATTTCTCGGCGACTTCATAATATTTTTCAAAGCGGTCGGATGCTTTGACAATTTCATCAGGAACGACACCGAGCCATTTGAAATCATCAATATACCAATCGTAAGCTTCAAGCATCGGGCGCTTTTGCTCGGGATCGGTGTCATCAAAGCGGAGAATAAACTTGCCGTCATACATTTTAACGTATTCGGAATTGACAACCATACCGCGGGAACTTCCGATTGTCGGCGGCCCATTCGGATTCGGCGCAAAACGCATCACGACTTTTCCCTTCTCAGCATTCGGAAGCGCTTTCAGCCCTTTTTCAGGCTCCTTCTTCGCGGAAATTTCTTCAAGAAGTTCGGGCGCGATTTCACTGAGCTTTCGGCTCCATTCTTCCGGCGTTGTTTTGCTTAAATTTCCGGCAATATTTTGAATTGCTTCTGTTACTTCGGGAACGCGGGGGCGGAGATGCGGCAAGATGCCCATAATTTTCCCAAGGACGGCCTTCTCCTGCGGAACCGCTTCATATTTGACAGCGTTTTGAAGCGTATATTTTTCAATCGTCAGTAAATCTTCGGGGTCTAATGCCATAATTTTCCCTTGTTATGTTTAAAAATAATAAACAATAAAAGAAACAGAATTTTGTTTTCAAATATTTAAAAGTGCTCATATTCCAATGATTTTGCCGATGTCTGTAATTTCAATCGGTCAGCACTGCGAGCCGTTCATTCTTATTACTCATCAAGCATCAGATTCGTTTTTGAATTTCTGAGCCTTTTGATTTCCTCGCGCTCAACGGTCTGAATGCTTTTTTCGGGCGTCGGCAGATTTTCCGGCAGGGTCGTACCCATATCTATCATGGCCTTGCGAATTTTTTCAGCAATTTGAAAATGAATTTCATTCGCTTCCGTTGCGGACGATGCTTGATCTATTTTCAATTTTTCCTCTGTTTGGGAGATGCGGAACAAATTGGCAATCAACTCCGTGCTCCCCATGAAGTCAAGGATTTTCTCTTCCTTTTTTAAACCTTTATTTTGATGAATATCAGCAACCGTTAAGCCGCCGTAAAGACCCATATATCCGGAGTTTTGAAAGATTTCAAATTCCTCAGCCGTAATAACACCTGCATTGCGGGCCGCTTCAGCTAAAAGCTGATTCCATTGTTTAATATTGCCGCGAACAACCAGCCGTTTATTGTTTTCATCAAGCTGATTAAACGTGTCGGCCAACTCCTGCCGACGCGTCTGTATGGCGAAATATGTTTGGCCGAGTGCAATAATTTCTTTGCGTGGGTCTCCGTTTTGGACGATGAGGTAACAAGCATATCGAGTGAGTTTAAAATCAACTGATGATTTCATGGCGCCCGACCCGATTTCAACCATTTTGCTGACGTCAGCAAAATGGTCACCGATAACGGATCCACTATTTTTACAAGCAAGCATAGCTCGATCAATGACCTTTTGGAAATTTCTCCATTGTGCATATTGCAGTGTATTCTGCAAATCCCGTGCAAACCAAAATTCATTTCCGTTTTCATCAATTTGCTTAATTGCTTCAAAAGACTCGTATTCAACAGCATTCAGTTTGGGCATATTCATGACTCTCCATTTTTCAGAATTCAATATCAATGTAATTCTTCCGCATTTGTATATTTATTTTGGGTGTGCGGTGAAAGTAAAAATAATTCGCAGAAAAAACAAAAAAGAAGCATGGAAGAATAATGAAGGAAGAAGGAAAGAAAAATCGCTTGGAGCTGCGTTTCAAAAAGTTCCAAGTCTGACCGCTCCTTCGGGCCGGTCAAAACATTAAAAACAACTCAATTTCAATCAACGAATGATTTCATCGCCGTGTTTTTCAATCAAATCTAAAAGATTTTTAAGTTCGCGGAATTTTTCATTCGCCGTTGCCAAGAACTCATCAACGGCTTCGCCCGCAACCGCTCCCTGAGGAGAAGCTTTGATCAAATTATTTTGTTCCAAAATGCGAAGCGAATAACGGACTTTATGCGCCTGCATGCCCGTGACTTCAGCCAATTTCAAAATACCGATCGGCCCGTTTTCAATAACGATTTTCAGCACCTGAGTATGACGGTCAATTAATTCCAATTCGCTGCGGGCTTGATCAAATAACATTACAAGACATCCTTTTTTGATAAATCCTAATAGTTTCTCTGTTTAAAATACTCTTCCATTCACTCGTTTATCTTTCATTTTTCTTCGTTTTAAATCTATTTTAATGCATTTTCCGCTGCGTCCTCATTGAAGCCGCCCGCGCGCGAGCCGCACAAATGTTTCAAAATTTGACCGGTCCGCAGGAGCGGTCAATCGTTAACAAATCAAGAAACGAATCCTGATTATTATTGAATCCAAAAAACAAAGCATCCATTACTCATTTTTAAAAAAGAAGAAATTAAATTGAAACATTCGAAAGTTTACCGCTCTTTGACAGTACAACGACACGGCTCGGCTCGGATTCGCCTGCATACTGATAGCCTGCGAAGTCGGCGATTTTTTGCGCAAACTCTCTGATTTCATCCTGCTCAGCCATGTTGGAACGCTCAAGGCGCAGGCGGGAAAATCCGACATGCATGTAAGATTTCACTTCAATAAAATCAGGCTCCGCTTTTTGAATCAATTCGGCATATCCCGCCTCATCCATCATATTCAACCCTTTGACTGCCGTAATCCGAATAACAGTTCGAACACCCTCTGCTTTCTTTTCTTTGAGAACGTCAAGAGACTCCATTACCTTTTCCCAAAGGTTCGGACTTTTCGGCCGGCAGACCTCTTCATACATTTCAGGCGTTGTCGCATCTAAGCTGACATAAAGCTGCGTCGGCTTGATTTTTCGAAGCATTTCCGGCTGTGTTCCGTTAGTGACAAGAAAAACAGTCAAGCCTTCCGATTCATAAGCTGAAACGAGTTCGGGCAAATGCGGATAAAAGGTCGGCTCTCCCGAGAGGGAGATTGCAACGTTGGACGGACTTTTAGCTTCCTCATAATGTCCCAGAACAGCATTCGGAGACCCGCCGTAACCCGTAATGAGTTTTCGCTGCGCTCGAATGCTCTCTTCAACGATTTTGTCGGGCAGATCCCACTCTTCGGGTGCCTGTGCCGGAACTTCCGTCGGGCGCCAGCAAAAAACGCATTCCTGATTGCACATCAGCGTCGGTGTCATTTGAAGACAGCGATGAGAGACCACGCCGTAAAAAGAAGATTTGTAGCAGACGCCTGTTCCGTTCATGGAATTTTTAAGCCAGGAGCAGGTTTTAACGGCGGAATGAGCGCCCGCTTTGGCATAGCCTTGGCGCGCCATCAGCTCATCGATTGAAATTTCTTCGGGCGAATAGCCGAAACGGGTGCGTTCATCGGATGGCGGTTTCACAGAGATTTTTTCTTTTTTTGTGCTGTTTATGCTCACAGGTGAACTCGATTCATCCATATTTTGTACCCGAAATGAAAAATTAGAATAAAATAAATTAATGAAAAAATTAATTTAAAAACTAAAAATATCAGACGATAAAATACTTGTTACCGCTGCCCGATTTTTCAGGCTTTTCCGCATCTGTGCCGATCAGGCTCGCGATTTCCAAACCATCGCCGCCGATGTTGGCAAGCGATGAATACAATTCATCTTTAGAAATATATTTTTCCGTTCTTGCTCCGTCTTCCATTTGCATTTTGATGGAAATTTCAGATTTAATCGGACTTTTGCGAATGCATTCGGCAACAATTGCCCCGTATTGCGTTGCAATGATTTTCATGCAGTCAAAGATGAAATTGTTCGCGATTGCGTCATCGTCGTCAATGAAAATTTCTTTTAATTCGAATGAGGCAACGTTTTTGCGGATGTATTCCGTAACCTTTTTTGGAATGCTCTGAAGCGCAGCGTCTTCAATCAAAGAAACAAGTTCGGCATCGGCTGTTATATCGCGGCCTTCGTCATAAATTGAAAAGTTTCCGTTTTTGCGGACGATGCGGATAATTTTCTTTTTGTTTTCCAAATCCAGCGAAAAATTGTACAAATCATCGTATTGGATGGAAAGAACAATGTATTCCGCAAGGCTGAGAACGCGCGGTTTGTGCTCTTTGGAAAACAGTCCGACGGATGCCATAACGGGCAATGAAAAGTCGCCGAGAAGGCGTGAAACGGTCAGCTTGTCGTCGGCGAAATTTAATTTGTAATTGAATTGAAGACCGGAAGAGTAACAGTAAAGCGTTCCTCCGAGAACGTCGTGATAGGCAATATCGTAAACGCGTTTGGCGCCGTAAACGCTTGAAATTAAAAACGGATTTAAAACCTTAATAATCTCGATTTCCTTGGTTTTAATTTGAGTGCCCGAATCTCTTTTCATGACGTAAACATCAGATTCGTAATCTTCATGGCTTTTGCGAATGAATTTGTTGCAGACTTCCATGATTTCATGGATGCACGGCTCCAAAAGGACGGCATCTTCAAGGTCTAAATTAACAGGCATGCCGCGGACCAAATTTTCTTTAAAACCGTTTAAAACAGCGACTCTTCTTTCAAATAAAGCGCCTTGATCCATTTCCAAATCTTTGAGTTCCATGATTTGGTTTTCAAGCGGCAGAATTTTTTCAAGACACTCGACGTAATTTTTCAAATCTTGAATGAAATCCCGCTGAACAGGGAGCTCCGTTCCGTCTTGATAAGTGTAAAGCATAAATGCACCTTTGAACTCGCGTATAATGATAATATGATAATGATAACAATGATGACGATAATGAAAGTTTGAGTGAGATTCTCTTTACTCACTTCAAGAATATAACTGTAATTATACACGGCTTAACGTAAGTATTTAACTCAAAAAATCAGCGTGAAACAAAACATCGATTTATGCCGCCGCCTCATCACGCGCGAGCCGCACAAATTTTTCCGCAATCGATTTCGAAATACGGCAACACCTCTTTGCAAATAAAAAAGAAAACAAAGCCAATCGCTTTTTAAAAAAAAGAGATAACGGAAGAAGAAGCTCCGTTTGATAAAAATTCGGTCTTAAAGTAAGACCGCTCTGACCGGATCCAAAATTTCATTGAGATATTTGACGCAGGCGGATTTCAAGTCCATCGGATGAACTTTTTCTTCAGCGAATGCGGTTTCCAATTCCTGATAAGAAGAGAAAGTCACGTTGCCGCCGAACTTTTCCGGCTTTTCGATTGTAATCGACTCATAGCGCGGGAAAATGTGGTATTTGATAAGCTCCAAAACCGGATTCTGTTTAATGTCACCCTGCTTGCAGTATGCTTTTTTGATTTTGTCTGCAACTTCTTCGGCGGTGTCATCAACGGAAATGAAATTGTCGTTTGAAGAGGACATTTTGTGACCGTCAAATCCTGAAATAATCGGTGTGTGAATACAAACCGGCTTTTTGTATCCGAGCTCTTCCAAGTGCTCACGCGCAAGCATGTGAATCTTGCGCTGATCAGTGCCGCCGATCGCAATGTCAACTTCTAAAAGCGCGATGTCAATGGCTTGCATAATCGGGTAAACCAGCTGCGAAACCATCGGGTTGTCCATGGCGCGGCCGACTTCATCCATACTGCGCGTTGCACGGTTGAGCGTGACGGTTTTTGACATTTTCAAAACGTTGAGCATATATTCCTGACCCAACTGATAATCCGATCCCAAAACGAATCTGGTATTTTCTTCGCTCAAACCGAGCGCGATAAAACAGCGCTTGTTATAATCCGCAATTTTGCGGACTTCCTCAAACGTGCCCTTTTTGTTGAGATAAGCGTGGACATCCGCAAGTAAAACAATCACTTCACAGCCGGCTTTCTGGCAATCCAACAGCTTGTTGACCGTCAGAACGTGCCCCATGTGAATTCGTCCGCTGGGCTCATAACCGACATAAACCTTGGGCGCAGGATTGCTTTTTATCAGTTCTGTCAGTTCTTCATCCGTGACGACTTCGTCCACGTTGTATTTAATTCGTTCGATCTTCTCTTCAGGGGTCATCCAAAAAACTCCGTCGTATAAATTACAATTTGGCGCCTCTCTTGGGACGCTGCCATCGGATTTGAAGGTAAAAATACAATCAAATCAACTCTGAATTTTTACAATGAGTGACTTCTAAAGATATAAATTATTCTGTTTTTGAGTTTGCTTTGATAAGAGCAGAAGGAAGAAAAAGAAGCACCGGAAAGATTGGAATGAAAAGAAAACACGGAGGATCTTTGGTTAAATTTTTAAAAAATGGAGCGGCTCGCACGCGGCGGCAAATGCTGTCGAATGGAGACGAAAAAACAAAGGAAAAGGATGAGGGATGCCAAAGACACCCCAAAAACGAATAGCAAAATCAGTCGTCGCCTTTCTTTTGGAATCTGCGGATGACATCGCGGATTAAAACAATGTCTGCCGCGGTGACAACCCAGCGGTACGGAATAATAATGCCGTCGCCTGCCACATCAAAAACGTCTGTGTTCACGTGGTTTGCAATGATTCCGGAAACGGATTGGCTTTCGACATCGATGATTAAATCAATAACCTTGCCGACATAAATACCGTTAACGGTGTAAATGTCAAGCCCAAAAAGTGAAGTCAGTTCGGTACGCATATTTCTCGCCTTTGAATATAGATGTGTGAAATTAATTTAAAAGAATTGTGAATGAATGTTGTGATGATTAGAGTATATGTGGGAACATAATATAAATTATTTGTTCGTTTTTATATCTTTTGACAACAAATATTATGCTGATTTTTCTTTTTGTCGATTTTTACAATATTATTCAATCTTAAACAAAACGGTTGTAAATACGGGCCCGCGGACGTCAATTTTCTTATTGTTCCCGGTCATATAGCGCTGCCCAAGATCGGTCAGCCTCATGTTGACTTCGGAAAGCATTTTCACCATACGAACACGTGATTCATGCTCGGACGCGCCGGCTATAACGGCCTCTTCGGCTTCTGCCGCCGCCGCCGCCGCAAACGCATTGGCAAATGTAAATCCTGTCCTCGCCGAATGATTTTCAAGCGCCTTTTCCCACTTCTTGTTGTCGGGAACGCCGAGAAGATCGCCGTTGAACGCAACGACCTCATTAAACGCGGCCGGCCCCGCAAGAGATGAATCGGATTCGGGCTCTGTAATGATAACGGTTACTGTTTTGCCGCGTAATTCTCCTTTCCAAACCTCAAATGCGCAAGGGCTTGCTTCTTTGCCGTACTGCTTAAACCCTGAAACGATTGCGTCAGCGATTTCTCTTCCGGCATCCGTCTTCGGCGTGTGAATCAGTTCAACCTGACGCGCAAGTTCGGAGTCACTCATTTCCCAGTCGCCGTATTGCGAAAATTGAGGATAAGTCATGTAGCGCATATCTTTTGCGCCGTACAGAATCATCGCCAATCGCTCAACGCCGAGGCCGAGGTTCATGACCGGCATCGGAATGTTGTATTCGGAAAGCGCGGGCGCGGCGTAAATGCCGAAAGTCGCGACCTCAATCCAGCCGTCATTGTATTTTGTGTCTGAGCCGGCCAGTTTCGGATGATAAGCGTAAACCTCAATTTGCGTATCGGGCGCGTAATATTTGCTGCGCTTGTCATCGGAGCGGAACATGAATTTTTCAAAGCCGAACTGAGAAAGCAAGCCTTCGGCAATCATTTTTCCATGATCAAGCGTTACATTTTCATCCATGATGACACAAGAGGCCGAATAATAAGTCATAAGGCGGGAAGCGTCTTCCTGCTGTTCGCGGCGGAAGCAGCGGTCAATTGAGAACAAAGAAAACGGTCCTTCGTTTCGCTCAAGAAGTTCGGAAAGCGTGATGAACCAGCCACTCGTCATGTGGCTGCGAAGCGTTTTGGTGGTTCCTTCCGGCTTGAGTTCTTTGAATTCGGGGAACACTTTGTCGATGAGTTCGATAACAAGAACGTCCGCCACATTCAGCTGCTTGGCGAGCTCTGAAATCAAATCGTCGCCTTCAATCGTTCCTTTTTTGTAAGCGTGAAGCACTTTTCGAATGATTTCAATGCCGTCATCATCAATTCCGACAATGATTTCTTTGATTTTTCGAATACGTTCATCGGAAATGCCGACGTTCGGGCGCGGAAGTCCGGCTAAGTAGAAACAGCGGTCCAAAACGGCAGGCGCTTCATCGCCGAATTGCTTGTAAATGTCGCGTTCTTCAACAATGAGCGGATTCATATATTCGGCAAAGCCCATGCGCATATACGCCTCCCTCAGCTTTTGAATTGTTTCATAAACAGGATGCGGCTTTCCGAAAACAGGTTTCATGCGCGGATAACTTTCTTCAAGCGTGCTTTTTTTGACATATCTTCCCGACTCAATCCACGCTTCTTCAAAGTTTTCGTTTTTCTCCCGACGAACTTGCTCCGGATCAAATTTCATAGTTATGCGCCTCAGTAATTTGTAAATTGAAATGTCTTGGAATGGCAATTGAAATGTAAAGAATGCAATTGAATTTAAAAATGAATCATTAAATTGTCATGTAAGGAATCTTAATTCTTTTCAGAATAATAAAGATTCCCACACTCGATATTCACTTGAATCATTTTGAATCGTCGGAATATGAAAAATCATCAGAATCCGAGGCTGAATGAAACAGCGGCGCCTGAGATGAGAACGCCTGCAATAAAACCGAGAATTGCGCCCGTGTTCAAAAACGGTAAACCTGCGTGCGGCTTTCCTTTCGAAACGAGATACATCAAAGCGGCGAAACCGATTAATGTTCCGATGGCTGCAAAGAGAGCGGGCATGGAAATCCAGCCGTCATGTTCGATAAAGTGGTTAGCGGAAACGACAAGAAGTGTCGGAATGACAGCATCGCCGAGACCCATGAAAAGAGCGTCCGACTTTTTCTTCTTCTTTTTGAGCTCTGCGGCGGCATCAACGGCACCGCCATTGTTTGTTTTATCCTCGCCTTCGTCATCCGAGAAATCCTCTTTAATGTAAGAATAATTCCATTTCCTCGGAATAACAAACACGATCGGGAGCTTCAGATCCATTACACCGTTTGCAAGCGTCAGCATGTGTTTTGTTTTGTAAACGGAAATGAAGTCATAAATCAGCAGCAATATCATCAAAACAATAATCGGGACATATGAAAGAGCCGACCCGATGAGCGCGCAGGCACCGATTGCAATCATCAACCCTGCAAAGTTTATAACATACCATTCGGGATACTTGTAAAGGAAAATGGCAAATGCAATTGCTGCAATAATGGCAATGGCTTCCGTAATCATTGACAAGCCGATTGCTTTGTCCAAAATGGCTATGAAAACATAGTAAAGCACCATTGCAATGACGAAATAAATAATGCCTTTGATGAAGAGAGTTTTGTTTTTCTTAATCAAAAAGATGATCACCGCCGTAAACAAAAGCATCATAAAGATATAGAATAGCGAATAACCGACGCTTTCCGGATTTTCCAATGGCGGCTGGCTTGCAATGTATTCCGTTGCAGACAGCCAAAGAGACCCGGCCTGAACGATCAAAATGAAAAGACCCATAATAAAATAGGGAATCAGATTTTCCAACTTTTGGGTCAGAGTCGTCGGGGGGATTTCGGAGCTCAAGAAAAAACCTCATCAATCAAATGAATAATTGTAAATAAAATTATAATAAATATGAAATTGAGAATAAAACTGAAGCGATTCAAAAAAACGAAATCGACACACAGAATTTTGAATTATAATATCAGGTTAATGTTTATATACTTTCGTAAACTCTTTTATATCTAATATAACGCGCGATTTTTTCGGAAAATATTTAAGCGAATCATCGGCGCATCGCAAAACGAATTTTAAAATCATTACGATTTAATTATAAATTATTTATTTAACGTATTTTCCATTTACCAATTCATTTTCACACATAATATTCAAAAATCAGGTGACACGTATGAATATAAGGAATACAAGAGACATAATCGTTTTTCTCCTCATTATAATCGCCACATTTGTGATGGCATACGCATGGCTTCAAAGATTCGTTTACAATCCTTACAATTGGGTTATCATCCTTTGTCTTCTCATCGTTGTCGGTGTTGTAGCATACATGATCTTATCCATCCACAGTCGTCTCAACGAAATTGAAGAAAGAATGGAAAGCCGTGATAAAGCAATTCGCGTCAGCATTATGACGGTTGAAGCCGATTTGGAAAACCAGATGCAAAGACTTAACAATAATGTTGAAAACGCGGTCAACGAAATCAACAGAAAGCGTTTCATTTAAGGAAGCGCGTTTTATTTTTTATTTCTTTTCTGCTTTTTTTGTATTGTATTCAATAAAGCCGACATCGTTTTTTACGAATTTGTTTGAAAAATCGATGTTTTCGCGCGCCTGCGCCCACGGTTGTATGCTCAGCGAACGGCTTTTGTTGAAAAATCTAAAAATGTGTCAACCGCATTCATTTTTTCATTTAAGACAAAATTCATTTAAATGAGTCCCGACTCCAAAATCAAATGAAGCGCCGGAATTGAAACCAATGAAACAGCGGTTGACAAAAATATGGCCGCCGATATCAGTTTCGTATCAAAGCCGTAGATTTCAGCAAAAATAGCGGATATCATCGCCGG
>JAIRKA010000103.1 GCA_031260345.1 Methanosarcinales archaeon
GGGAAGTGTTTGATTTGGTTTGGGGCGCTTCGCTGACGCGCTACATCTCGCTTTGTGCCGGCCGCCTCGGTAAACTTTTCTTATCTGTCGGGCGCGTGCAGTCGCCGACGCTTGCTTTAATCGTTGAGCGCGAAAAAGAAAGAGAAGCGTTTGTTTCCGTTCAATATTGGGAAATTGAAACAGCGCTTGAAACGAAATCCAAAGAATCATTTATCGCAGAATATCACACCAACCGTATTTTTGAAAAAGAAGTCGCTGACCGCGTTTATTCAAATGTTGTTGTCGGCAGTGACGCTCAAATTAAATCTATTGAAGCAAAAAAGCGCAAGGAAAAGCCGCCGATTCCGTTTAACACAACCGAATTCTATGTCGCGGCAAACGCCGTCGGCATTTCAGTCAACAACGCCAAGCGCTTGTACCAGACGCTTTATGAAGCCGGCTATTTATCTTATCCGAGAACGGACAGTACAATTTATCCGGAAAGCTTGGAACTGCGTTTACTCATTGAAATGTTCGTCGGCACTGAGTTTGATGAATACGCAAAAGCGCTGCTTAAAATCGCCGATAAAAACGGCTTAAAGCCGACGCAGGGCAAAAAAGAAGATCCGGCTCACCCGCCGATTCATCCTGTCGCGCCGGCGAAGCGTTCCGACATGAAAGAAGATGAATGGAAAATTTATGAACTTGTTGTCCGCCGCTTCTTCGCGACATTTGCGGGCGAAGCGGAATGGGACACGATGCGCGTTGAAATTGACATCAACAGCGAGGCGTTCAAAAGCAACGGATCACGTTTGGTTGAGGAAGGCTGGCGCTGGTACTACCCGTACAATAAACCGGAAGACCGCGTTTTACCGCATTTGGAAGAAGGCGGCCTTTTAAAAATCACAAACAAAGAATTATTCGATAAAGAAACACAGCCGCCAAGCCGTTACGGTCAGGGCCGTCTCATTCGTTTGATGGATGACCTGGGTCTCGGAACGAAAGCGACGCGCGCCGATATTATCAACAAATTGGTTTCCCGCTATTACGTTCACGGCAATCCGCTTCAGCCGACAAATATGGCCTATTCTGTTATTGATACGCTTGAGCAGTATGCGCCGACCATCGTTAAACCGGATATGACCAAACAGTTGGAAGCGGATATGGATAAAATTTCCGAAGGCACAATTTCGGAAGCGGACGTTTTGAAAGAGTCTCGTGAAATGCTGAACAGTATTTTTGACGAACTTGAAAAGAATCATGCAGATATCGGCCAGTCCCTTCAGTCCGGCCTCCGCGAAGACAAAATTGTCGGCAAATGCCAATCCTGCGGCTCTGATTTAAGTATTCGAAAGTCCAAAAAAGGTTCCAGATTTATCGGCTGCAACGGCTATCCCGAATGTGAATTTGCGCTGCCGGTTCCGCGGACGGGACAGGTTGTCGTGACCGATAAAATGTGCGATGACCATCAAATGTACAAAATTAAAATTATTACCGAAGGCAAACGCCCGTGGGAACTCGGCTGCCCGCAGTGCAACTTCATCGAATGGCAGAAAAAGATTGAAGAGGATGAGAAAAACGGCATTGTTGCCGAAACGTCCGCCGAGCGCACCAAGCGCATTAAAAAAGAAAAGGCTGCGGCAAAAGCCGAAAGAGAGGAAAAGGCCGCAAACCCGACAGAGCTTTCAGACGTCAAAGGACTCGGTCCCGCTTCGCTTCAAAAGCTCAATGATGCGGGAATTATGACATTATCTGATTTGGCGGCCGCCGATTCAGCGAAATTGTCAAAAGAAACCGGCATCAGTTTGAAAAATATTGAAAAATGGAAAGAAGTGCTTTAAAAGCTGACTTCTGTTATCCTTTTTTCATTCATTTTCTTATACTTTTTTTCCATTCGTTCGCTATCGCAAGTCATTTGTCACAAACACGGCTGCTGCTACCTTACTGTTTGCATTGCCGCTTTTACCTTCAGGTTTCTGTTCTGCCGACTCCCAACAGACTTTCCGTTTGCGCTGCCGCACGCACGCGCAAGCCGCACAAATTTTTCAAAAATATAACCGAAAAAATGAACCTCGTTGTTATTGTCCATCAAAAAATGAAAAAACAAAAAATCAAGCAAAAAATTAAAGAAAAGAGGATGTACCTGATCTTTTATTAATCTTTATTGTTTTCGAATTCCGACTTTAATTTTGACGGGTTTATCGTCGTCCTCTTTGCCTTTGACAATGATGGTTTTTTCGGTCTTTTTTTCCGTTTCTTTCGGCGTTTTCGGAATCTCTTTCTCTTCTACCGTTTCATTTTCTTTATTTTGAACCGAGAAGTAAATACCGACCAAACCAATAATGACGGCGAGAATAACGCTGTAAATGAAATAGGCGACTTCAAATGTATAATTTGTTTCGGGTGCCGTAGCCGCCAGAATATAACTGCTTGCGCTCCAAAGCAAAAGCGTTCCGGAAAGCACGAAAAGTATTTCCACAATCAAATTTTGATATTCTTTCTTTGCATAAATGTTATCGAATATTTTTCCGAGAAGATAAACAAAGGCGGAGCCTGAATACCAAAGAACGGATTGTTTAATAAACAGCGAGAGGACTAAGGCTAGTCCGTAATAACTGATTTCGCCGCTTGTCAGATTCCAAACACTGATGGCGCCGCTGATTGTTCCGACGATAAACAGAAGAATGGCCGTAATTGTTGTGACAAATGACAGTTGATGTGAATGGAATGATTTTTTTAATGCAGCCCAGCTGAGAATGAGCTTATCGTTGAGTGAGTAAGCTCTGAGAATCATGTAGGTGCCGACAATCAAAAGCGTTCCGATAATCGCCAATTCTGGATTGTTTGTCGCCATTGCTAATGCGTAAATGATAAGGGCAAGACCGATCGGAACAAAGAAAGGCTGAAGCAGTTTCGGGTCTTTTAAGAAGTTTTTAATCATGTAGTATGTACTTTCTAAGTTTTCACTCTGCATGACAACGATTCTTTGAACCGAATCCACTTTGATGCGGGACTGAACAAGCGGGATGAGTGATTCATCTTCCGCACCGTCGGATACGAAAATCGCGCTTTTGACATCTTGAGAGGCTAAAAATTCATCCAGCTGGTCGGCAATTTTTTTATCGGAAATTGTGCCGACATTTTTATCGCCGGCAAACGCAACGATTTCAGCGTCAACGCCGAGACTTCGAAGTTCATCCAAAATACGGATGCCGCCGAAAATTGTATTGGTGTCGGAGTCTTCGGGATCAACAGTCGCCAAGCTGACGGCAGCGGCAATGTTTGCGCCGCGTCCGATCACCGGCGTGATGACCTTCGCTTTTTCTCCGAGGTCATTATCTCTGTCAATGCAAATAACAAGCGTATCCATTTTTTTCAATCTCAATTGAAATGAATTATAAAAATAAAAGAATCATAGATATAACAATAATGAAGTGGCATCCATTCTATTTAAAAATTGGTTCACAAAAGTTGTTTTCAAAACTTCCTCGCAACACTTCGGAATTTTTCAAATGGCAGGAGGGAGGGCGGTGTTTGTGAAACGCTTCGCGATTTTTGCTCCCAGGCGGCGCAAAGCGGCGATCTGGTCTCCGCCGCGCGCGCGCCGATTCATTTTTCAATAAAATGATCAAAAAATGACATTAGGCTTTGAATAAGAATGAAATCAAAAAACAATATCAAGTTTTATTGAAAAAATTAAAAAGTAAAATCAGAAATATTAATCAGAAGAAATCCGCTAAACTCTTTTGGTTTTTCGATTTTTCTTCCGTTTTCTCTTCTTTCTGCTCTTCTTTTTTCTCCTCTTTCAAAACTTCCGCTTTCTTTTCTTCGCTTTTTTTGGCGATATCTTCAAGCGTCAGCTGATTTTTATCAGCGGTTGCCGCGCTGCTTCTTTTTTCAGATTCCGGCGTTTTGAAAAACTCGACTTCTGCCGGCCGCTTCGCATCGGCAATAAAACGCGATTTTTCGTAAACCGACTGCACTTTTTTCGTTGCCGATTTCGCTTTGAGCAGATAAACCAATTCATCCATATCAAAATCGGATTCGCCCGCAAGAGAGATCGCATAGTCTTCGTTTTCCATCAATCGGCGGTAATACGGAATGATTTCATTCCTTGACACGCGCATGGATTTGTTATGGCGCGCGGAAATTTTAACGGCAATGTTGTCGCGCATATTGCGGACAGACCGGTTTTGTCCCATTCTTTTCCATCGTGTCGGCGACGCATATTTAATAAAGCCCGAATAATCTTTTGAGCGAACCGACATCGGCCCGACAGTTGTCAGAAAGCCGGCATAGCGCCACATTCTGTAAGTCTGGCGGCGGCGCACGCGCCCGAGGTATAAATCGGCTTTAGAAAGAACAGCGTAGCCGTTTGCCACATCCGGATTCACCCCGCCGTCAATGTCTCTCCCCTTTTCATCTCTGTTCGGGAATTGAATCGGCAGATTTTCATCCACCCACAAAATCAAGTCTTCAGGCGTTTCATCAAGCGTTTTGACGGCGTCCAAAGCGTCCGATCGGTGATGTCCTTTAAAGACCTTGACAAGCGCTTTAAAAATCGTTTCTTTGATGTCTCTTCCGGAAACGACAATATCCTCTTCGGAGATCTCTTTTTTGCCGATTGAAACCGCCTGCAAATCATTAATCGCACTTCTGACGTCGCCGCCCGCGTTTTCGGCAATTTTTAAAAGAGCGTTTTCGCTGACTGCCACACCTTCGTTTTGGCTGATTTTTAATAAAACCGGAACCAAAGATCTCGTTTGAATTTTTGAAAATTCGATTTCCAAAGACTTGGAACGAATCGTTTGCGTTATGCCGTAAACATCATTGGCAATCAGCAGAATCGGCTGCGTTGTTTTATCAATCACGTCTGAAATCGCTTTGCTGCCGCCTTTGTCATAAGTGCCGTGCAGATTGTCGGCTTCATCCAAAACAATCAGCCGTTTTCCCGATGATTTTTTTCCTTTCTCATCCACTTCATGGCTGAAAAGCGTTGTCGTAATGGATGCGGCGCCCGCAATGCGTTCAATGACATCCGCCGTTCTTTGATCGCCGGCATTCATTTCAATGTATTCCCAGCCCATTTCAGACGCTAAAACAGCGGCAGCGGATGTTTTTCCGATACCTGCCGCTCCGTTGAGGATGACGGCTTTTTTTTCGGGAACACCCTTTTCCCATTCTTCCGCCCACAAGCGAAACTCATGGATTGCTTTTTTGTTGCCGATTAAATCCTTAAACGTTTTCGGGCGGTATTTTTCAGCCCAATCGTTTTGAATCTCAATTTCCGAAGACATGATTACAGATCGTGCGGTTTATTTCCTAAAAATAAATATAATAATTTATAATGGCTCATACAAGTTTAAAACTTGATGTTTAAAGCCCGATACCCATGGATTTGTTTGTCTTTTCAATAGATTTCACATTGTCTTTTTCAAGTGACATCATGGCACGGACGGCATCAACATTTTCAGGGACGACATTCGATTCCTGATGAATTGCTTGGAAGAAATAAAGCTCTCCGTCGTCAACTGAAATTGATTCCTTAAAGACGCAATTTTCCCACATGTCGTTTCTCGGCCTTCCCAAATCGCGGCCGAACTCAATGATTTGAGCCGTTCCTGAAATTCCGTCGGCAATCATATTAATGCGCGGGCGCGAAGAAAGCAGTTTTTTCACATCCTCTGCCGCGCAGTCTTTTTTGAGCTGCATATTCAGGACGTGAAGGTGCATAAAAGTCGTCGGCGCTTTAATTGCTGTTGATGCGATATTGATATGAGGCATGATTGTTTTCACATCGGGACCGTGATGCGACGGCAATTTGATCGGGTCTAAAACAAGCGCGTCAATCGGACCGCTTTGAATATCTCCAGGGTCGCCGCCTCTTCTGACGATTGTCACACGAACTTTTTCAACGCCGTATTTTTGGTCAAGCGGATAAATCACGCGGCAAAGACCTGTTGTGTTGCAGGAAACAACGCGGACGTAATCGGCGCCGACAGCTTCGGAATAATTTGCTTCGGCGTTGAAGGAAATCGGCGCGATGTCTTTGCTTTCGCCGCCCTGCCAAATCGCTTTAACGCCTTCTTTTTCATAGAGCGCTTTGTTGGAAACGCCGACTTTTCCGGGCGTACAGTCAACAACGATGTCGGCGGCTTTTGTCATGTCCTCGATGGAGCCGGCAATCGTATATCCGCCGCTCTTAAAAGAGTCAATCTTATCGGCAGGCGCGTAAATGTCATATCCTTTCATTGCGGCCGTTTTGGCTTCAAAGTTCGGGCGGGTTTTTGAAATTCCGATTATTTCCATATCATCCTGGAGCGCAACAGCATCAGCAACGCGTTTGCCGATGGTGCCGTATCCGTTGATTGCAACTTTAACTTTAGACATG
>JAIRKA010000007.1 GCA_031260345.1 Methanosarcinales archaeon
TCCTTATTTCAAAAAAGCGGTTATTGATGCCGACGCGCTCGCACCGGAGATTTTTGAAGCGTTGATTCAAAACGATACGGCCGAATTTGTTATCACACCGCATTATCATGAATTGGTGAGAACAGCCGCTTATTTTGAAAAAGAGCTTCCTGCGAAGAAAAAAGAGATGAGCGTTGATGCATTGGAAGATGCTGTATTGGAAATCAGCAAAAAACTTGGTGTTGCCGTTCTTTTGAAAGGCAGAGAGGATTTGATTGCAAACGGCGGCGAAATTCGTTACAATTCCACAGGAAACGCGGGAATGTCTGTCGGCGGAACGGGTGATGTGCTGGCGGGCATTGTCGGCAGTCTGCTTGCAAAGAATGGCGCGGCTGCTGCGGCAGGCTGCGGCGCATATATCTGCGGTAAAGCGGGCGATGCGGCGTATGCCGAAGTCGGTGACTCTTTAATTCCGGCTGACCTGATTGACAAAATTCCGTTCGCTCTTTCAAACGGTTCTGTTAAAGGAAAAGCCTGCAAACACAAGAAAAGCAAGCATGAGAAAAGCAAGTATAAATGCAAAAATTGAAAACAAAAGAGAAATGAAGATGAAAATAAAATCGGTTTGAAACTTCAAAATGGATGATTCGATTTTTTTGCCGAAAACATTTTTATGAATAGCCTTTGTTCTCATTTTTGTTTGACAAAATCATTTTAGTTTACAATTTCTTTATTTCAGCAAATTTTTTAATAAAATCATATAGACGTTACAGAGGTCATCACATTGAAAATTATCGGCGGTCCGTCTTCTCAAGCTCTCGCCTGCCGCGTCGCGGCCGGATTAAATATTAAACCGACAATAACTGATTTTATTCGCTTTCCCGACAATGAACAGTACGTTCAGATTAAAGAAGATGTCACGGACGAGGAAGTTGTTTTGATTCAAAGCACGGCATCGGATTCCGATTTGGTTGCGCTTCTGCAGCTCTTGGATGCCTGCGAATCCGCAAAAATGGTTACGGTCGTCATTCCTTATATGGGATATGCGCGCCAGGATAAAAAATTCAAAGACGGTGAAGCGATCAGTGCCCGTGCCATGGCGAGAGCGGTGACTGCTCACAATTTAAACAAAGTTTATACAATAAACCTTCATGAAAAAAACATTTTGAATTACTTTTCCTGCCCCGCTGAAGATTTGGATGCTTCTCAATTAATTGCCGAATATGCCGCAGGCTTAGGCTTGAAGCGCCCGCTTTTAATCGCGCCTGACAAGGGCGTCCGCAATATGGTTGAAAACATGGCGGCCGGCATGAATTTGGATTGGGACGTTTTTGATAAAACGCGTCTTGCAGGCGATCATGTTGTCATGGCTGACAAAAAAATGGATGTTGAGGGCCGCGACGTTATCATTGTGGATGATATGATTGCGACCGGCGGCACAATGGCTGAGGCCGTCGGCATTTTAGAGAAAAACGGCGCGCATGATGTTTACGTTGCCTGCATTCATCCGGTTTTAACGAGAAATGCTGTTCTCCGACTTTCCAATGCGGGCGTTAAAGACATTATCGCAACCGATACGATTGAAAAAGTTCAAAGCCGTATCAGTGCTGCGCCGATTATCATTGAAGCCTTGAAAAAGTAACGGTTTGCTGCATCGGCGGCAGCCGCAAAAAGGGTGAAACGGCATGAAAATATATGATGGGGCGGACTTTAAGCTCAGAAAATGGAGTGGTGCGGACTTAGACAGTTTGGTAAAGTACGCCGACAACCGCAACATTGCCAAATGGATGACCAACAAATTTCCGCATCCGTATACACGTGAGGATGGGGAAGCATTTTTGTCATTGATTGCAAACGATCATCCTGTAAAAGTATTTGCGATAGAAATTGCCGGAGAAGCGGTTGGCTCAATTGGAATTTTTCCCCAAGCCGACGTTCACGAAAAAAATGCTGAAATGGGTTATTGGTTGGCAGAGGAGTATTGGGGGAGAGGGATCATGCCGAAAGTCATTCAGGAAGTTGCCGCTTATGGATTTCAGACATTTGATATCGTTCAAATATTTGCCCGTCCATTTTCTTCAAATTTAAATTCTCAGCGCGTGTTGGAAAAAGCGGGATTCACATTTGAAGCGCGAATCAAAAACGCAATATTCAAGAACGGGGAAATGATGGACGAATTGATATATGTCAAACATAACGATTGAGGTTTATCAAGCCTTTTTTATTAAGACTCTTTTTTGTCATGACACTTTTCTTTTTTGATTTATTTTTCCAATGCTGACAGATTGCCGATCTTATTTTTTGGCCTTAATTCTCTTTTTTTGAAATTTGCCCCGGCAGGATAATTTTCGATTCGGCAGGAACTTTTATATTTTTACAAAAGTATTATGAATCTATGAAAGATTCAAAGATTCGCCGCACTTTCGAGTCCTCCTCTGATGGGGATTCCAAATATCAAGATTATTCTTCTCTGCCGACCAATCCTCAGCGCGGGAACGAAGAGGCGGAACGTTTTATTTTCTCAGTTCAGCGAAAAGACTTGTCGTCGGCAAAAAGGGAATATGTTGAGTCAGCACAAACGAAACCCGGCGCTCCTTTTGCCGGTGCGCAGCCGAAAGGAATGTATTCTGTTTCCGGCTCCGCCGTTGTTGACGATTACGCAAAGCGTACAGACTGGCGAGAACGCATCCAACAAGCGATTTCGGAATCCGAAGCGCGTACAAGAACGCCCCAAAAAGAGCAGACGCCGTGGCCGAAAGCACCTCATCCAAAAGAAACTGTTTATCGGGAAAGGGTTTTTGAAGAAACTGAAATCCTAAAAGTCAAAAAAGATGATATTTTATGGGAAATTGATGAAAGAATTACGGTCACCAAGAAGTCAAAATCAATTTCTAAAGAGCAGAAGCCGGAGCCGAAAAAAGAGGTTCAGTCTTGTCTCACCATCGAATCTGAAAGTAAAAAAGCTGCCCGCGCTGAAGCATATACGGCATGGCTTACGGAACGCAGTTCAAAAATCAAAGAGGAAGAGGAACAATTAATTCAAACGGCTGCCGCCAAGCAGAAGAAATTGAAGCGCGCGGAAGCGCATGATAAATGGTTTGCTGAACGTGAAGTGCGCATTGCGGCCGAAGACACAAAGCTGAAAACGGATGTCGCTGCTAATTTGAAAAAGCAGAAATATGCCGAAGCGCATGACAAGTGGCTTACTGAACGTGAAGCGCGTATCGCTGCTGAAGACGCAAAACTGAAAACTGACGTTGCCGCCAACTTAAAAAAGCAAAAGTATGCCGAAGCGCATGACAAATGGCTTGCCGAACGCGAAGTACGAATTGCTGCCGAAGACACAAAGCTGAAAACGGATGTTGCTGCCAACTTAAAAAAGCAAAGGTATGCCGAAGCGCATGACAAATGGCTTGCCGAACGTGAAGAGCGGGTTGCTGCTGAAGACGCGCAATTGAAAGCCAATGCCGCCGCCAATTTGAAAAAGCGGAAAAATGCTGAAGCTTATGATTTGTGGTATTCGGAGAGAGAAAAGCGTGTTGAGGTTGAGGAGCGCGACCTTTTGGAAAGAACCAAATCGAAAATGGCAGCGGCTTCTGCCGCTTTTGCTGCTGCTTCCGTTTCGGAAGATTCGGCTCTGAACGAGCCGCTTTTTGTTTCCGAAAACGAATTCAAAGATTCGAAATATGAATTTAAAGAAATTGAAGACGAGTTTGAAGCGGTTTATGATGAAGCCGCTGAAGAAATCTTTGAACAGGCTTTTGAGGATGACGATGCTGTTATAGAAGTTTTTAAAGAAGAGATCATCGCCGAAACTTCCGGCATTTCCAATGAAAATGAAGT
>JAIRKA010000012.1 GCA_031260345.1 Methanosarcinales archaeon
GGCGGGCGTGACGGAACACACGCTTCAAGTCCCTTACAATGATATTGAAAAGATGACGGCAGTCATCGAAAAAAATAAAAACGATATGGCGGCGGTCATCATGGAACCGGTTCTCGGCAATATCGGTCCGGTTTTGCCGGAGGGCGATTACTTAAAAGAAATCCGCGCGGTGACGGCGGAAAATGACGTTCTGCTGATTTTTGATGAAGTCATTACCGGATTCCGGCTGGCTCCGGGAGGCGCTCAGGAATATTTCGGAATCAAACCGGACTTAACAACGCTTGGAAAAGTTGCCGGCGGCGGCATGCCGGTCGGAATTTTCGGCGGCAGAAAAGACATTATGGAAATGATTTCGCCCAACGGACCCGTTTATCAAGCGGGAACTTTCAGCGGCAGCCCGTGTTCAATGTCTGCCGGAATCGCTGTTTTGGATTATTTAAAAGAAAACAAAGTTCAAGAAACGCTGAACAAACGCGGTGACATTTTCAGAAAAATGCTTTCGGATGTTGTCGGCGACAAAAGACCGGATTATTATGTCGGCGGCCTTTCTTCACTCTTTGTGATCTTCTTCGGCGAAAAACCGCTGAACTATCAGGAAGTTTTGAAATGCGATGCGGCGGGATACATGAAATTCTTCCATAAGATGCTGAACTCGGGCGTGTTTTTGCCCCCGTCTCAGTTTGAATCCAATTTCATCTCTCTTGCGCACACGGATGAGGATTTCAGTAAAACGGTTGAGGCCGTTGAGAAAAACCTCATTTAATTTCAATCATATTTCAGTCATGTTCAACCATATTTCAATTATGTTTCAGCCATATTTCAATCTTCAATCATTCACTAAATGAGCTTAAAAATAAGAGAGGACAAAACGGATGGCGCATTTTATTCAATGTCCCGCGTGCCAAACGACAGATTTGGAGCTCAGCGCCGCAGACAGCAACAAAATACACAAAACGCATTATTGCTGCAGCAGTTGTAATAAAGATTTTATTGTTGAATACAAAAATAAGCCGAAAAGTTTTGTTGACCGACATTGGAAGGCAGCAGCGGTTGTTGTTTTGATGCTGCTGTAGGTATGGGTTATCGTATGGTTTCTCTTTATCAGATAAGCCAAAATACAGGTCTTAAAACCGATTTATTTTAAAACGACAGGATATTAAAACAACGGGAAAATAAATTATGATTATCGGAACAAGAGGAAGTCGGCTTGCGTTAACTCAGACAAGAAAAGTCGCCGCGCTTTTGAGAGAAAAAGGCATCGAGACAGGTGAACAAATTATTAAAACGGATGGTGACCGCTTTACGGACAGACCGCTTTATCAAGTTTCAATCGGTGTCGGCGCTTTCGTCCGCGAGCTCGATGACGCGATGATTGCAGAAGGCATTGAAATTGCCGTTCACTCCATGAAAGACATGCCAACCGTCCGCCCGCCGGAATTGGTGACGGCAGCGGTTTTACCGCGTGATTCTCCCTATGATGTTTTGATGACAAAAGACGGCTTAACGATTGATGAGCTTCCGAAAAACGCAGTCGTCGGGACAAGTTCTATGCGCCGCCGCGCTCAGCTTCTGCGCTATCGGCCCGATTTGGTCGTAGAGGAACTGCGCGGAAACATTGACACGCGCCTTCGCAAGCTGGAAGAAGGGCAATATGACGGCATCCTCTTGGCCGAAGCCGGTTTGGAGCGCATGGGCTGGGACGATATGGTCCGCACCCGCCTGGATATTGATATGTTTACACCGTCGCCGAATCAGGGAACGGTTGCGGTTGTCGCGCTTGCGGGAACGCCGGCGGTTGAAGCCGTCGCTCTTTTGAACGACGAAATCTCTCAGATTGAAACGAAAATTGAAAGGCTCGTCGTTACGGATTTAGAAGGCGGCTGCACAACGCCGATCGGCGCTTACGCAAAATTCGAAGCGGACGGCAAAAAGATTCACGTGCGCGCCGAAGTTTTGTCCTGCGACGGCACAAAAAGCATTAAAGTAGATGAAAAGATTTCGGCCGAAAACTGGGAAGAAGAAGCAAAAGCGCTCGGCAGGAAATTGGCAGAGTCCGGCGGCAAAATACTTGCGGAAGAGGCCATTTGCTACATTCGGGGCTTAAGAAGTTGAGCAGCAGGAATAAGACGGCAGAAGTTAAAGGCTGAAATAAAAAGTAAAAATTAAAGGGCAGAAACAAAAAAGGTGAATTATGGTTTATTTAGCGGCAGGCGTTCCTCTTAAAAATCCGACAATATTAGCGGCAGGCGTTCTCGGAACAACCGGCGCGTCCATGGCACGCATGATTCAAAACGGTGCGGGAGGCGTCGTCACAAAATCAATCGGCCCGATTCCTGTTTACGGTCATGCCAATCCGTCTATGATTACACTCGCCGCCGATGGCGGTAAAGGACAAGTTTACGGTTATTTGAATGCGATGGGGCTTCCAAATCCGTCTTATGACGCGTTCAGGCAGGAAATCGATTTCGTCAAATCAAAAGAGAAAGTCCATGCGCCTGTGATTGCAAGTATTTTCGGCGGAGACGTCAAGGATTTTGTCGCCGTTGCCGAAGGGCTAATACCGTCAAAGCCTGATGCGTTTGAACTGAATGTGAGCTGTCCGCACGCTAAAGGCTACGGTGCGGATATCGGCAGTCAGCCTTGCCAAGTGGAGGAGATTACGGCAGCCGTCAAAAACGCTGTCGGCATTCCTGTTTGGGTGAAGCTGACGCCGAATGTTGCAAATATTAAAGAGATCGGCCTTGCGGCGCAGGCAGGCGGTGCAGACGCGGTTGTTGCAATCAACACTGTTCGCGGAATGGCAATTGACATCCATTCCGGCTGGCCGGTTCTCGGAAACAGATCTGGTGGCCTATCCGGCCCGGCTGTCAAACCGGTCGCTGTCAAATGCGTTTACGATTTGTACGACACGCTTGAAATTCCGGTGATCGGCGTCGGCGGCATTTCATGTTGGGAAGATATGGTTGAAATGATGATGGCGGGCGCGTCAGCGGTTCAAATCGGCTCAGCCGTTTATGCAAATGATAACATATTTGCCGATGTTTGGGCAGGCGTTCAGCAATTTATGAAAGAGAACGGCTTTGCGTTTGATGAGCTCATCGGCATGGCGCACAGGAGAAAGTGAGAAAAATGTCAGACGTTAGCAATAACAAAGGCAATGGCAAAGAAAATAATTCATGTCAATGTTTTTCACGCGGTTTTCCTGTAAACGCAAAAATTATTGAAACTATTGATGAGACAAACACGAGGAAACGAACGCTTCTTTTTGACAGGTCATTTGAAAACATGAGCCCCGGCAACTTTTGTATGCTTTGGATTCGCGGTGTTGATGAAATCCCTCTCGGCTGCTCATATGAAAACGGTGTGACATTCCAGACCGTCGGTTCCGCGACAAATGCGCTTTTTGAACTGAAAGTCGGCGACAGTGTTGGCCTGCGCGGTCCGTTCGGAAATCCGTTTACACTTCCTAAGTCCGGAGAAAAGGCTTTGATTATCGCGGGCGGAATCGGCGCTGCGCCCTTGGCGCCGCTTGCTGAAAAATCAAAGGAAATCGGCGCGGACGTGACGATTATTCTCGGCGCGAGAAGTGAAGCCGATATGATTTTTGAAGAGCGTTTCAGCAAAACCGGAAATGTCCTGCTGACAACCGATGACGGAACAAAAGGCAGAAAGGGTTTTGTGACGGACGTTTTGGCGGAACAGGATTTAACGAAATTTGATAAGATTTATGTTTGCGGTCCCGAAATGATGATGAAATTCGTCATGAAGATTTTGATTGAAAAAGACGCGCTTTCCAAAGCGGAGTTTTCGATGGAGCGCTATTTCAAATGCGGAATCGGCGTTTGCGGCGCCTGCTGCATGGATACGCTTGGTGTTCGTGTCTGCAAAGACGGGCCCGTTTTTAAAGCGGAAATGTTGGTTGATTCCGAATTCGGAAAATACCACAGAGATGCATCGGGGAAGAGAATTCCTTACTAAACATTTTTTTCGCTTTTGACCGGTCCGACAGGAACGGTCAACTCGGAGCGTAGCTACGAGGGGTTTTTCGATTCTTAATTTTTAATCCTTAATTCTTGTAATCCTTATATACGTGAAATTTATTAAAAATTATCACCAAAGGAGATTTTGACGATGAAGGCGCTGATAATAATTGATTACGTGAATGATTTTGTCGCCGAAAACGGCGCGCTGACATGCGGAAAGCCTGCGCAGGTTTTAGATGATTATATTTCTGAATTGGTCGAAGATTTTTCAAAAAATGGGAATTTTGTGGCAATCGCATCCGACCGGCATCCTGAAAACGATGTTCACAGCCCGGAGCACGGTCTTTTTCCGCCCCACTGCATCGAGGGCACAGCTGGCTCAGATTTGTACGGCAAGACGCTTGAGAGGGTTGCAAAAGTTCCTGCAGGTCAGCTTATCAGCGTTGATAAATGCAGATACTCCGCATTCGCCGGAACAAATTTGGACATCAAATTCCGCGAGCGCGGCGTTACCGACTTATACCTGACCGGTGTGTGCACCGATATTTGCGTGCTGCATACCGCCATTGACGCCTACAACCTCGGCTACAAGATTTTCGTCTGCGAAAAGGGCGTCGCGAGCTTTAATGCGGGCGCCCATCAATTCGCGCTTGAGCATATGAAAAACGCGTTAGGCGCGTCTATTGTATGAGCCGGCCATTTCATAAGTCCATAAAAAATAAACGGTATCGATTTAATTCATAAAAATCCGCTGCTGGATGTTTATCGCATTTCATACGAGCAGGCAGCATCGGCAGACGGCGCAGCTTTTGTCGGATTACAAAAATAAACTTCGGGAATAACCTTTAAATATAATTGTTATGATTATACGTTGCTTTATTGTTTTCTGATAATGAAAGTTCTGATACACTCACTTTAATCTCTTTTTGCGAGGGTTGTCGAGTGGTCAAAGGCGCCGGACTTAAGATCCGGTTCCGAAGGGATTCGTGGGTTCAACTCCCACCCCTCGCATTCATTCAGAGTATTCAAAGTATTAACCTCATTGTGTCATCCTGCACAATTAGTTTTTGTAGTTCGGACTGTCATTTTTGAATTCAGGAACAAAAATAAAGCAACTTCTCACAAATCTTTCAAAAGCGGAAGTCGTGAGTTTGCACAGCCGACCTTAATGGTCGAAACAAAGATTGGGTAGCAGAACGGAGAGCTACGCTTTTCTTCTGCCATCACTCACAAATTGAAGGTGACTCGGAATGAAGATATTTTGGGATATATCAAACAAATCACTCTTTGAGCTTGTCGAAGAAAAAATCACAAGCAGAGAGTTTGATTCGCTGAAAAGCTTATTAAACAGCTCCGGCGAGATGGAAGTGCTGAATGTCATTAGAGAGCTGACTCCCGAAAGTCAAGCGATTGTATTTCGCCTGTTATCAAAAGATGCGGCGCTGTTTATATTCGAACAGTTGGATACAAGTGATCAGCAAAATTTAATTCGCTCCTTTACTGAGGAAGATGCAATCGAAATGATTGAGGAGCTTTCACCAGATGTCAGGGTCCGCCTGTTAGATGAGCTTCCGGCAAAAGTTGCGAAAAAAATGCTGGCGGCACTCTCACCGGAGGAGCGTCAGGCCACAAACCTCTTAATGGGGTATGAACCGCAAAAAGCGGGGCGTATTATGACGCCGGAATATGTTCGTCTGTATGAAAATATGACCGGCGCCGAAGCTTTGGAAACCGTTAAGGAAATAGCGAAGGATAAAGAGACGATTTACACGCTTTATGTTGTGGATAACACAAGAAAGCTGGTCGGTGTTCTTTCTCTGCGCGAGCTGCTGACGGCAAATCCAAGTGATAAAATTGCGGCCATCATGAAAACGCATCCTGTAGCAGCCTCAACAGATACTGATCAAGAGGAAGTAGCGCGGCTTTTACAAAAATTGAATTTGCTGGCAATTCCGATTGTGGATAAAGAAAACCGCCTCGTCGGCATCATAACGGTTGATGACGCGATTGACATTTTGGAAGAAGAATCTACCGAGGGTATGTTCAGTAAAGCGGGTATCGCCGACCTTACGAAAAACGAAGCCGCGAAAAGTGAAGTACTGGTCAGCGGCTCTGTTTGGAGTATTTGGAAGGTGCGTTTGCCGTTCTTAATCCTGACACTTGCCGGCGGTTTGTTGGCAGGCGGCGTCATCGGTTCTTTTGAAGCCGTCTTGGAGTCGATCATCATTGTAGCGATCTTCATACCTGTGATTATGGATATGGGCGGCAATGTCGGCATACAATCATCAACCGTCTTTTTGAGAGGATTTATTCTGGGACACATTAAAGAAGAAACGCTCTGGAAACATATCGCAAAAGAAGTCTGGGTCGGACTCACGATGGGTGTTTTCGTAGGAGTTGTGGCCGGAATTGGCATAAGCGTTTGGCAAATCATCTGGGGAGACGGCATATGGGAGCTTGGATTGGCTGTCGGATTGACATTGGCAATTATCATGACATTTGCATCCTTCCTCGGATACATCATCCCATATGCTTTAATGAGGCTGAATATTGATCAGGCGGCAGGAACGGACCCGATTATTACGACAATTAAAGACATCACCGGCTTGCTTGCTTACTTTGTGCTCGTCAGTATTTTCTTGAGCCACCTGCTGTAAGATTTAAATGAACTGCGTCTTTGGGAAGTCACTCTAATTCATATGAATTTGAATGGCTTCCCTTTTTCTAATATTTTTTCATTTTTGACCAGTACCGATGGGAACAGTCAACTCGGGGCGTAGCTTCGAAGAGTCTCTTAATTCTGTTTTGATTTTGTTTCGTTTTTTTTGTTTTTGTTTTTTTATTTTTTTTGATTAAATTTGAATCTGCTGCTTATTGTTATAAAGCGTCCTATACCCAAAATAAAGCGAACAAAAGACCGACAGACATGTGACGGCGCAGATGGAGATGATAATAGCGATTTGATAGAGTATCGCAGTCATTGGCGATGTGCCTGAAAGAATCTGCCCTGTCATCATTCCGGGCAGTGCGATTATTCCCATACCGACCATCGCGTAAAGCGTTGGCAGAAGAGCTGTCTCCAATGCTTGGTTCACAAAAGGAATTAAGATCTTTTTCGGCGTTGCGCCGATGTTCAAAAGGCTGTCGATTCGAGCGCGCTGAGCCCTTATATTTTCATTAAAAGTTTTGAGGCCTAAACTGACACCGGTCATGGCATTACCGATAATCATGCCGCTGATCGGAATGGTGTATTGCGGATTAAACAGGCTGACGCCCACCACAATCATAATAAAAAAGGCAACAATGGAAAGTCCCGTACTTGCCAGTGAAACGGCGACAATGACCTTGAATCGCCGGTTTATGTCTTTATTGCGTGAGAGCACCATGTAAATGGCAAATCCTGTTATCAGCAGCAGATATGATATTGTAAAGATCGGATGCGGATTTTGGATTATGTAGGTCAGCACAAGCCCTGCAAGCACAAGCTGCACTGTCATGCGCAGGCTGGCAACAAACAGCAATTTGGTTTGGCTGATCTGACATTTTTTCATAATAATGAGCACAACAATCAACAGCAAGTAAATCAGCGCGAACTGTCCGATATTCAGTGAGACGATTTCATTCATGCCGTTCCCTTCTCGCAAGTGTTGTTGGAAAGTGTTATTGTATCATCCGCATATGACTGCACAAGAGCCGTGTTGTGCGAAACGATAATCAGCGTGATCTTATGCTCACGGCAAAAGAGGCGAATGTTCGTCAGAACAGTGTTTGCGGTCATGTCATCCAGTGCGCTTGTCGGCTCGTCCAACAGCAGAACTTTTGGCCGCAGCGACAGGCAGATTGCAATGAATACACGGTGCCGCTCACCGCCTGACATCGTTGTGCACGGGGTATCAAGAGAAATGTCAATGGCACATATTTTCAGATACATCTGCATCTGCTCCGGACTGATTGCCGGCAAATCTCGGTAGCTGTAATACTGCTCGAAGTTTTTCCTGATACTGCTGTCAAAGAGAAATGCGGATTGTCCGCACAGCAGCACTTCACGGCGCAGCAGAATCGGGTCGTAGTCGGCGTTCGGCTTGTCGTTGTAGAAAACCTCTCCGGCATCCGGTGAGACCGCGCCGCTGAGAAGTTTGAGCAGGGTGCTTTTGCCGTATCCGCTTTCACCGCAGATGAAGGTGATTCTATTCTGCTGTATTTGGATGTCGGGATAGCGAATAATGTCTTTGAATCTGACATTTTTCAGCGAAAACAATGATATGATGAAGTCTCCGTTGCTTTTTTAATTTGACCGGTTCCGAAGGAAACGGTCAACTCAGAGCGCAGCTCTGAGGGGTTGTTTGTATTTTATTTTTAATTTCTTTTGTTTTTAATTTCTTTTGTTTTTAATTTCATTTCGTTTTTTAATTTCTTATCTTCAATCCTTTTCATTCCTTTTTGTTTATAAATATGTTTTTCATAACATCTCAAATTATTTAAAAACATTAATCAGCGTTCGCTTTTTACTCGTCTTGAGGGTTTCATGATGAGATTTCAAAATACAGAGAAACAAAATATAGAAAAACAAAGAATCAAAAAGCAGAATATAAAGAAGCAGAAAACAAAGAAACTGAATGTCAAAAGACAAAACAGCAAAAAATCAACTTCAAGATTCAACTTTTTCTCCGATAAACGCGGCGTTTCTCCCGTTGTCGGCGTCTTGCTTCTGCTTGCAATCACTGTTGTCATGGCCGGTTATTTGGCAACTGAAGTGCTCAGCTATGAGTTTTCAGCACCGTCTCAGCCTGTCAGTTTAAACGCCCGCGTTGAAACCGCAGCTGTCGGCGGAACGGATTATTCAATTATTCGGCTTGAACATTCGGGCGGCGCACCGCTTCAAATGTCAAACATTAGAATTCTGTTCAACCAAACGGCGGCGGATCTCTCCTATTATTCGGGCAATACATTCGGAATCGGGGGTTCGCTTGCCGTCAGCGGCATCGAAAATAACAGAATCGCGGTTTTGGATTATCCGATTTCGCAAAGCACAAAGAAGCCGACACGAAATGTTTTATCATCAGGTGAGTCCGCCGAATTAATCATCATCGATTCATCGAATAATCAGATTTTGTACAGAAGAATGATTCATCGCTGAAGTCATTATGAGTTAATCAATTGAAAAAAGAAAAAAATTAAAAGAATGAAAAAATTGAAACACAGAGATAGAAGAGATTTGTAAGTGGTGGCACTTACAAATCTTGACGTTTTTGTTTTTGACCGGTTCCGAAAGGAAACGGTCAACTTGGGGCGTAGCTCCGAGTTTTAGATGAAGTCAATGATGTCTTTTCTGGAAGCAGACAGGTTGATATCTTTGCTTCTGACGGAGGCGGTGTTCATCGAAGAAGCGGCGGAGAAGCTGCCGACTCTTTGTGTAACGCCTGTCATAATTGCCATAACTCTGACGCGGCCTTCGTATTCTTCAAGAACGCGAGCGCCAATCGTCACTTTTGCATCATTTGAAATTTCGTATGTCAGCTGTTCACCGATTTCCATGGCTTCCTGAAGGCTCATGTCAGGGCCGCCGGTGATGTGGATGAGACATCCGGTTGCGCCGCGGTAGTCAACATCGAGAAGCGGGTGATTGAGTGCCGCCTTGACAACTTCCTGACTCTTGTTCTGGTTCTTGGATTCACCGACCA
>JAIRKA010000021.1 GCA_031260345.1 Methanosarcinales archaeon
TGATTACTGCACGCAAAACAGCTTAGACACACCGACGGAAGTCATGGCGCTGCTTGCGCCCGAGGAGTTATCGGATGTGATTGAATGGTCGTTTAAGCGCATTTTCGATTCTTACGGTATCGGTTACACGGCGAAGTACACGGAAGAAATGCTTTCCGGTATTTCCGATTTGGTTTCTTTTGAAGCGGCCGTCATGAATTCATTCATTAAAGCCATCGGGTTCGCTTACAATTATGAAAGCGGTGAAAACAAGCCGGCTGTTTCTCACAAAGAAACGGCCGCCGCAATCAATCGCCTGCGTTCCGCCAACACGCCCGCGACAAGCAACATTCTGCACTTGATCTCAAGAAAAAGAGATTTGGAGGTCACGCAGACGGATCCTTCCGGGGCCGTTATTTCTTCATTTACGCTTTCATTTGAAGAACACAGAAGACTTGCGCTGGATGAATTGGAACGCCGCGGATTCCCGGCTTACAATCCGGTTAATTATCTGAAACAGGAGAAGCCGCGTTATTAACGGCGCTGTGAAAGCTTCTGACCGCCGCCGCTCGCTGCCGTCATCGCGCGCGAGCTGCTCCACTTTTCTTTTATTTTTCAATCTGAAGCTCATTTTTCACTTTATTTTTCATTCTTCACTCACTTTGCTTTTTCTTCTTTATGACAAATCCGGCCATTTTCCATTCTTTCTTTTATATCACCGATTATTTTTTATCTCCCTTTTGTTATCTTTTAACATCAAGAAATTTGGTGTTTAATTATGCAGGAAAAGATTATTGAAATTGCAAACCGCATTAAGGAGCTTCGTGAAGTTTCTGATGTCACGCCCGAAGAACTTGCGGCATACATGGATATTTCCGCTGAGACTTATTTAAAATATGAAAGTGCCGAGGCTGACATCCCGGCCAGCATTCTTTTAGAAATCGCCGGTTATTTCAAAGTCGATATGTCTCTTCTTTTAACAGGCGAAGCCCCGCGCATGAATGTGTTTACGGTGACGCGCAACGGTAAAGGTGTATCCGTTGAACGCCGCAGCCAATACAAATATCAGGCGCTTGCGGAAAAATTCATCGGCAAGAGGGTCGAACCTTTTATCGTAACGGTCGAACCCAGAGAAGGAGAGCCAACGCTTCACGCGCATCCCGGGCAGGAATTCAACTACATTTTAGAGGGCAGCTTAAAAATTTATATTCACGGCAACGAAGTCATTTTAAATTCAGGCGACTCGATTTATTTTGATTCCAATCAGCCGCATGCCATGAAAGCGCTTGACGGCATGCCTGCAAAATTTCTGGCAATTATTATGTAATCGAATCATATCATCGAATTATACAATCAAATGCAAGAGGCATGTTTAAAAATTTAAACTATACCGTTTCACAATTATCACTTATCACAATTTATCTTATCATCTATTAATTGAGAGTTATTTATGACGAATCTTATCCATCATTTTGTTCCGAAAACCGATTTTGAGTCCTACGAAGATTTTAAAGAAAATTTCAAAATCAATATTCCGAACAAATTTAATTTCGCTTTTGACGTGATTGACCGCTACGCGGAAACCGATCCCGAAAAGATCGCGTTTGTATGGTGCGACGATTATCACAATGAAAAAGTCATGACCTTCGGCGAGCTGAAAACAGAAACAGATAAAGCCGCCAATCTTTTCAAAAAACACGGCATTCAAAAAGGATCCGCTGTTATCCTGACGCTTAAAAGTCACTACACTTTCTGGATTTGCCTGCCCGCGCTTCACAAGCTCGGCGCAATCGCTGTTCCCGCGACGCACATGCTTAAAGAAAGAGACATTGTCTACCGTCTTGAGAAGTCCCGCGCAGTCGCTGTTGTCGGAATTAAAGAAGGCGGCCTTGACTTAATCTTTGATTCGGCGCTTCAAAGCTTGGGCAAAACCGACTTCCTGAAGTTCAACGTCGGCGGCAATTCCGACGGCGCTGTCGGCTGGATTGACTTTGAAGCGGAATTGGCGCAGTCCTCTTCCGATTTCGTCCGCCCGACGGGTGCGGAAGCTGAATCAATGTCCGACGACATGCTTTATTATTTCTCGTCCGGAACAACAGGTTTTCCGAAAATGGTCGCTCACAATTTCGCTTATCCGCTCGGTCACATTTTGACGGCAGGCTACTGGCAGAAGGTTTCTGACAATGCCCTTCACTACACAATGGCTGACAGCGGCTGGGCAAAATGTGTTTGGGGCAAAATTTACGGGCAATGGATTTGCGGCGCTTCCGTTTTCATTTACGATTATGATCGCTTTGATGCGGGCAATATGATGGAAAAAATCGCCCAATACGGCGTTGCGACATTCTGCGCGCCGCCGACGACTTATCGTTTCTTCATCAAAGAAGATCTGTCTAAATACGATTTCAGCACGCTTCAATATTGTGTTGTTGCGGGCGAGCCGCTCAATCCGGAAGTTTTTGAAAAGTTCAAGGAATTTACAGGACTGCAATTGAAGGAAGGCTACGGGCAGACGGAGTTGATCGTCTGTATTGCGGCGTTTCCATGGCTGACGCCAAAGCCGGGGTCAATGGGCAGACCCGCTCCCTGTTACGACATAAAAATTGTTGACGCGGAGGGCAATGAATGTGACGTCGGCGAAGAGGGTGAAATCGTTGTCGGCGTTTCTGAAAATCCCGGGTCTGAAAACATTACAGCGCTGCCTCCCGGTTTCTTCAAGGGTTACAAATACGACGAAGAGAAAACGAAGGATGCTTGGTATGACGGTTATTACCACACGGGAGACACGGCTTGGAGAGATGAAGACGGCTACTTCTGGTTTGTCGGAAGAACGGATGACATCATTAAAAGCTCGGGCTACAAAATCGGTCCGTTTGAAGTCGAAAGCGCGCTCATTCAGCATCCCGCCGTTTTGGAGTGTGCAATCACGGGCGTTCCCGACATCGACCGCGGTCAGGTTGTAAAAGCGACCATTGTTCTGACAAAAGATTACAAAGACAAAGCGTCGGACGCGCTTAAGGAAGAACTTCAGAATCACACGAAAAAGATTACGGCGCCTTACAAGTATCCGCGTATCATTGAATTCGTTGACGAGCTTCCAAAAACGATCAGCGGCAAAATCAGGCGCGTTGAAATTCGTAACGAAGACGCGCAGGTGAAGAAAGAGAAATAATTTTCTCTCTTTTTCTTTCTTTTCATTTGCCGTCACCGCGCGCGGGTCTCGCTTCTTTTCAAAAAAACAAGGGCGGGGGGACGTTTCTTCAAAGAGAAAAGAAAAAGGGACACGCTTTCTCAATTATATTTATATTTTGCTTGAAATTTTTGCCTTTTTGAAAAAGATGACGAACATCTTTCGGGCGAAAAATAATTTGTCATATTTTTGGAATATTATAAAAACAGAAGAGGTTTGAAAAGCAAAATCATTTAATAGAAGATATTTCATGTTTCAAACGTAGAATTTATTTACATTTAAGCAACCGATGCTGATTTGTGTCTAATTATGCAGGTTGTTTCAAGTATAACCCATTTTTATCGGTCCCGTATTTATCAGTGAGGGGTTTTCATCCGAAAATAAGGAAGAATTCCGCTCGCATTTTGTTTTTAGGGCTGAAAACAGATCGGAGGAAAACTTTTGGTAAAGTATACATACATGTTCGGCGCAGGCCTGACGGAAGGAAAAAGTGACATGCAGAACCTCCTCGGAGGAAAAGGAGCGAATCTGGCTGAAATGGCGAATTTAAACATTCCCGTCCCGCCCGGCTTTTCGATTACAACGGAAGCATGTACACACTATTTAACGAGCAAAGGGTTAACGGATGAAATGCAGAAGGAAATTTTAGCCGCCGTTGACAAACTCGAGAAAGCAACCGGCAAAAAACTCGGCGATGATTCCGATCCTCTTCTCGTTTCTGTCCGCTCCGGCGCCAGAATCTCCATGCCGGGCATGATGGACACTGTTTTAAACCTCGGCCTCAACGACGCATCCGTTGAAGGACTTTCCTCCAAGACTGAAAATCCTCGTTTTGCTTATGACTGCTACCGCCGTTTCATTTCCATGTTCAGCGATGTCGTTTTAGGCATTGACTTCCACAAATTTGAAAAGGTGCTTGAAGCGCAAAAGAAAAAATCCGGAATCGAATCAGACACCAATCTTTCCGTTAGTGATTTGAAAGAAATCATCGCCGTTTCCAAAAAAATCGTTTCAGACGAAAAAGGATTTGACTTCCCGCAGGACCCTGAAAAGCAATTGTTTTTGGCGATTAACGCCGTTTTTGATTCATGGAACTCTCAGCGCGCCATTACATACCGTAAAATCAACAACATCCCGGGAGACTGGGGGACAGCGGTCAGCGTACAATCCATGGTTTACGGGAATATGGGCGACACATCAGGAACAGGTGTCGCTTTTACAAGAAACCCGTCAACCGGCGAAGACAAGTTCTTTGGCGAATACCTGATTAACGCTCAGGGCGAAGATGTCGTTGCAGGCATCCGAACGCCCGCTGAAATTTCAACGCTTGAAGCGCAAATCCCCGATGCGTACAAACAGCTGGTGGATATCTGCGAAACACTTGAAAAGCATTTCAAGGATATGCAGGACATTGAATTTACGATTGAAGAAGGCAGTCTTTACATGCTTCAGACCAGAAGCGGCAAGAGAACCGCCAGATCCGCGGCAAAAATCGCCGTTGACATGTTTGAAGAAGGTCTCATTGATAAAAAAGCGGCTGTCATGCGTGTGACGCCCGCGCAGATTGACCAGCTTCTTCACCCGATGATTGATCCGAAGTGCGAACAAAAGTCGATTGCAAAAGGACTTCCGGCATCTCCGGGAGCCGCTGTCGGAAAAGTCGTCTTCACTTCAGAAGACGCCGAGAAAATGGTTGAAATGGGTGAAAAAGTTATTTTGGTTCGAACCGAAACATCTCCCGAAGACATCGGCGGCATGTACGTTGCCGAGGGCGTTTTAACGGTTCGCGGCGGCATGACCTCTCACGCGGCCGTTGTCGGCAGAGGCATGGGCAAGCCCTGTGTCGTCGGATGCGGCGATATTACGATTTCAGAATCTGACGACAAGAAATTTTATGTCGGCGGTCTGACAATCTGTGAACACGATTACATTACGATTGACGGAAGTACGGGAAGCGTTATTTTAGGTCAGATGCCTTTGATTCCGCCTGAAATCAGCGAAGACATCGGAGTACTTCTCAATTGGGCGGATGAATTCCGTAAACTCGGCGTCCGCACAAACGCTGACACGCCCGAAGACGCTCAAAAAGCGTTGGAGCTTGGCGCGGAAGGCATCGGTCTTTGCAGAACCGAACACATGTTCTTTGAAGAAGACAGAATCCCCGTTGTCCGCGATATGATTCTTTCTGAGACGAAAGAAGAGCGTGAGGCGTGTTTGGAAAAACTCTTGCCGATGCAAAGAAAAGACTTTACGAGAATTCTTCGCGTGATGCAGGGCAAACCCGTCACAATTCGTTATTTGGACCCGCCGCTTCATGAATTCCTTCCGAAAGTCTATGAACTGAAAGAGAATTTGGAAGAGCTTAAAAAGAACGGCGCCTCAAAAGAAGAACTCGCAAAAGTTGAAAAAACGATAGACCGTGTCGTCAATCTGCATGAACTCAATCCGATGCTCGGCCACAGAGGATGCCGCATCGGCATTACTTACCCTGAGATTTACAACATGCAGACGCGCGCAATTATTGAAGCGGCCTGCAGCCTTCATAAAGACGGCACCGTTGTCAAGCCCGAACTGATGATTCCGCTTGTCGGTCATGTCCGTGAACTTGAAATCACGAAAAAGGACGTTATTGAGACTGCCAAGAAAGTCATGGAAGAATGCGGCGTTGAAATCGAATACACGGTCGGCACAATGATTGAATTGCCGCGCGCGGCGATGACAGCTGATCAGATCGCCAAAGAAGCGGAATTCTTCTCCTTTGGTACAAACGATTTGACTCAGACGACATTCGGCTTCTCAAGAGACGATGTCGCGAAGTTCATTCCGCTTTACGTTGAACAGAATATTTTGCCCGAGGATCCGTTCGTCGCAATTGATCAGGAAGGTGTCGGCGAACTCATGAGAATCGGTGTTGAGAAAGGAAGGTCCCAAAAACCCGATTTGAAGATCGGCATCTGCGGCGAACACGGCGGCGAGCCGAGTTCGATTCGATTCGCTTATTCAATCGGCTTGGATTATGTCAGCTGCTCACCTTACAGAATTCCGATTGCGCGCTTGGTGGCGGCACAGGCAAGTATTGAAGAAGAAAAGTGATGAGTCACTTTTCTGCTTTTATTTTTTCGCTTTTTCTTCTCTCGTTCAGCTATGGCTCCGCCGCGCGCGAGCCGCTCCATTTTTTGTTTTGCTTCTGCAACCTGCCCCCGTTTTTCAAATATTGAAAAGAAAGACGATGTTTCGGTTTTGTTGAATAAGAATGATTCTTTGAAACTTTCTTTTAAAAGCATTTGTTTTATATTTCATGACGGCTTTCTCAATTCCGCTTGAATAAACTTTTTTATTAAAAATTTCTAAATTCAAACACTGAAAAAAAGGTGTCTCTATTTGACTGATTTATCTTTAAAAGAAATGCAGGAATCCGGCCGCCTGAAGATTGAATGGGCAAGAAATCATATGCCTGTTTTAAATCAAATTCGGGCGGATTTTGAAAAGGAAAAGCCGCTTGCCGGGCGCAGAATCGCAATGGCGCTTCACGTCGAAGCCAAAACGGCCGTCTTAGTCGAAACGCTTGCTGCCGGCGGCGCAGTTGTCGCAATTACCGGATGCAATCCGCTCAGCACGCAAGATGATGTCGCGGCAGCGCTCAGCACGTCCGCAAACATTTCCTGCTTCGCGAAATATGACTGCACAAATGAAGAATATTACGAAGCCATCGATAAGGTTTTAGACATCGATCCGGACATCACGATTGATGACGGCGCCGACCTGATTTTCAAAATTCATAAGGAAAGGCGTGATCTGATTCCGAAGATTATCGGCAGCTGCGAAGAAACGACAACCGGCATTCACCGTCTCATCGGTATGGAAAAAGACGGCGCGCTTGAAATGGCTGTTCTCGCGGTCAACGACGCGAAAACCAAATTTTTATTCGACAACCGCTACGGAACAGGACAGTCTGCCTGGGACGCCATTATGGGGACGACAAACTTGCTCGTCGCCGGCAAAATCGCTGTGATCGGCGGCTACGGCTGGTGCGGCCGCGGCGTTGCGATGCGAGCGGCAGGTCTTGGAGCAGAAGTTGTTGTCACGGAAATCGACCCGGTCAGAGCGCTTGAAGCGCGCATGGACGGCTACCGCGTGATGCCGATGGAACAGGCGGCGGAAATCGGCGACTTGTTTGTCACAACGACAGGCAACCGCGACATTTTAACGGAAAATCATTTCAAAAAGATGAAAAGCGGCGCGATTTTGGCGAACGCCGGTCACTTTAATGTTGAAATTGATTTGGTAGCGCTTAAAAGAATGGCCTCCTCCGAAAAAACAGTTCGCAGAAACATTAAAGAGTATATTGTTGACGGCAAAAAAATCAATGTTTTGGCGGACGGCAGGCTTGTCAATTTGGCAGCAGGCGACGGCCATCCGGCAGAAGTTATGGACATGAGCTTTGCCAACCAAGCCCTCGGCGTCAAATACATTGCCGAAAACAAATTGCCATATGGCGTTCACAAAGTCCCCGAGGAAATTGACAATTATGTCGCGATGCTGAAATTAAGGTCGATGGGAATTGAAATCGACACGCTGACCGAAAGGCAGCGAAATTATATGGACGACTGGGAAGAAGGAACGTAAAATAGCGAAGCCCCATAAAAATAAACAGAAACTTATCCAATATTTATATCCGATTTATCATTAACAGAGGGAAATTATGGCAGACAATAAAAATATCGGAACAAAAATCAGATCCATCCGCGAGTCCAAACAGATAACCGTGGAAGAATTGGCGAAAAGAAGTCAGCTGAGTGCTGAACAGATCAGCAATATTGAAAATGACACCAACGTACCGTCTTTGGCGCCTTTGATTAAAATCGCCCGCGCACTCGGCATCCGTCTCGGCACGTTTTTGGATGACGACGAAAATCTCGGCCCCGCAGTCAGCCGCAAAGGTGAAGCGCTTGAAACGATTCACACCTCCAACGCTGAAAAGAAGACAGTCAGTCACAACAATTTCTTCGCGCTTGCGCCGCAGAAAGCAGGAAGATCAATGGAGCCGTTCTTTATTGAAATCAACGCCGTTGATGACGGAACGCTTGAAATGTCGGCGCATGAAGGCGAAGAATTCATTTACGTTTTGGAAGGCACTTTGAAAATCATTTACGGCAAAGACACCTACATCTTGAAGGCAGGCGACAGCATTTACTACGATTCCATTGTCAGCCACCTTGTCTGCGCCGCCGATAAAACGGGTGCAAAAATCATCGCGACTGTTTACGCTCCGGCTTAAACCCAAAATAAACTCAAAGCAATAGAAAAATAAGAGTAAGAGGGAAAAAAGGAGAAGAAAAACATGTCAATCGAACTTTCCGACAGAACATTGGGCGACTGGCTCGAATATTGGGCAAAAGAGACGCCCGATAAAGAATATATTGTTTATTCCGACAGAGATTTGAGATTTACTTGGAAGGATTTCAACAGCCGCGTTGACAACATGGCAAAGGGTTTGCTTGCAATCGGCATTTCAAGAGGTGACCACGTCGGCTTATGGGCGACCAACGTTCCGGACTGGCTGACCTTCCTTTACGCCTGTGCAAAAATCGGCGCGGTCTGCGTGACGGTCAATACCAGCTACAAGCAGCATGAATTGGAATATCTTGTGAAAGACTCCGACATGCATACGCTCTGTATCATTGACGGGACATTTGAAAGCGACTATGTTCAAATGACTTACGAAATGCTTCCCGAGCTTAAAACCTGCCAGCGCGGCCACTTCAAGAGCGAGAAATACCCGCGCATGAAAAACGTGATTTACATCGGCCAGGAAAAGCACCGCGGCATGTACAATACTTCTGAAGTTCTGCTTCTCGGAAGCAATATTTCCGATGACGTTTTGGACAAAGCAAAAGCGGAAGTCAGCTGCCACGATGTCGTCAACATGCAGTACACGTCGGGGACAACAGGATTCCCCAAAGGCGTTATGCTTTCCCACCACAATATCGCAAACAACGGATTTCTGACCGGCGAGCACATGAAATTTACGCCTGAAGACAAGCTTTGCGTCTGTGTTCCGCTTTTCCACTGCTTCGGCGTTGTTTTGGCGACGATGAACTGTCTCACGCACGGCAGCACGCAGGTGATGATTGAAAAGTTCGACCCGCTTTTGACGCTCGCGTCCATTCACAAAGAAAGATGTACAGCACTTTACGGCGTTCCGACAATGTTTATCGCTGAACTCAATCATCCGATGTTTGACATGTTTGATTTGACATGCCTTCGAACCGGAATTATGGCCGGTTCAGTCTGCCCGTCTGATTTGATGAAACGCGTCAACAAAGAAATGTACATCGATGTCACAAGCGTTTACGGTCTCACGGAAACGTCTCCTGGAATGACGCAGTCCCATGTCGATGATCCCGAAAATGTCCGTTATCTGACCGTCGGCCGTCCGTTTGAGTTTACAGAAGTCAAAGTTCTTGACCCCGAAACGTACGAAGAGTGTCCGCCCGGCGTTCCCGGCGAAATGTGCTGCCGCGGCTACAATGTTATGAAAGGCTATTACAACAAACCCGAAGCAACCGCAGAAGCGATTGATGAAAACGGCTTCCTGCATTCGGGAGACCTCGGCGTGATGGATGAAAACGGCAACTTTACGATTACCGGCCGTATCAAAGATATGATTATCCGCGGCGGCGAAAACATTTATCCGCGTGAAATCGAAGAATTCTTGTACAAATTGGGAGGCGTGAAAGATGTTCAAGTCGTGGGTGTTCCATCGGAGAAATACGGTGAAGAAGTCGGTGTTTTCATCATTTTACAGGACGGTGCCAAAATGCAGCCGGAAGATGTCGCGGATTTCTGCCGCGGACAGATTGCGCGCTACAAAATTCCGAAATACGTCTTCTTCCTGAACGAATTCCCGATGACGGGAAGCGGTAAGATTCAGAAGTTCAAGCTGAGGGAAATGAGCTTGGCGCTGGCGAAAGAATACGGTTATGAAGTGATTTAATTGAGATAAAATTAAAATCAGAGGGGGAAAACAATGGCACAACAAGGTTATTCAGGGGCATATCTCTCGAAAATTGACGGCAGCATGGAATTTTGCATCCTGCTTATAGTAAGAGCTAACGGCAGACTTTTATGCTTTATGCGTGGTTACGGCCCATCCGGTAAAATTGAATGGCTGTTCATCAATACGGGAACGCATCGGGCTGACGGCGACCTTATGAAAGTATTAAAGACGGAAATCGGGCAAACCGATACCGAAGACATGCTTTTTAAAATCTATTTGGGCGAAAAAATCGTCGCGATAGATGAAAACGGCGATCATTGGGACCAAGACAGTGTTTACGATCTCATAAAAACTGATCTTTCGTTTTGGGAAAAGGTTGATTTTGAAAACCCCCCTGTGAACGAAAATGGAACGGCTCCAACCGAATTTATTCCCGAATTAAAAAGAATTTTGCAAGAGGCTGAAAAACAAATCGGTGAGGAAGACAAATTGCCGGAGGATGACGAACCAAGAAAAGACGATGGCCCCGAAGGCGAAATAAAACCGCCCAAACCTCCAAGAACACCCGAGCCGCTGCAGCCGGAGCCGCCGCACATATTAATTGGCCCGCCTCCGATTAGAGTGATTTTACGCGGAGACCCGCCGCACTCCCCGCCGGAAAACGTCGAGGATGAACCTTCCTCTGAATTGCAGTCCTCTATGAGAAGATGGCGCAGAAAACGCAAAAAAATGACCGAGGAAGAGTGCGAAAAGTATGCCGAGCGCTACTTCGACGACACAAAAGACTGCGAAGTCATTGATGCGGACTGCGAATTGTACGATGCGGGCGCTTATGAGAACGGAAAAGACGCCGACAACAGACTGCATTTCCGTTATGTGTTCGGCTATGTCCGGCAGTCGTGGGTGACTACCTATAACGCGTATATATATTCTTTTATCGGTATTACTGCAAAGGGAGAAACCGTTGTACTTCCCGTTTTTGTCACTGCGGAAGCTGATAAAAACGTCCCGTGGCGGGATATACTGATGATGATGAAAAATTACGCTTCGGATATTGATTATTTTATATACAACGATTACAGCAATATCGTCGATGGTGTGCTTGCCGAAATTTTCCCGAACGCAAAACGCTTGGGTATGATATGGAATCTGCCGTCTGATGCTCCCCTCAAAAAGAGAGCGGAGGAAGTCAATCGCGAGTTTGAAGGTCAAGTGAAAAAATTCTGGATGAGCCACGGAAGCATAGAGAATACCGAAAAATTACAGGATACCGTAGAACTGTTCATGAACAGTATTGAGGAATTTTTTGCAGGCTATTCGTATAAAAGCGCGTTGGATCTGCCGGGCGATAACAGTGGTCAGCAGCCAGCGGCCGGTGGTCAGACAGTCGTTAAAACAGCCGAAACCAGTGCTGCAGAATCAAATGCGGTAAAAAGCAAAGACGGTGCTCCCTGCTCCGCATCCGTTTCATTAGATAAAAACACTTACGCCCCTTACGAGGAAATGAAACTGTCGGTAACAGGCATAACCGATGAAATGAAAAGCAACAGAGCCTTTGCCGCCGTATACAAAACCGGAGCGCCCCACAGAGAGTACGGATCATATCAATATCCGGCAGCCGGTGATAATTTGCTTGTTTTCAAAGCCCCCAACAAAGACGGCGATTACGAAATGCGGTTGTACCGCAAAGACGGGCAATATGATGATGCATCATTCGTTACAAGCGTCTCGTTTACAGTTGTCGAAAACACTTAATTATCGAAGAAGCCGCGTAATTGCAGCAGTGCGGGGAGGTGTACGCTTATGTTTACGAGCAAATCGAAAATCAATCTGTGGTCAAGTGCGGCGATGATTATTTTTACGGCAGAAACGGCTATGAAGTGATTTAATTTCAAAAATTAAATCGCCTCATCTTTTTTATTTTCATTTTTTTTTGGCAGAATGCGAAAGCTATTTTATATTCATGCATCTTAGTTCACTCACATTATTCGATTGACTTTTATTAAAAAACGCAGGAGAATCAAAATGTTTCCGCAGACCCGAATGAGACGCTTAAGATACGGAAAACTAAAAGACATGGTCAGAGAAAACAGTTTGACGGTCAATGATCTGATTTATCCGCTTTTCGTTGATGAAACGGCATCCGAAAAAACGGAAGTCGCGTCCATGCCGGGCGTTTATAGATGGCCGCAGGCGCTGGTCATTGACGCTGCCCGCGAAGCCTTTGATCTCGGAATCCCTGCCGTATTGATTTTTGGAATTCCAAAGACGAAAGATGGCATCGGAACTTCCGCTTACGGCGGCGATGACGCTGTTTCAAAAGCCGTCCGCGCAATCAAAACGGAATTCGGAAAAAAATTGATTGTAATAACTGACCTCTGCATGTGTGAATACACCGACCATGGCCACTGCGGAATCGTGAATTTTGAAAATCATGATGTTGTCAATGACATGACGCTTCCAATCCTCGGAGAAATTGCCGTCAGCCACGCAAAGGCGGGCGCGGATATTGTTGCGCCGTCGGGAATGATGGACGGCATGATTGAAGCGATTCGTTCCGCTTTGGATGAAAATGGCTTTGAAAA
>JAIRKA010000055.1 GCA_031260345.1 Methanosarcinales archaeon
TTAAACTCTTACATCAAATTCATGCTCCCGATTCCGATTTCAGTCGGCAGTACGAACATCGTGGCGGATGCTGTATATTTAGCCCCGAAATATACGGTTACATATGACGGTAACGGCAATACAGCAGGAAACGCTCCTGATGATTCGACCATTTATATCATGAATGAGAAGGCGACAATTCTCGGCCCCGGTAACTTAGAGAAAAACGGTTACGTTTTCAGCGGGTGGAAGACAGACGGAGTGACACCGGAAGAATCATGGAAGCCCGATATGGAACGCTCAATGATTTCCAACGTCGTTTTGTTTGCTCAGTGGGAACCCAATGGCGGGACCGGCGGTGGCGGCGGAAACAGTACAGGTAACGCAACCGTAAACGACAGCAACAACTCAGGCGGTCCTGATGAGGGCTTTGAAACCCCCGAACCTCCGATTACCCCGGAAGAGCCCGCATCTCCCGGATCTGAAATTCCGGAAGGGGCCATAATCATCGTTTCCTTCTTTATGGCTGCAATTGCCGTTTTCAGTTACAGAAAGAATGAGGAAGCCCACGAAGAGTAAGCGATAACAAACAAAAATGAAAAACAGAAAATTATCGGCCTCTGTGAAATTGGCCGTTCCGTCAGGAACGGTCAACTCGGAGCGTAGCTCCGAGCGGCTTTTTATTTTATAAATGAATCGGCACAAATCTTTCTTAATATTTATTGCATCTTTTTTATTGTACCATCTTATTACGTTATCTTATTGACTCTTTTATTGCGCCATTTTATACCTAAGAATCGCGGCGATTCCGCCGAGCGAATGTAATTTTTGCCCCGGCTCAAATTCGGTGCTGAAAACAATGATTTTTCCCTGACCCGCTTCAACATCTTTCATCATTTTTTCAATTGATAAGTCTGAAGCATTATCTGCCGTTTCTCTTTCTGCGCGCAGCTTTTCATCGGCAACCAATAGCGTTTCAACGGCGCCGAAGTCAACAGCTGTTTTCACTTCAGCCGGACCGTAAGCGGCTTTTCCGTCGATTGCAATTTCCTTGAGCAGCTCATCCATCATCGCCGCTTCACGCGAGAGGCGCGATTCCTGCATGATTTTGTCAATGGAACCTTTCTTCAAAACTTCAAGAAAACCCGGAATCCCGATCATTGTGCTGTCTTCAACAGCCGTTTTAGAAGCAATCTCCGGATACGCTCTTTTGAAATAAATCATAAAATCATCTTTTGTAAAACCCGGGCCGCAAACAATAACGGCGGCGCTTTCGTCATATACGAAATTCAATTGATCAGCAACCTCTTTAAAGAATACATGACGGAGACCGCCTTCTCTTTTACCCGAAGATTGGTGAATATGAGAATACGGCTCAATCCCGTAGTGGCGAACCAAGCCGATATCAGCGTCTCCTTCTTCGATTCCGGCGATGATGACGGACGGGCGTTTGCCTGCGATTTCCGCTTCTTTAATGCGCTCAAGCTGGTCATTCTTCCATTCGTTTTTGATAATCGAAAGATTCGTGCCTTCTTCAATGTTGAGCGTGTGATGCATTCCGGTGTCCATGCCGTGCTCAATCACGCCTTGAATGCGTAAGCGGTTCGCGAATTTATGGAACTCGATTTTTTCAACACGGATTCCGAGGCGAACGGTCACCTTCTCCAGCTTTTCCGGGCGGATTTTATCATCTGCGCCTTCCGGCTTTCTTTTCGTGAGCGCAAAAACCAAGTCGTTCGGGTCGATGATGTATTTTAAGTGCCAAAGATCCTCTAACGACTCCGCTAAGAGCGCAATTTCGCCGGTTCTGCCTTTCAGATCTTTTTTCAGCACTTTCATGTTTACTCTCTTTTGTGATTCTTTATTTATTTTCCATCATTTTTTCCATCACTTTGATGCGTTCTTCAAAGCTGACTTCCCGCACAATTTGGTGAAGCATCCAAACGATGCCGTAAGGATCGATAAACATCGCATTGATAACACCCATCGCTTCCATTTCTGTAATCGGCTGAATTTCTTTGCATCCGGCGTCAATTGCTTTTTGAAAGGTTTCTTTGATGTCGGGAACGACCAGATTAAACCAAATCGATTTCGGGTCTTCCGGTTTTGCGGCAGCCATTCCGTACTCCATATTCTCATCCAGCAAATGGAATCTTGTGCCGTAAATTGTGAAAACGGATTCGTTTAAGCCTTTTTCAAAAGCGGTCGCTTCGATTTTTTCAGCGCCGAAGATTTTTTCGTATAATTCGAATGCTTTGATGCTGTCTGAAACGATTATGTCAATTTCTACGCCGATCATTTAATAATTCATTCCTTTTGTGTGAGTTTTTTTGGTTCATTTTACAGTTATGAAAATAATTTTAATCTAGTCTGCCGCCATTCAAGAAGTGCGGCATCGCTCGCGCGCGAACTGCACCAATTTTTCAATAAATTTCTGAAAAATGGATCGCTCGTTTTTATTTTCAAAAAGTTTCAGAAAAACGAATCACTCGTTTTCATTCTCAACTTTCACTTTCCCGCCATCCGGTCCTTTTCGGATATCCGATTCTCCCGGCGGCATCACCATCGCAATCAAATCAGGCGACGCGATTGTTTTCAAAAACTTTTGATCTTTGATGACATCGGTGTAAAGGCGGTAAATCTTTTTTGACAAATCGTTTTGGTTGAACTTTCCGGGAACGATTTCGCAAACGTAAGCGCCGTTTTTCGTCACTGCCGAAATCGGGCCGCCGATCGCTCTGGTTTCGGGTTTCAACTCCAAGCCGACGGCAAGCTCAAGAGTGACGTTTTCGAAATAGCGGCGCTCGCCCCTGATGATAAAAGAGCCTTTCGGAACGTATTCGCCCGTTTCCGGCGTTTTTGAAACCTGATCGCCTTTAATCATGTAGCAGTCACCGGATGCGCTGCCGCCTTTCCATAATGCGGAGTGGGAAACGGAGAATGTGGCCGTCTCTTGAAGCGTACTTTCCGGAACGACTTTCCCTTCCGTTTTAATCACTGTTAACGCTGCGCCGGGGTATTGCGTGTGGAAAACAAAGTCGCGCTTTTCCATGTATTTTTTGAAAATTTCTTCGTTGGAATCGGAATCACGGCCGCCGACAACCAAAAAGCCGTCGGAAGAGATGAACCACTTGAAGCGGTCATACCAATGCTTCTTTCGCTTGAGAACAAATTCGAAGCCTTTGGATTTGTCTTCCTTTTTCTCTTTTTCTTTCTTTTCAAGAATGGACTGCGTATCAGCAAGCGCCTTGAGTGCGCCGTCTTTCTTTTTCTCAAACTTCTTTGTCTGATCGTAATAGACGTTGGCGTTTTGAGGAATCGTTTTTCGAATGTCAAGAACGGCTTTGTGCTCTTTTAAGTCAACCGTCACGGAAGCGTCCGCCGGCTGAATCGATAAAATGGCTTTCGCCGCTTCATTTGAATTCTCTTTTTTGGCGTTTTCGATAATCTTTTTGATGTCATCCCAAGAATAACCTTTGTCGCGTGACGCATTCAGGACGTTTAAGATGGATTCGACAAAAGCGTAATTGGAATAAATCGTCTCGGCGACTTTCGTATTCTTTTCGATTTCACGGTCGAATTTTTCAATCGTTTCCGTCTGCTGTTTCAGACGGCGCTCGTAAACCCCGAGTTTTTTATCCTGCTTGACCTCTTCTTTTTTAACTTCAACGAACTGCAATGCTGTTTTTCCAAAAGCCTCATCCAAAGCCTCCGAAAACGTTTTGAATTCGACAAAAGGCATGTCTTTGTATTGCACCAAGTCAAGCGCAACGACGTCGGCGATTTCCATCCCGATCGGGAGGATGAATGCGGGCGCAGTGTCGGGCGCTGCCGTGTTGCTTACTTCTGTGCCGCTGTTTGCGCCTGCGTCTGCTGTTGCCGCTTGCATCTGCTCATTCTTATCACATCCGTTCGCTTC
>JAIRKA010000062.1 GCA_031260345.1 Methanosarcinales archaeon
CGAAGTTCTGTTAAATAATGTTCTGCCGGAACTTCCGGACCGTTGTAATAAAATTCATAGGTCGGGTAAACGAGCTTGTATCCTTTCTCTTCAATCTGTTTCATAACTTGGTCGTAAACCGGACCCATTTGATCATACGGACCGAGATACATACAGGAAATGACTTTTCCGGCAGCTATGACTCCGGATTCGATCTCACCGCCACCTTTAAGCGGAGCCGCCAGCGGGAAGCCCATTGCAACATCCATATTGTTCATGTCTTCAAAGCTGTAAAATGAAACGAAGGGGATGTCAGCCAAATATCGGCCGTTTTTTTTGAGATAAGCTTCTAACTTTTCATAATTTGAACCGATTGCTTTCGGTAAATCTGAAACGGATGTTTGCACGCGAATAAAAATGATCGGCTGTTCGGGCTTTTCCAAGATCTCAATATTTGAAATGAGCGGCATGTTTTATCTCCTAAATAATTGAAAACAATCACTTGAAGCTACGCTTCAAGTTGACCTTTCCTGTCGGACCGGTCAATAAAGAAAAATGCAAATGGAGTTAAATCGTTTTTCTTAAAATAATTTTCCTAAAATAATTATTGGGATGTAAATGAAAGTCAGCAATAATTAAACAGCGGCAAACAGAACAGATTCAGGCTGTAAAAGAACCGATATCTGTCTGAACAACGGAATAAGTCATTTTGGTTTTTCTTTCTTCAAACTGCTCGTAGAAGCGGGCTCTTTGAACCAAGCCTTTGAAAAACTCATTTTCTTCGGGAACGGGCGCGTTTAAAATTTTATATTCATTCGTTTTGTTTAAAGCGATACTTTCATTGAAATCGTTTGATTCGATTGTGGCGTTCATGATTTTTCCTCCGTCTCTTTTTGCAAGACAGTAAATCGTAAAAGTCGTTTGAAAGTATTAAAGGAAAGGTAAGCGGGGTGAAAGTACTCAAATTTTAAATGGCGAGTAATAGGCAAAATCTGAGGATATCATGACATTTGAACCTGCTTTTAAAAATGGATGAAGCAAAAAAGAATAAAGCAAAAAAAGAAATAAAGTTAAAAATGATTGATTAATAACAAAATCACTTGAAATACTTCTTCAGCTTTTCAGGCGCTTTCACAACTTTGATATTTTTCATTTTCTTTAACTTCTTGGAATTTTCAACATCAATATCACGCATTTCCAAAAAGAATTCACGGCCGTTGGGGGCATGTGTTTGGATTTTGCCCTTTTTATGATCCACCGGATAGATGTAAATCGGAACGTCTGTTTTGGCCGTTTGAGCGACAGCGTTTGTTAAAAGCGTATCGGCAATACCGTTAACAATTTTAGCAACCGTGTTGGCCGTCGCCGGCGAAATGATTAAAGCGTCATATTTGCCGGTTTGAAGGTCGCCGAGGATAAACGGGGTGTTTGGACCTGATTCAACTTTACAGGAGTTAAAAGAATTGTTGACTTCTTCAAACAGTTTGTACCACTTCAAAACAGCCGCTCCTTCCTCAGAGGTGAAGACATCAATGATGTGGCCTTTTTCTTTAATCTGTTTCATGACTTCAACGGTTTCTGCTAATTTATCGCCGGCACCTGTTATTCCCCAGGCCAGCATTTTTCTTTTTTGAAGAGACTCTTTTTCTGACATAATTAAATCACCAATTTAATTCATGTAAAATAATAAAGTAAACAATATATTAAAATAACGCTCTTTTTATTTAAATGATGCTAAAAAATTTTGCTTACCCGGCACTCACGAAATTTCAAATGCGGAGGGAGATGTTTGTGCTGCTGTTGCCTCCAAGCTTCCGCTTTCTGCTTGCTGCCTGCGGATTCCGTTCGACTGCAGCTGCCGTGCGCGCGAGCCGCTCCGCTTTTCCCTTCATTTATCAATCTGCCCCTGTTTTTCATATTTTTAACTGAATCATGAAAAATAATTTTTCAAATCAAAAGAACGGTGAAATGCATAAAAAAGAAAAGAAGCGCCGCCTACAGGGCTCGAACCTGTGACATTCTGGTTAACAGCCAGACACTCTACCATCTGAGTTAAGGTGGCAATATTTTTTGATAAACATTTGCGAATTGCCGCTTTGTCAACAATTGCAGTCCATACAAACCGCCATGAAATATATAAGGTTTTTGAGTGGGCCTGACAGGATTTGAACCAGTGACAGCTCGGTTATGAGCCGAGCACTCTAACCGCTAAGTTACAGGCCCGCGTTAGTAAATACAAGTAATCATTGAAGAGAGCGTTTCTACATAAAAACGTTTTTGGGAACATGCTGAATTTTAAAAAATGATTTGAAGCCGAAATAACGAATGCATAATAAAATAACCAAGTACATAAAAATATTAAAACAAGAAGCGCCGCCTACAGGGCTCGAACCTGTGACATTCTGGTTAACAGCCAGACACTCTACCATCTGAGTTAAGGTGGCTCACGTTCTTGAAGTGAAATACTCAAAGCCTGCAATTATATTTAAACATTGTGAAAAAAGATAGGATTGAAAGGATGGAAATGTTTTTTAAATTTCAATCAATTCATATTCACATGTCCCAAGACCGATTTCTTCGCCGTACTCAATTTGGCGCCAGCCGTCAACGTTTCTCCAAACACCTTTGAATTTGTCTTCGCCGGGATTATGATTGCTTCTTAACTTACTGTTTTCAAAGCCGCAGCTTTTGTTAACCAAATCATAGCAGGCCTGGTCCAACGCAATCGGGTCGTCAGATGCCAAAATACCGATGTCCGGAACAATCGGCGCGTCGCTCCAGGAAGCGCAGTCGCAGTCGGGCGTCACGTTCATAACAAAAGTCATGTAACAGACTTTTCCGGGCTTGTCTTTAACGGCGCCGTAAGCATATTCCGTCATTCTGTCGATGAATGCCGGCACCCGCCCCCAATCATGGAAAATGGCATGCTCAGGACAAATCATGCAGTCGCCGCAACTGAGACAGGTTGCGCCGATGATGTGAGCGCCCGCATCCGTCATTTCAATGGAGTTAATCGGGCAGGCGCTGATGCATTCGCCGCAGGACGTACACTTTTGTTGATCGACCTCAGGCTGAGCCGCTTCGTGCTGTTCCCATTTGCCGCGAATAGAAGCGCATCCCATCGCCAGATTTTTGACAGCGCCGCCGAAACCGGACATGACATGCCCTTTAAAGTGCGTCAAAACAACCATGGCGTCCGCGTTGTAAATATCCGCCGCGATTTTAACTTCTTTGAATTCTTTTAAATTGACGGGAACGGAAATTTCATTGGTGCCCTTTAAACCGTCCGCGATAACGACGGGAACGCCAAGCGCCGCGTAGTTAAAGCCGTGAAGCAGAGCCGTTTCAATGTGGTCAACAGCGTTTCTGCGGTAACCGAAGTAAAGCGTATTTGTGTCGGTCACGAAGGGGGAGGCGCCCGTTTCTTTGACGCAGTCCGTCACGGCGCGGACAAAAACAGGATTGATGTAGCCGTCATTACCTCGCTCACCGAAATGAAGCTTGACGGCGGTTAAATCGCCTTTTGAAAGCATGTCGGAAAAGCCTGCGGCTTTGAACAAACGCTTGATTTTACAGACTTTGCTGTCGGATGTGCGGCGCGCTCTGAAATTCGTAAAATAAACATTAGATGCCATGATAACCCTCTCAAATATTTCTCATTCGTGAATGAATCAAAAAACAGATAACAAGAACATAAGAACAATATATAAAACAATAAACGCGGGAAAACTTAAAGCTGTTTTCCTTTCAATACGATCAGCTCCTCAAAAGAGCATTTCGTTGTGCCGATGACTTCCGCCGAAAAACCGCAGTTTTTCATCTCAGACACCGTTTCATCCAAACCCGTGATGGAAGAAATCAAAAGCAAAAAGAAACCGCCGTCTTTGAGATACGCGCCGACTTCGTTTAAAAAACGATTAATGCTGTCGCGCCCGTCAGCCCCGCCGTCGAAAGCGTAATTGAGCAAGCCATCTACTTTTTCACTTTCCGATGTCGGCAAATACGGCGGATTGAACAGAATTAAATCAAATCCGAGCGGCGGTTTTGCGGGAGCCGTATCTTCAACGGGTGTATCAATCGAACGCTGATGCCTCTGTTTTTCAAAAATTTCAAACATATCAGATTCAAAAGCGCGAACGCCGTTCATACGCGCGCATGAAACGGCATTCGGATTAATATCAACGGCCGATATATGTAAATCGGGAAAATGGTTTTTTAGAAAAGCGGAAACAAATCCGGAACCGCAGCCGACTTCAAACGCGAAAAACTCATCCAAAAAACTAAAATTATCAAACGCGTCCAAGCCGCCGTCAGGTTTAGGAATTAATTTTGAAACTTCTAAAACAGCGCAGTCCGCCAGCAAAAATGTGTCTTCAGCGGGTTCGTAAACGTCTTCCAAAACAGAGACTTTCGTTCCTTTGTATGCTGCCTTTGTGATAGCGACAGGCTGATTGCTGCCGACAGTTTCATCAGTCATTGATTCACCTGTTTGAATTTTAATTATTGAATTTGATGTTTATGATTTTGATTTTTGTCCGTAAAGCAAATTTGAGAAATAAGCGATATCCGCAGGAGACAAGTCTTCGGCGCGCATGGATAAAAGATCGCCGACGGTTTTATTTTTGAGCGCGGCCGATACGAAAGAGCTGCCAAGCGGCAGGTCTGACATTTTGTCCAAAACCTCTTTCAAATCAGGCATTTCCGATTTCAGCGGACTTCCGAGAAGAGTATTTTTTATTTTCTTTCGGCGTTGGGAAAACATCGCTTTCGTCACCGAGAAAAAGAAATCTTCACTGAGAACGGAATAAGAAGCTGGTCTCGGAATGAGCTGAATGGCGGCGGAATCCACCTTCGGCGCCGGCTCAAAAGAATTATTGGGAACTTTAAAAATCAGAGAAGCGTCCGCTTTGTATTGAACGTGGACGGAAAGGCGTCCGTAATCTTTGCCGCCCGGCTCCGCTGTCAGACGTTGCGCAAATTCATATTGATACATCAAAACGGCAAGATCGAAATCATGCTGCAGGAATTTGAGCGTGATGTCGGAAGAGATCGAGTATGGCAAGTTGGCAACGATTTTGTTGAACGACAGTTTTGATAAATCGACATCCATGACGTCCCCTTGAACGATCTCAACATTTTCGTAAACGGCAAGACGAGATTTAAGGACGTGAATCATTTGGGGATCAAGTTCGATAATGATCAATTTTGAAACACGCGGCGCGATCCGTTCGCTGAGATTTCCGATACCGCCGCCGATTTCAAGAACAATGTCGGAAGGTTCCAATTGAGCGGAATCAACAATTTCATCTAAAGCGGCGGCATCAATCAAAAAATGCTGATCCATTTTGCCGCCTTTGACATTGTATTCTTTGAGAATTTGACGAACCATAATAAATCTCGTTTTGATTTTATGATAGAGTGAAGTGTTAATTTAAAGGATTTTTAATTTAAAAATGAATGAATTAAGATAAGGGAGAAATGAAAAACGGAATGAAAATGAAATAAAAAAATCGGAAAAATTCCGATTTTAAGCCGCTTTTGTTTACAACTAAATTGTTGATTAATTGTTAATAATCTCTTCTGCCGCCACGTCCGCCGCCTCTGCCATCGCGGTTACCATCACGATTACCGCCATAACCGCCGCTGCGTTCTCCGCCGCCTTGCCTGTCATCTCGATTGCCGCCGTAACTGCGGTTTCCTTGACGGCCGCCGTCTTCACGCGGTTGTGTCAGTGCACGGGAGGGGGGGGCCGCAAAGACGTAATACTTTTGGCCGCCCTTTATTTCTTCAACGATGCGCTGAACAATCAGTTTTTCGGGGTTGTAAAGAGTCGGGACGCGGGCCTTTAAGTCGGCGAATCCTGCAAACGGCCCCTTCTTGGACGCGTCCAAGACATCCTGCATCAGCTTTTTGCCGACGCCGGGGAGGAGTTCAAGGCTGTTCTGGCGCATGGAAAGCGGTGCCGCTTTGCTGAAGAATTGAATGAACCGGCTTTCGTTTGCCGCCACATAATCTTCCAAAAGGAGCGGAAGTTCCAATTTCGCGGCGTTTGAAAGCTCTTCATAGGAAATTCTGGATTTGACACGCTCAACGTAGTCTTTTTCCTTATCGCCGATATGTGTTTTTGTATGAGCCGGCGGAATTTTGCCTTCAACCGGAATTAATTCCATCAAAATCAGCTTGTTGTCGCCAAGCGCGTGAATAAGCGGTTTTTTCTGGTAAACGGGACGGTTGTCCGTTTCCCTGCCGTACGGAAGATAATCCAAAACCCAAACCCATTCCTCACGGTCATCGCGTCCGCTCTCCGGCTTACGGTCTCCGTGGCGCTTGTGTTCAAACGTGGGATCGGCTCTCTGTCTGTTCGGGATTTCATCAGTCATAATACATACTCTCCGTTATTGTTGTCGAAATGAAATGGGATATTGCAAATATAATCGACAATGGACACTGACCATGATTCGTAAGACTCAATTTTGAGAATCAATATCAGTTTATATAATTTACATTCAATACAATTCAAATGATTTTAAAGTTTATATGGTTAACACCTTGTTGTTGTTTAATTAATCAATAGACATGTCCCTCTGGCCGAAATTCAACTCCTGATCGAACTTCAACTTTTATTTTTTTATTTTTAAATGATAGATGCAAATTCAATATTTTTCTATTTATACGCTTCAAATATAAATAAAAAACTCATATAAGATGCAATAAAAGAGATTGTAAATAATCATAGAAAAAACAAAAAAAGGAAATAATAAATGGAAACAATAAATGATAATAAATAAAGGAAGTTTATAAATGAATCCGATTGATTTTATCCAACTGATTGATTCAGCTGTCATTTTGCAAATCCATCTTGCAGGCGGCAACTCCCTTTTTGATTTCATTGCGGTTTTATTCTCATATCTCGGCACATTTCGAGTCGGCGCCGTTCTTCTCTCAATCATCTTTCTTCTCAGAAAAGAAACCCGCCCGCTATTTTTCGTTTTAGTTGCCGCTGTTCTTCTCAGCGCGGCAGTCACCTGGACTATAAAAGAAATCGTTGCTCATCCGCGCCCGTTTATCTGGCTCGGTTTGACGATAGAGGACATACTTATTTCGGTTCATCCGTTTCGTTCGTTTCCGTCAGGACATACGGCGACAGCATTTGCCGCTGCAGCCGTCGCCGTTTATCATTTCAGAAAATGGGCGATTCCGATTTTCTCTTTGGCCGTCATTATGGGACTATCACGGATTTATCTTCTCGTTCACTATCCGTCAGATGTGATTGCGGGAGCAATCATCGGAATCCTATCGGCTGTTTTTGTGATTTGGGTTTTTGAGAGGCATCAACGGAAGAATGAAAACGGCAAGTCTGAAAGAAAAGACGAAACTGAGATTCAAGTTTGAAAAAATGTTTTAAAAATGGATGTTCGTTTTTTGAAAATAAATGAAAAAATGAAATAACCACCTCCAACGACGAGTTTCACGAGGGGCGGCGCGAAGCGGCGAACCGGATGCGAAGCGAGTGAAAGGAGGAGTTGGAGATTCGCACCCGTAAAAAACAACGAAAACAGCACTTGCTTCTTTTAATTATTTGTTTTTGAAAACGTTGCTAAAAATATCATTTTTTTCTTTGGGGTAAAAAGCCGCAAGCTTCAATTTTGCTCGCTACGCTCACAAAATTTCGCCTTGCGGTCGTATGTGAGGCTTCATACAATTATGGTTTTATTGAAACATCGTCTTTCGTTTCAATTTTCTTAAAAAATTGGAACGCCTGTTTTTCATCGAAATCTAAATCACTATTAATTAGGGTTTTATCGGGCGTTCAGGTTTCATCATTTTATCGAGGATTGGATGTTTGACTTTTAAAAAGTAATGAAAAACAGAGAACGATTAAAAAAAAAGAAAGAGATAAAAACGGAGGACGGGAGGCTAACGACGAAAAATAAAGAAAGAGGGAGGGAGGAGTTAAAGATGAAAAAGATAAAATGGGCAGCTCGCGCGCGGCGGCAAACCCTCAATCACTTACTTTTTGGTCTTCTCTCTCATTTTTTCCAAAAACTTCTTGGCATCACTTTTAGCGTCCGCAACCATGTCGTTTTGGCGGCGGAACTGAGACATATCCGGCCGCGGCGGCAGTGAACCGGGAGACTCTTTCTCGCGGCGGTCATATTCTTCATGCAGCCGTTTCAGTTCTTTGATTTCCATGAAGCGGCGGTAAATCACTTCACCTAAGAAAATTAAGAGTGCCAAAAGCAGCAAATAAACAACGAAACTGACAGCTTCGCGCGTTTGGAAAGTCGTTGTCTCACCGTTGTTTCTGATGTAAAGCGCTTTTGCCTCATTGACCGTGTAAACAAGCCCGCCCGTTGATTCAACAAGCCTTCGGAGGTCATCATTCACACCGATATCGCGGTACTCAATCGGATAATTCACGGTTATGGGAAAACCCGAAATATTGAAAGTTCCCGTTTGATTGAAAACCAATTCCGTCGTGAAAACGCCTTCAGATTCCATTGTCAAAAGAAGTCTTTGACCATCGAGCGTCAAAACGGGAATGCCTTCATCATACATATGAACGCGAACCGTCACAGGCAAGCCGACATAAGTGTCGGGCGCGTCAATGACAATACCGCTTTCCCGATTCGGATCGCCCATCACCCAATTCGTCGTCGCCGATATAACTCTTGAACCCGGCGCCGTATAAAGCTCCGACGCCCAATAATTGCCGCCGCCGACACCATTGTCCGTTGTCAGAGCCGCAACGCGCCCAAGGCCGTAGCGCCAAACCGTTAAAATCGGAGAGCCGTCACTTGCAATCAGCAGCATATCAGAGCCCGCTTTCGGCGTCACGCCGTTGTAGCCGCTGATATTCGTTCCGGTGATATTGACGCCTTGGACAATGAAATGTCTCGGATTGGAAATGTAAAGACTGCCTTCCGTCACATTTTCATTCTGATTTGGATTCTCTCCAAACATCTGAGAGAAGTTGGGAAGAATCGGCAGACCCTGATTAGACTCAACATAAATGCCGTCTCCTCTGTAATTCCTCATCAAAGATCTTGCAAAAATGTTGCCGCGGGAATCCTGAAACTGACCCGGGCGTATTGTTCTGTGTGAATAAATATTCATGAAAAGAATGGTTGCGCCAAACTCATCCACTCGATTCACTGAGCGCAGCAATTCATTGTAAGACGGGCCCCTGATCGGGTCCACCAAATTGCCGTCAGATAAAATAATAATAAGCGGCTGACCGGATCTGTTCTTCATAACGGGAATCGCATTGTCAAACGTGTTAATCAAATCGGTTTCACCGTCACCCCATCTCAAATTCTCGATTTCCAGCCTGAGCGCTTCAGCGTCACGCGGATTTCCGAGAAAGAAGAACTCGCCCGTATCATTTCTGGATTGATCGCCGATTGTAAAATAAGTCACATTTGCTTCCCTGAAAAAATCACTTTCAATGATGTTCATCACTGAAGCCTTGATATTTGAAAAAATAGGCACATTGTTTGCCGCATACGCGCTGGTGCTGTCCGAAACATCAATGAAAATGTAAACATCCTGAATGCCTTCCCAATCGGAAGGAATAGAAATGACAGGAAGCAGCCTCTCAAATGAAGAATCCAAATACGACTGGCCGACAGGGAAATCAAATGATGTTCGGCCGCCGACAACCATTAAACCGCCGCCGTCAGCGACGTATTCCATCAGATAAGCGACCTCGCTGTCGGTGATATTGCCGATGAACATGTCATCCAAAACAACTGTTTTCGTGGCTGAAAGCGCGCTGCCCAAATTGTCTCCAAAGACAGTTAAGTTTCCAACCACCGTCACGTTATACAGCGATCCGACAACCTGCGCTAAAGACGAATTGCGGTCGGATGTCACAAGAATCACGTTCGGTTTTTCAATCGCGTAGATCGATTTTGTATAAACGTTGTTAATCGGATCGGTATCCGCGGCAGAAGTTAAAGTCGCTTCCAGCGCATGCGCGCCAAGCTGCATGAAACGCGTCTGGAAGGTTGTCGTTTTCTCCCGCTCCCCTTCTTCCATTGTCACCGTTTCATTAAAAATCACATTGCCGTTCTGCCGGATGACATAATTGTAAGTCACTCTTTGAGACCCTGCCTGACGGACAGTGACGCCAAACTCTTGCGTGTTGCCTTGAATAATCGTTTTGTCGCCTGTTATTTGAATGCTTAAATCATTTCTAATCAGAGCGGGAACGACCGCTGATACGGTTGTATTTGTCTGAATGGCAATATCAATGCCCTCTTCCAATGTTCTGCCGAAATTACTGTTGCCGTCCGTTACCAATATGATTTGGTTTCTGCCGTCCGAATACTGTGCTATTTTTTCGCCAAGCGCCGTCGTATCTCCGACAAGAATATCATATCTGATTTGGAATCTTTCCGAAAAAAACGCGTAAAGCTCTTGCCCCGCGCCCGGCGCAAAAAAGCGCATGCTTGCCGTATCGTCAGAAACAAGAACCATATTGGGATTCGTATCCGTTCGCGTCACCGACATAAACGCGACCGGGTTTGCCAAAGCGATAATTAAAATGACGGCAATAACGGCGCGTGAGCTGATAAGAATCTTTTGTTTCCTGCCGACCGCTTTTTTAAAGAAATAAAGTGCAATCAAAACGGCGGGAATCAGTAAAAACAATACCCAAAAATGTTCAAAATACATTTAAATATCCCCCCGTTTTCTGAGCAAATAAAGCTCTGTCATCATAAACAGCGCAGCCAATATCGCTAAAATATAATACAAATTGTTCCTGATTTCAAACTGTGTCGGCAGTTCGCCGCCCTCATTCGCGTTTTCAAGACCGCTCAAGCGCGGCGCAAGCGAATTGGATTCTTTATCGTTATACATATTCACAGCGATATGCCTTTGGCCGATTATGTAAATACCGACGGAGTCAAGCAAAATGCGGTTTGTTACAACTCTGCCTTCAGGCGTGATGATTTCAGTATCATTTGGAAGCGTGATAATCGTTCCGGCTCTCACGTTGTATTCGGAAATTGCGCCGATGCCCGCAAAGTGATTGGCAACGCGGACCCAAAAGACCGGAAACTCCGGCATGCTGGCAAAGTTGTTCCACGCGTTCACGCCCGAATGATCATTTAAGCCGACGTAGAAAACAGTTCCGTTGCCGTACGGGCCGTAAGCGATAATCGGAACGCCGTCCATCGTCATAACCGGATAAGCGGTTGACGTCAAATTACGCGTTTCCGCGCTCAAGAACGTTCTCATGAAAACGCTGTTTAAATCCAAACCGCTTGTAAAATCATCACCGACAGCAAAAATCCGCGTCCCGTCAATTCTTGTAACGGTTTCATTGATGCGGATGGGAAGCATTCGGGACATGTTGACGGTTTGATTGGGGCCCTCCAAATAAGCGCCTGCAACGAAAACCAAATCGCCGCCGGCTAAAACATAATTGTGAAGTGCATCGCTTTCAGCGTTCGTCAAAACGCGGTCTCCCATATTCACGACAACGAAGCTGTAATTCCCCGAAACCAAATTTTCAGGAACTTCACTGACACGTCTCACCGCAAGTTCCGGAATCAGCCCGAGAGCGATCTGTGACGGCAGATTGTTGACACTTGAAACGTAAAGGACTTCGGCAGACTGTCTTCCCGGAATTGAAATATAGGCGAAATTGTCCGAGTCAACAGCGTCATTTGTCATGAGACGAATTTCCGTTGTTCCGTAGCTGACATTTCTGAAAACAAAAGTTTCGGCGCTGTTGCCGGGAACGGTAATGGTCATCGGCGCGTAAGAAAGCCTGGTGCCGTTTGGAAGCGTTGTCGTCACGTTTGCGCTAACGGTTTTAACGCCCGCATCGTAATTGCGGACCATGAAATGATAATTATAAGTGCCGTTGGATGTTTCCAAAAAGCCGTTGATAATCCCCATATTGTTGGCGGTCGGCGTTCCGTACGGAACAAAAGTCACGTTCAGACCGCTGCCGAGAAGGTTTTTCGCAACAATTGGATTTAACCCGTCCCAACCCGTAAAGTCGGACAGAACAACAACGGAGCCGCCTCTTGCAGAAAGCATGTTAGCGGCCATTGCCATGGACGATCCGATGTCTGCGGTGACGGCTCTCGGTGTGAGGTTCCGTATCGCCCGCTCCGCTTCCGACGCGCTGACATTTTCGGCAATGATGACCGGCGTGGATGAAGCCAAAATGACTGTGTTGACCCGGCTGAGATGGCGTGAAGCGTCACGCTGCGCCTCGCCGAAGCGGTCTCCGATTTCCATGCTGGCAGAGCCGTCAATAATTATGACGGTTGTTTCATCGCTGAGCGTGTCATACGACAAAATGTACGGTCCGGCCGCCGCAACCGCCAGCAGAATCAAAACAAGGAGCTGCGCGATAAAAAGCGGGTCTTTAACGATTTTCGTAAGTGAAGAATAAATTTTCTCGCGCGACTCTTCAATCCGCATCAAAAACATGACGGAAGGCATGCTCACCTTAAAGGGTTTTGGAAGAAGCATGTAAAGAATAATCAGCGGAATAATCGACAGGAGGCCGAGCAAAGCCAGCGGGAAAATAAAGGGGAGGGAGTCTGCAATCGCCATTTTAGATGCCTCTGTCAATAATCTGTAAGAATGAATCAAAAACAGGCGCTTCTGTCGTAAATGAATAGAATTTCGCGCCGCTTCTTTTGCAGATGATGCCGATTGAAGCAATGTGATTGTCCAGCTCTTTGAAGTAATTGCTTCTAAACGAATCACTCAAATAAGTTTTCATTTCATCGCCTGTTTCCAAATCAAAGAATCTGGAATCGCCTTTGATCGGCAGATTTTTTTCAAACGGGTCCAAAATCTGAATCAGAACCAAATCATTGCCGGCCAAGCGGTGAACGGCGTTTTCGATGTGTTTGAGATCTTCCATGAAATCGGAAATAATGACGACGAGTGATCTGGATTTGATGAGTTTTTCATATTTGTGCGTGCAGATATCCAAATCAGTCGATCCTTCCAGCTCGTGGGAAGCGAGTCTGTCGGTCAGCTCAAGCAAATATCTCATACCGCGTTTCGGAGCGTTGATGTCAATCGTTTCATTAAAAGTTGAAATCGCGAATTTATCATTCTTGCGGCTCACTGTGTAAGCAACGCCGAGCGCCATCATCGCGGCGTATTCATATTTTTTGGTGCCGCCGTCGGGGAAATCCATACTTTTGCTGGCGTCGAGTAATATGTGCGCCGTCAATGTTTTTTCTTCTTCAAATTGGCGGACGTAAAGTTTTTCAGTTCTGGAATAAGCTTTCCAGTCGACATCTTTCATTTCGTCGCCCGGATAGTATTCACGATAACCGACCGTATCAATGCCTTTTCCGATACGGGTTGACGGACGGTTTCCGGCGTAAACAGTAGACACGCGCTTTTTAATCGCCATGTTGTAGCGATCCAGCTGTCTGAGAAACTCGATATCGAAATTGTGTTTTATTTCAGCCATGGTTTTTCAGCATAGAGTGTTGCCATAGTGTTGCTATCAATACTTCATCTCGGCTGCCAATTATTTCTTGGAACCGAACGGCAGTTTTGAGAGAAGGCCGGAAGATTCACTGTTCTGCGGTTTCGCTTTTAAGAAACCGGCTTCAATGAGAAGATCTTCAATGGCGTCATCGGTCGTGACACCGGAGCGCTCCGCTTCAAAGCTGAGAATGACTCTGTGTCTTAAAACCGGATAAGACATGGCAATAACGTCTTCTTCTGCGACGAAATTGCGTCCGTGAATCAAAGCGCGGGCTTTGGCCGCTAAAATAATTGCGATAGAGGCGCGCGGAGAGGCGCCGTATTCGATTGCGCCGCCGTCGCGTGTTCTCATAACCAAGCGGATTGTTCTTGTTTTCAGTTCTTCTGAAATCGGAATGTCGCGGGTCAGCTTCTGCAGGTTCACTAAAGTGTCTTTTGAAATGCCGCGTGACGTTTCCGGAACGGATTGAGCGGTATAGCGGTTAACGATTTCAAGCTCGTCATTGTAATCGGGATACGGAACGAGAATTTTTAAAAGGAAGCGGTCCAGCTGAGCTTCCGGAAGCGGATAGGTTCCTTCCTGTTCAATCGGGTTCTGTGTCGCGAGAACGAAGAAGGGTTTGTCCAGCGGATAAGTGCGACCGGCAACGGTCACCTGTTTTTCCTGCATGGCTTCCAAAAGCGCGGATTGTGTTTTCGGGGAAGCACGGTTGATTTCATCCGCCAGAACGATGTTGGCGAAAACAGGACCGCGTTCGAAACGGAACGATTTGCTGCCGCCCTGTTCTTCTACAATTGTGGTACCGGTAATGTCGGCCGGCATCAAGTCAGGCGTACATTGAATACGGTTGAAAGTAAGGTCAACGACTTTTGAAATCGTTGAAATCGTTAATGTTTTGCCGAGACCGGGGTTGCTCTCCAAAAGAGCGTGACCGTTGCATAAAAGGGCAATCATGACTTCTTCAACGACCTGTCTCTGACCGACAATGACCTGTCCGATTTCATCAAATAAAGTTTCAAAGATTTTGCGCGTATTTTCATACGTTTTGACAAGTGCAGGATCGGCAACGGACTCCGGTGCGCGGTAAACGTGCTCAGACGCGCCGGAAACGCGTTCAGGTTCGGATGCTGCCGCTTCGGAAGACGAATCTGAATCATCTGTGCCGGAGGGTGTGTATGATTCGGATTCGGCTGCGAATTCCGGGTTTAAATCTTGATCGAATTCATCGTCATTTAAGTTTTCTTTTGAGTAGCGGTAAGTGTTTCCGGTGTTTTCCTGTTCCATTTTATTTCCTCTGTTATTTGAAATATTCTTTGTCTTTTGTATTCTTTGTCTTTTGAAATGAATTGATGAGATTGATTGGTGAATTGGTTATTGATAAATAAATGAAAAAATGAAATCAGCTGTTTGCAGCCAATCTCCTGAAGTACTCTTTGATGATGTCTTCGTAGCCTGCCGGCAATGTGTCATAGAAATGCTGTGAGCTTAAGCTTTCGGGCGGCAGGGGTCGTGACGGCGTGAAATTGCTGTCGCTGCCGTTCTCAAGCATATCTCCCGGCCCGTGTCCCGTGCCGGGCGGCAGCGTGACATCAATGTCAACGCCGGGCGAATTTGAAATCGGCGGCGGCGGCTGCGGGATGCCGGTTGAATTGTTTGAAGACGAGTTGTCATCCGTAATCGGCGGCTGCTGTAATGAGCCGTTTGGGAATCTGTCCCAAGGATCGGTGGGGGAAAAGGGCGCCGTAAACCCGGTAAAGAAGACGGCGGCCAAAAAGAACCCTGCGACAACGATGACGCCCAAACTGTAAATGATTCTTTTTTTGTCGATCAGATCTGTTGAGGCAACACCGTCCACATCGCGTGAGACAGATGAGCGGAGTTCAGCCGCAATGAAATTATCTGAATTACGGTTGTCGTACGCTGTTTTCAAGCGGTCTTTGAGCTCGGGATAGGTCTCTTCAACAAGATCCTGCGAATTTTGGCGTTTCGGCGGCGTTCGTTTGAGAAGTCCATAAATTTCGCTTCTGTATCTGCCGACCACTGCCGAGACGAACAGTGCGAGCACGAAGACGATGACGAATAGGAAAATCATTTCATAGCTGATTGTAAGGAGCGGAATATCCGGCGATAAGCCGACATACGGTTCCGTCCACGGGATGAGTTTGAAGATCTCATACAAGTTGAAAAAGACGGCAACCAAAAACAGGATAAAAGTGATTGCCAAGAATTCCAGGAGGCCATAAATCGCACGATAGCGACGTATGGTCGAGTCCATTTTACGCGTAAATTTTTCAAGATCCAATATGATCACATCAGCTGATTCGTTTTTTCGTTTTATATTTTAATCGATATTAAATATTGCTTTTAGATTATATCAATGAGATAATAGTCTATAATTTAGCATATCTATATATTTAAAAGTTTACATAGAATTAAACGAATTTGAAGTTAGTTGATTTTCGCATGACAGTATACGAAATGAGGCAATAATCATTTAAATGTTTATGTGATGTATTTTGGTTTGTGTCTATTGATTCAGTCATCAAAAGGAAATGAAAACGAAAATGAAAAAAGAAATTATTGTTTTAAGGCTCGGCCACCGTCCCGAAAGAGATAAGCGGATTACGACTCATGTCGGCCTCACCGCGCGCGCGCTTGGCGCAAGCGGCATGCTTTTGGCGTCAAACGATCAAAAAATCGCGGACAATATTGAAGAGATGACGAGCCGTTTTGGAGGCGATTTCTTTGTCAGAAACAATGTCAGTATGACAGCGGAAATCAAGAAATGGAAGGCAGAAGGCGGAAAAGTCTGCCATTTATCCATGTACGGCATTAATCTGCCGGAGGCCGTTCCCGAATTAAAGAAGCAGGAAAAATTAATGATTATTGTCGGCGCCGAAAAGGTTCCCGGTGAAATTTACAGACTTGCCGATTGGAATGTCGCTGTCGGCAATCAGCCGCACTCGGAAGTTGCAGCGCTTGCGATTACGATGGATAGAATATCGGAAACGGACCCGTTGACAGCGGTCTTTGAAAATGCGGAATTGACGGTTGTTCCGATGACGATTGGAAAAAGCGTGATTCATGACAATGAATTGAAAAGAAAAAAATAAAAGAAAAAGTAAAAGCGATGACCGGATTGAAAATTAAATACTTTTAAATATCTCACATTCCTTTTTTCAAGAGACGCGGGAGCGGCAGGGCGGCTGCGGGAATCAATTTCCTGAGGAAAGTCTCCCCACCCTCTTTCATATTTGCGGACGTTTGTGAAGAACGTTTGGCGAGAGTCAAGGCTATGGCACAGAAACGATACCGGGCCGTGTCTGCGATGATGTGAAAAACTGAGGCGCACGGCGCACGGATGCAACGGTAAAACCCCGCAGGTGCAAGTTGTTTCGGGGGAACGCGTTTGATTTGAAAGCGCGCCCGAGTTAAAAGACGCAAAGCCGAATGCCGCCGTACATTTCAATTTT
>JAIRKA010000088.1 GCA_031260345.1 Methanosarcinales archaeon
GAAGCCTTCCTAATTCATTCGATAATTCAAAAACATTATTCTGAATTTGGATATAAGTGTTGATTAATTCCGCATTTATATCGTTAATCAAGACTTCATCCAATTCGTATTGTGATAAAATATCAAATAATACAGCTCCGCCGCCAACAAATGGTTCACAATATTTATTAATTTCAGAACCCAACTCGTTGGGGTATTTAGAACGAAGACCAGTCAAAAGTTGTCCCTTCCCCCCGGCCCATTTTACAAATGGTTTAATAGAGTTGTTTGAATTCATCGATTCCACCTAAACAAGCATATGTTACTTCATTTGATATATATAGGCTTTTTAATCTTTTTAAGCCGGATTGTAAATAAACATATAAAATTAATCGAGCCAAGATTAAATTAAAAAAATTAAATCAGAAAGCAACGCCGAGAAGCGCCCCCGTTACATAAACTTCAATAATTGCCGCAACGAAAAGCAGCGGAACGACAAGCAGGCAGAAAATCCAAGTCGCATTGATGAAGCTTTGTTTGAAATCGGCGAATGTTTTGTTCTTGACGAGCACATGAGAAGCCGTCATGCCCGAACTGTAGCCGACGCCTGCGCCGAGAAGTATAATCGGAATTTCGATAATACCGTGCGGAGCGAGCCCGGTCAGCAGGAACAGAAAGCTTTCATTTCTGATGATGTATTCGGAAACAATTCCGATTGCAAATCCGTTGACAACAACAATCATAATCGGCAAAAATCCGAGAACGAATCCCAAAAAGATCAGCATGAAAACAACTCTCACATTGTTGAAGAAAATGTGCAGCATGATCGAAAACGCGCTGCCGTCGGGAAGAACGAGAGAATTAGACAAATCATCAAAGAGCTCGGGGTAAAACTGACCGGCAATATAACCGATGATCATAGAGACAGTGAAAAGAATCGTCATCCAAAGAACAGGTTTTGCAGCCGATGACAGCAGGGAAATGAAATGATTTTGAATTGACTTCCCCGAGAAGTAATAAGCGGCAAAGCTGACAGCGAAATTTAAAAACGCCAAAACAACGGCAATCCATATGTGGGAAGCGATGAAAAAAGATAAAATCACGGATATCGGAGCCGGCAGCGCATCAACCGCAAAACCGCTTAAAAGTTGCGAATCAAAAGACGCAATAAATATTGTAAACGCAAAATAAGCGATGTAGCAGATGAAAATGAGAATCATGAATAAGAAAAAGGTCCAAAACAGCGGACCGGAAACGCGTGAGAGAAAATGCTGTAAAGAAGCAGGAGGCGAACGCGATGGTAGCGGCGGCTTGGGTTGAGGCGCAGAAGCGATTCCAAAAGCGGAATCGAAATTGATAAAGCCTTTAAATTCCAAGGATTCGGATTCCGACTCCGGTTTCAAATCGGACTGTGTTTTCAGACTCTTATTCATAATTCACCCCTGACAAAATTATATTTTTCGGACATATGTTTCGTAATTCAAATACAATTCAAGCATATAAATTCAAATTATTATTTGAATAAATAAGTCAGATTCCGAAAAACAATCGAATTGAATTTCGAATCCCCGGCGCCAAACCGAGAATAATAACTACGAATTTGATGGCGTTTTTGATTTGCCCCATCTGCTCTTTTTCTTTGTCATTTTCATCAGCCGTCGCTTTTTCAAGCATTATATCAAGTGCCCAGACGACTAAGAAGAAAATAATGAATTTCAGCGGAAACATAACCAGCGCGGTTCCCGTCAAATCAATCAAATAAGCGGGAACAACGTGTTTCTCATAATATCCGAAAATTTCCATTCCGATCACGGTCGAAGCTGCATCTATCATATGTGCGGCCAAAATCGTCAGATTCATTTTGTCTGAAAAGATTTTGCTGCCCGCCTTTTTGGCAATCAGGCCGAAAACCACGGCGATGCCGATACCGATGACTGCAACCGCAAACGGCACCCACCAATTGGCGACCGTTCCGACAGAAAACAGCACAAGGTAAACGGCGGCAATAAACAGACATCCCATAAGCACGTACGGCTGATGGAAGGATTTGACGGCATTGTATTTTTGAAGCAGCAGCGAAGCGCCTAAACAAGCCGCCGTCACCAAAAAGACAAAGAAATAAATGTTCGGCGTAATTAAGATGTAACTGTAAGGCGGTGAAATTGCGCCCATATCCGCAACCACGCGAAGCGATGCGCCGGCAATCACGAAAGGAAGCGTCGCCATCATGAATTTTGCGTCAATTTTAATTTCCATCTTTTGAAGCGCGTAAATCAGCAGATAAACGGCAAGTCCTAAAATAACCGCCCACGTGACTGTATTGACGATATTGTAGCCTGAGTCGGTAATGATCGGGTCAATGTAATACTTGTGGATGAAAGCGATAATGGATGCAACAATTGAATCAATGAAAGACATGATCGGAAATCCCCGCGTCTGAGAAAATATTAATAAAATTATAACGGTCTGAGGAAGTAATTCATTTGGTTAATTTGGTTAATTTGATTAATGATTAAATTTGATTATTTTAATAGAATGAATCAGACAAGTTCTATAAAAAATTATTACAAATTATGACAAAAGCGGCAACCTATAGGTTTTATATTTTAAAGGTCATATTTGATAAAAATAAGAGTTGAAAAACAGAAAAAACTAAATAACCGCGAAGGGCTGCAATCATGATAATGAAACACAATGAGGAACAGAAACAGTCTGCCGACTGGCGCGAAGATGAAGCGGCCTCCATGAGATGGATGGAGTTTCCGAGAGAGGTTCTGATCGGCAAAAATGTTCTGAACCAAGTTCCCGACGTTTTGAACAAACTGAAAATCAGCAAAAAAGTGCTTTTGGTCACCGGAAAAAATACGATTGACATTGCAGGAAAGCAAATTTTGGAAATGGTTGAGAAGAACGGCGGCGTTTGTGAGATTTGTATTTCCGAAAAGGCATCTCCAGAAGAAGTTCAAAAAATAACGGAGGCGGGAGCAGCGCTTGAAGCGGACTGCTTCCTCGGTGTCGGCAGCGGCAGGTCCATTGACTTGGCAAAGCTGTCTTCCAAAAACTGCGACGTTCCGTTTATCAGCATTCCGACAGCAGCGTCGCACGACGGTATTGTTTCTGCGCGCGCGTCCATTCATTCGGACGGGAAATCCGAATCTATTGATGCTCAAGCGCCGATTGCGGTGATTGCCGACACGGAAATAATTTCAAAAGCGTCATTCCGATTGCTTGCGGCCGGCTGCGGCGACGTCATTTCCAATTATACATCCGTTTTGGACTGGGAACTCGCTTCCCGTCATCAAAACGAACCGTTCAGCAAGTCGGCGGCGATGATGGCTTACATGAGCGCGGACATGGTTTCAAGCTCCGCGGACATGATTCGTCCCGGGCTTGAAAGTTCGGCGAAAATCGCGGTCAAAGCGCTTGTGTTAAGCGGCGCCGCAATGAGCGTTGCAGGCTCGTCCCGCCCGGCATCCGGGTCGGAACACATGTTCAGCCACGCGCTTGACAGAATCGCAAAGAAACCGGCGCTGCACGGCGAACAGTGCGCAGTCGGCTCAATTATGATGATGTATCTGCACGGCGGCGATTGGGAAAAAATCCGCGGCTCGCTTCAGCAAATCGGCGCGCCGACATCCGCAAGCGAAATGGGAATTGAAGATGAAGAAATCATTGAAGCGCTGCTTTGCGCCCACACGATACGTCCCGAACGCTATACGATTCTCGGCGGCGGTTTGACTCTTTCAGCGGCTGAAAAAATGGCCTCCGTCACAAAAGTGATTTAAAAGCGATCAAGCCGGTGAAAAGGCAGCGGAATTTCTTGATTCAAAAAGTTTGCGGCGAACATTCAAATGTAAAGAAATGTTAGTGAATTTATCAGAATATCGGATTTACATGAAAGGGATGAAATGAATTATGACAATGGCGACAAAATTGACGGTGATCGGTGCCCGTTTGGCAAAGCCCGGCGAAACATTCTTCTTTTTAGGAGAACGGGAAGAATGCAAAAGATGCAGTATCCGCGGCACCTGCTTGAATTTGGATGCCGGAAAGAAGTATGAAATTGTCTCCGTTCGAAATTCGAATCTTTTAAAATGCGCACTCCACGACGGCGGTGTTCTGGCGGTTGACGTCATAAGCAAAGATTGAAAAATAGAAAAGACAAATATTTACAAATCATTAAATGACAATTGATCAAAAATACTCAGTAGATTGAGAGAGGTGAAAAAATGGCTGAAAAAAATATGCCTTATTATGAATTTTATTCAAAAGCCAGGTGGGACAACTGGATTTCCCAAATTAAAGAAGCGGGTTTCTCTTTGGAAGATGAAGAAAAAGCCGAAAAGAACGCGATGATTTTCGTGAACATGGCAGACGACGTTATTCTTTCCTGTTTGAAAGTCGCCGCCCGTTTCGACAAAGGCGCAACAGATGCGGAAGGTGCGCTTGATATTCTCGGTACGATTCAGGATATCGTTTTGGAAGAAGTTCCGCCGATTTCAGAAGATGCCGACATTATGATTATGTCCGTTCAGGATTCTTTAAACTGCTCGATGGCCGCTTTTGAAGCTTATTTCCTTGAAGACTACGACAAAAAAGCCGACATTAAAAAATTAATTAAAGAAGCCGGCGCAGCCGAAGAAAAAGAAGACATGGACACCGCGTTCATGATTGTTGCAAACATCGGCGCGATGGTTATCGGCGGCGAACCGTTTGATGAAAAATACTTAACCATCCTTCCTGAAGAAAGCATTGTCGCTGAATGGTTAGACGGGATTGATTCAATTGCCGCGGCGATGGTCGGCTCGGACAGTTATAAAAACTTCGATGAAGTCGATGATGAAGACTAAGGCGTTTGGGCCCCTCTTCCTTCATCTTTTTCTTTATCTCTTCACTTTCTCTTTTTTCGATTAAAAACAAATCATTTTTCATTATTGGTTTATAATAAACCCAAACATCCGACTCTCATTAGAATTGAGCTGCTGCTCCCCCTATTTTCGTTATGACGGCCACTTGCCGCGCGCGAGCCGCTCCATTTTTCGACTTATGTTTTCAATTCGCTCAGCGTTTTTCGTATTTCATTTTCATACTTTCACCCCGCTTATAAGAGCCTTATATGTGATTTTGCCGAATAACTCTTTATGATTTCGAATGGAGAAAGCACGGCGATTGAAACAAACATGCGCCTCAGAGATATTTCGGGAATCGGATCGATTTTGGAAAAGAGATTAGTGACTTGCTTCGGCAGCGAAGAAAGGGCGCTTGAAACGCTTTTAAAAGGCGATGTTCATGAATTGTGCCGCGTGGAAGGCATGACACGCAAATCCGCTCAATCTCTTATTTTGAACGTTTCAAAAGAGCAGAACGGCGTATCGCTTGAGGATTTCCTGAAAACAAAAGAAGCTGAAGCGCTTTATTCAGGCATTTTAAAAATAATGAAAAAGCATTGCTGCACCGATTATTCCGCCGATTTCATTGAAAGGTTGGTCCCCTATCCGAAAAGAAGACTGGATTTGGCCTTGGATGTCCGCGAAAAAATCGAAGGACATTTGGCGATCTTGCAATCTTTTTCTCCCGATGAGCGGGAAATGATTCAGTCTTTGCTTTCTCAAATTTCACCCTCCAAAGAAGGAACGGTTCAAAAGATTCGAGACCGCGCCGTTTTGGCGTTTTCAGAAGCCGTTTATCTTGAAGCCCGTGAGAAATTCGGCAATCTTCTTCCGGTTCATCTTGTATCGGACCAACAGGAATGCGCCGACTTCTTTTTCTCATACCGTTCCGTTATTTTATTTGATTTTCCGGAATTTGATTTGCCCGAATCCGGATACGACTATTTCCGCGACATCGATGCCGTTGAAATCGAGCGGCTCATTCCTGAAATGGCGCTTTCTTATTTCGTTAAAAATTTGAAAAGCTTTGACGCATCTCTTCGTTTGGCAGAAATATTAGCGTCCGGTTCTGCCGACGGCAGTTTTTCAGAATTCACCGCCGAAGACGCGCTCAAGCTGCGCACGCTTCTAAAAAGGCTGAATGCAGACGGCAGCATGAATTCCGAAACGGACTCCGAAGCTGACAGGCTGAAAAACATTTCCACCCTATGCGATGAAACTCTGCTGAAAAAAGCGGCCGAGCTTTCC
>JAIRKA010000095.1 GCA_031260345.1 Methanosarcinales archaeon
TGAGCGAAACAAAAGCTCTGACAACTCACGTCTCGGGAAACCCTGTCGATGCGGATTTCGGAGGCTTCCCGAATTCGCTTCCTGTCCCCGCGCCGCTTGAAATGAAAAAGCTGCTGCTCGCCATGGATCGGCTCAACAACGAAACCGGACTCGGCTATGTTGTGACCTTTGAAGTCACGCATCACGGACCGACGGAACTTGACACGCCGTCATTATTCGTTGAAATCGGAAGCACCGAAAACGAATGGGTTGATCAGAAAGCAGGGCTCGTTGTCGCCAAAGCTGTTTTGTCGCTGGCGGAACAAAATGATGAAAACGCTGTCAACGCCGCTGATGAAAGGACAGCTCAGGAGGCGGAACTTCTAAAAGACAATACGGCTGCCGTTGTTTTCGGCGGCGGCCATTACGGTGACCGCCAGACCGTCAGCGTTTTTAGAACAAAATTGGCCTTTGGGCATATGTTTCCGAAATATCAGCTTGAAACAGTGACGGAAGAAACAATTTTAAAAGCGTTTGAAAAAACCGGCTCAAATCTTGCCTTTTTTGACAAGAAGTCCATGCGCGGACCGGATCGCCGCCGTGTGACGGAAATATTGGAAAGAAATAACATTTCGATTTTAAATGACAAAGATTCGGTTGCCGAATACGGCGCAGGATTCAATTTAAGAGAAAAGGAGAACGAAAACGAAGCTGAAGAATAAATTCAGTTCCTCCTCAAAAGGGTAGAATAAATATATATTGCATCGAATACAAATAAGAAAGACACTTGCTGAAATCTATTCAGACAAGTTTGGAAAAACGTCTGGCGGCAAAGGATGCGTTAGAATATTTTCCGACTTAGACTTAATTATATTTTAAAAGGAAAGAAGGATGTAAATATGGAAAAAGCAAGAGTGTCTCCATTTTTGTCATTTACGGGGAAAGCAGAGGAGGCCATGACGTTTTATGCGGCTCACCTTCCGGGCGCTAAGATTACCGAGCTCGTCAGATATGGAAAAAATCATCCGTTTGCCGGAGCAGATGAGGAAAACAATATTTTATACGGCTCTCTCTCGTTTATGGGTCAGGAAATCAGGTTTTTAGACATGGATGCCGCCCATCCCGCGCCGGATTTCAGTTGGTCTATGTCAATCTATATTGACTGCCGTGATGAAAAGGAGTTTGACGCGATTTTTAACGCGTTAGCGCAGGGCGGTTTGGTGATGATGGGACCGGAAGCTGTCGGAGACCTTCGTAAGGTCGCTTGGGTAACCGATAAGTTTGGCGTGACTTGGCAGCCTGTTTGGAAATAAAACAAACACCCGCTTTTCTAAAATTCAATAAACTCGAACCCCTTTCATAAATAATGGAAATAAAATTAAGAATAATTTTAAGCTCAACAGTGGAGGAAAACGAATGAGAGAACCTGTCGTCTCAGGATTATTTTACAGTCCCGATAAAGAAGGACTCACAAAAGAATTGGATCATTTATTTGCGGAAGCAAAAGGAAAATCGGAATACTCCGACAAAACTTTCGGTGTTGTCAGCCCGCACGCGGGATACATTTTTTCGGGAAAGACTGCCGCCGCTGCAATTGATTCAATCATGGAAGCAGATACATACATTATCATCGGTTCCAATCATACAGGGCTCGGTGAAGCGCTCGCCTTTTCTCAGGAAATATGGAAAACGCCGCTCGGAGAAGTTGAAACAGATAAACAAATTGCGCGCATATTTGACGGCACATGGATTGTTCACGATGAAGCCGCACACAGAAGAGAGCATTCCATTGAAGTGAACGTTCCGTTCCTGCAGCTCAAAATGGAAGGCAAGCCGTTTAAAATTTTCCCGATTGTTATGGGCGATCAAAATAAAGCGGCCGCCGAAGCAATCGCAAACATTTTAATTCCCGTGATGAAAGAAGGTGTCAAAAAAGAGCAAAGCGATGAAAAATTAAAAATCGCAATTGTCGCGTCAAGCGATTTCTCTCATTACGTTCCTGAAGATTTTGCAAAAGAACATGACGAAGCAATCATCAACAGAATTTTAGCGTTAGATGTGAATGAATTCTATGATTTCATTGACAAATACGATTCAACCCTCTGCGGTTACGGTCCGATCGGCGTTTTAATAATGGTTGCAAAAGCGCTCCATTCAAAAACAAAGCTTTTGGAATACAGAACCAGCAACGAAGAAAGAGAGTCAAGAGAAGCCGAAGTTGTCGGTTACGCAGCGATGACTTTTACAAAACAGTAACCGCCGCTTAGCAAAAAATAAACAGTATAACAATCAAGCAATATTTCCGCTTGTCTCCTATTTTATTTTTTAATTTTTTCAGCGATTTCCGTCACCAATTCTTCAATCGTTTTGTCATCGCCTGAGACGGTAATATCGGCATATCTTTCGTAAAGCGGACGTCGTTCTTCATACAAATTTTCCAAACTCTGCCCAAGCTTCAGCGCAATGCCGCGCGTTGAAATATTTTGAATCCGACGCATGATTTCGGGAAAAGACACATCCAAATAAACGATGATTCCGATGTCTTTGAGATGCTTCATTGCTTTTTCGCCGTAAACGACACTGCCGCCGGTTGAAATGACGCTGTTTGAAGCTTGCAGATTTGAAATCATTTTTTCTTCAATCTCAATAAAGCCCGAAAAGCCCGAGGCATCGACAATATCCTGAAGCAGCATTCTCTCCTGCTGTTGGATGAGAAGATCCGTGTCCAAAAAAGAAAGGCCGAGCGTCTTTGCAAGTAATACGCCTGATGTGCTTTTACCTGAGCCGGGCATGCCGATGAGAATAATATTTTCTTTTCCGGAGATTTCAAGAGAGGACATAATTTTTCAACAACGGAGCAAATGATTTACTTCTTAATAAATTTTTTCGAATGCGGAGACCTGTGGTAATATATATAATACAGAACGAATATTTACACACATTCGATGCTTTCTTATATTCGGGCCCGGTATTGCCATACCTGCCGCAGCATTCAAAAGTATGATTATTTCTTTCCCGCCGGAGTGGTTCTTCCCTTAATAAAAATTTAAAATAGTTTTTTATTTTGTATTCCTGTTTT
>JAIRKA010000004.1 GCA_031260345.1 Methanosarcinales archaeon
ACAGAAGCGGATATTTCAAAACTTTCCATCATTAATTTCTTTGACAGCCAAACCATGTCCGTTCATTTGAAAACGAATGTCGTGCCGATGGCAAAGCGCGGTTCCGTCGGAGAAATGCGGTACATCTCGATTCGGGATACTCTTTGCACAGCGCAGGAGCTTTTGCGTATCAAATCCGAATTGATCCATTTCACAAAAATTGATGCCGAATCCTTTATTGAACTGGAATACAGCGGCGCTTTGATTCTTCAAGTCCGCGATATGAGAATTGCCATTACGGAAGCGCCGTTTTCAGATGACTTTGAAATTACGGCTGTTCGCCCGATCGCAAATGTTAATTTTGAAAAGTATCAGGCAAACGCCGTCTTGAAAGAGAGAATTCTGCAGCAGCGCGGTATTTTAATTGCCGGCGCTCCCGGTGCGGGTAAATCCACATTTTCCGCGGCTGTTGCCAAATTCCTTTTGGAAAACGGCAATGTCGTGAAAACGATGGAATCGCCGCGCGACCTTCAGGTGCCGACGGAAATCACGCAGTACGCGCCTCTTGAAGGTAAAATGGAGAACACGGCCGACTTGCTTTTGCTTGTTCGCCCCGATTACACGATTTATGATGAAGTCCGCAAAACGCAGGATTTTATACTGTTTGCTGACATGCGTCTTGCCGGTGTCGGAATGATCGGTGTCGTTCACGCGACGCGCGCGATTGACGCGGTTCAAAGGCTGATCGGCAGAATCGAGCTTGGAGTCATTCCGCAGGTCGTCGATACCGTTATTTTCATTGATAAGGGGCAGATTTCAAAAGTTTATACTTTGGAGTTTACTGTTAAAGTGCCGCACGGCATGATGGAAGCGGATTTGGCGAGGCCTGTTATCATCGTCAGCGAAATGACTTCAGGGAAAACCGAATTTGAAATTTACACTTACGGCGAACAGGTTGTTGTCATGCCGATCGGTCCCGGAGGCGCCGCATCGCCGACCGAAAGAAAGCCGTTTTGGGCGGAAACGGAGACAATGCTCTCTGAAGAAATCGAGCGCTACACATCGGGACCGTTTGAGGTCGAACTTGTTTCCGATACAAGCGCGGTCGTTAAAGTGAAAACAACAGATAAAAAGAAAATTATCGGGCGCGGCGGCGATACAATCAGCCGCATTGAGTCTCATACCGGTCTTCGCATTGATGTTCGGGAAATGCCGGCGCATTATTTCGGGCGCGGAAAGTCAAGGTATTCAAATAAAGCGATCCGCGGGCTTGACGCATCTGATTTCAGCGGATATGAGGATGCTTATGACAGTGCTTACAATAACGCTCATAACAAGTCTTCTGACGTTTACGATGAATACGGAAGCAATCCGGAATACATTATTCCGATTTTTGAGAAAACAAAAAAGCATTTCATTCTTCGCGTTTCCGAATTTTCGGGAAAAGATGTTGATGTTTACCTTTCGGGAAAGCCGTTTTTCAGCGCGACGGTCGGCCGCGCCGGGGATATAAAGCTTCGAACGGATTCCGAACTTGTTGAGAAAATAAGAGACGGTTTCAGGAACGGCGAATTGATTGAAGTTCGATTATCGGCAAATCGGCCGGAATGATCTTTTTCAATTCCTTTTTTATTTTTTGTTTATTTCGTTGATCACTTTTAAGATAAAATTTTTGAGCTCTTTTTCTGATGTCGGATATGTTTCAGGTTTATGATTGAACGGATTATTTGCCTTTCCGTTATAATACGCGAAAAAGTCATTTATTGCCATTCGGACGATGAAAGATTTGCTTTTTTTAAGAGTGTTTGAAAGGTTTTTTAATTCATCATCTACAAATTGATTGTAAGAGACGGATATTTGCTCCTTTTTGGCTTTTTCAGCCTCTTCATCTATGATCCCTGAAATAAAAGAATTAAAATCAGCTTCATTTTCACATAATGAGAGTTTTCCCAAAAACATTAGTACAGCAGTGTTTACAACGTCTGATGTCGATCCGAAATGTTTCGTTGAAACAAGCGCCTCCATTTTGTTTTTAATATAAGGGCTAACCGCTAAAGAAATCGATAGTTTGTTGCGGTTTGATTGGCTCATGGTTTATTTTTATGGCTTTAGATAAATATTATGATTCTTGATACAACCGTGCCCTTTTTCTTTTTGGCATTTTAAGTACTTATATTGGCACGTAATCGTTAAATACGATTAGTTACAATAGTGCTTATTTATAGGAGTGTCTATTGAACTGATACTGTGTGTTTTGTGTTTGTAAAATGCATTCTGCTTGCTATATTGTTTATCGAATTATAGGCGTGCAAGTTTCATTCACTAATTATGTAGTGTATTTTTTCAATAGCCATTCCAATTCATAGAATTATTAAGTTTTAAATTTTTATTCCTGTTTTAGCGGGGGTTCCTTTTCAATGAAATATAAAAAGCAAGTTCTTTTGATTCTGGTCGTGCTTATTGCAGCCGTCGGCCTTGTCGGGGCGGGCTGTCTCGGTAATGATAATACCAATAATACGACAGTAAATAACACAACAAATAATAATACGACAACGAACAATACAACAAACGATACGGCTGATGGCGGCTACAGTGTCCCGATCAATGATTCCAATATGTCCGGCAGCGTTAATAATGCGACATTTCCGGATGTTGTTGTTGCCAATCAAGGCAGAGGCGGCGGCCGCGGAAGCAGCACCCCTATTGTTACTCCCTCTTTGGCTGATACATTGTGGAGAATGGAAGATTTTGGTACCATTGATGAATCAGTAAGTGCTGAGTCAAATGGGGCACTTCTTGTTTCTAAGGGGTTGCTGCATTTTGTTGACGAGGAATTGGAAGAAGCATTCGAAGCGTACAATGACCTTTATGGTACCGCCATTGAAAATCTAATCGAAGTCCTTGTGCTAATTCCTTCTGAAATAGATGGTGACTTGGCAGTAATTTTTGAGAATAGTATTATAGAGGTACTTGAGCATGTAGATTTCGTTCGTTTTTCAGATGTTGAGATCGCGGATGATACATTAATTTTAACTCCCATTGAAGGAGTTGATTTCGGTAAATATGGTGACTCCTATTTAATTGTCGTAACCGATGACGTTTTATATGTAATTTTCTTCACCGCCTCAGCAATGATATGGGATATCACAATTGGTGAAAACGGGGCTTTGGAGCTTTCTGACGACTACGGAAATGCTTCGGTTTCTACCGGCACCTGGATTTCCGACATTGGTACTTGGACATTGACAGCGATTCCGGATGAGGATTATGAGACCAATGATTTCTCTGTCTATCCCGTCGAGGAATCTTTTGAAAATATCAATGATAATACTGTCAAATTCAGCTCTCAAAGTTCAAAATACACCGTTGCTCTTACATTTGCAGAAGTACCAGAAGAGCCTGAAGAAGAGGAAGAATAACCTTAAAATGAACACAGAATGGACTCAAAGTCCATTCTCTCTTTTTTTGAATGATTTCCCTTCTCATTTTTTATTTTTCACAAATTTACATTAGAGAGTCAGACTTTTTTTGCCTTAATCGGTTATTTTCAACCGCCGACATGTTGTCAGCGGTATATGAAAATGTTATACAACTGCCGATACGACTCCGAAATCATTTTATTGAAGGACTTAATTTAATCTCATAAGCTAAAAGCAAACATGTTAAGAAACGAAAACCAAAGTGAAAACAAACAAAAAGTTGTTAAAGCAAAAAGCCTTTGGAACTTCTTGAAGCTACGCTCCAAGTTTGACCGCTCTCATCGGTACCGGCCAAAAAACAAGAAACACCTAAGGGGATTCATTTGATCGCTATCAATTATATTTTAATTGGAAAAATTGCCGTCGGGCTTTTATTATTTATTATTTTTTTCAATTTGCTCGCGTTAGCTATCGGCATTTACAGTCTGAAAAAGAAAAAAATCATTTTTCCGACTTTCGTTTTATTTATGCTTTATTTGTTTTATTCGCCCACCAAATGGGTTTTAACGCGTTTTTCCATGAATGATTTGCTCATCGATAAAATTCTTGTTGAAATTCAAAATGCTGTTTATTTGGATAAATTCAAAAAACAAACGGAACGAAAAGTCATTTTGCTTCCGCATTGTTTGAGAAGCAGTGACTGTCATGCCCGCTGCGACCCGTTTTACGGTTATATCTGCACTAAATGCGGCCGCTGTGATATCGGTGAAATTATAAAAGAAGCTGAAAAACGCGATTTTAAAGTATTCGTGATTCCCGGAGGCAATTTTATCAAAAAAATATTTAAAGAATATCCTCCGACTTCTTGGATCGCTGTTGCTTGTCCGGTTGAGCTGAGTGAAGTCATGCAGAAAATTTCATTTATTCCGTCACAGGGTGTTTATCTCATTAATGGCGGCTGCTTTGAAACAAAAGTGAATGTCAGCGATGTTATTTCCAAAATGGAATTGGTCGCGCCGCATCCGGTGGATTCGGCGGATTTTGCTTCACCGAAAAACGTAACGCTTTATGATTTCGAAGATGCTGATAAAGAGAGTGAAGATAAAGAGAGTGAAGATAAAGAGAGTGAAGATAAAGAGAGTGAAGATAAAGAGAGTGAAGATAAAGAGAGTGAAGATAAAGAGAGT
>JAIRKA010000005.1 GCA_031260345.1 Methanosarcinales archaeon
GACGTCATCGACGTGATGACAATTATTTTCCAAACTTCCGGCTGCTATTGGGGAAAACAAGGCGGCTGCACGATGTGCGGCTACGTTTATGACAGCTCAACGGGCGAGCCGGCCGATGACGACATTATGGCTCAGTTGGATAAAGCATTAGAGCAGGCAGAGAGAAGAAAGATTGAAAGATTTATGGTCAAAATTTTTACATCCGGCAGCTTTTTGCATGAACGGGAAATTTCTCAAAGTCTTCGAAAACGGATTCTAAAGAAATTGGCGGAGGATAACAGAGTCGCTGCCGTCCTTGCCGAAACCCGCCCTGAATTTGTGACACAGGAAGCAGCGGAGGACTGTTTGTCCGTTATGGGTGGAAAGCCTCTCGAATTCGCTTACGGGCTCGAGACGACGAGCGACAAAATCCGCCGCGAATCGATTAACAAAGGTTTTACTTTTGAAAAATTTAAGAACGCGGCCGAAATCGCAAAACAAAACGGTATTTTTACAAAAGCCTATTTGATGCTCAAACCGCCGTTTTTGTCGGAAAAGGAAGCCATGGAAGACATCTTAAAGAGCATTGACGATGCTGCGCCTTATGCCGAAACTGTTTCAATCAATCTGTGCAATGTTCAAAACGGCACGTTTGTTGAAAAACTCTGGGAAAATAAAGAGTTTCGGCCGCCGTGGCTTTGGAGCATTGTCCACATCTTAAAAGAAGCAAAGTCCAAACATCCCGATTTGTTTTTGATGTCCGATCCCGTCGGCGCAGGCGCGAAGCGCGGTCCGCGTAATTGTAAAATTTGCAGCAGAGACGTAGCCGACATGGTTCGCGACTTTTCAATCACTCAAGACGTCAAAACGCTTGACAATGTCGATTGCGATTGCAAATTACTCTGGGAAAAAGAGTTGCTTTTGGACGATTTCACGTTCGGCGCGCCGATTTTGGAATAATTCGATTATAATTTATTTGCTATTTATCTATTATAATTATTGGAATTGAAAAGATGTCTCAAAAAAAGATTTTCGAGAAAAAAATGTCATCCGACAAAGACGGTCTCCGCTTCGCAACCCCCGAGCCTGTCGCCAAGTACAGAGCGGCGCGTCTGACATGCTGCACGATTGCTGACATCAGCTGCGGAATCGGCGGCCAGACGATTTACTTTGCACAGCGCTGCAAACACGTCTATGCGGTTGAAATTGATCCGCTGAAGCTGGAATACGCAAAGCAGAACTGCGCCAAACACGGGCTGACGAATATCACTTTCATCTGCGGTGACGCTCTTGACCCTGCCGTGATTGCTCAAATCCCAAAAGTCGATATCGTCTTTTCCGATCCGGCACGCCCGCCCGAAGAGGAAGTGCGCCAAGTTGACAGTCTGCGCCCTGGTATTCCCACGGTGATGGAAGCGTACGCTGAAAAAACACAAAATTTTGCGTTTGAAGCGCCGCCTCAAATGCCGCCGGAGCGCATTGATTTTGACTGCGAAAAGGAATATATTTCTTTAAACGGCCAGCTGAATCGTCTCACGCTCTATTTCGGCAGAATTAAAAGATACAACAGGATTGCGGTTTCGCTTCCCGAAGGAAACGCGATGATTGACGCGCCCGTTGAGCTTCCGCCGATGGTTGAAACAGATAAGCCGATGCTTTTCATGTTTGAGCCCGATCTCGCCGTTATTGCCGCGGGGCTTCTCAATGAGCTTGTCGATGACATGATTAAAGCAACCGTCGGACATGTCCGAGTGATGAAAATCGATAAAAAAAGAACATTGCTGACGGCGGATTTACTGACCGTGAATCCGATGAACAAGAATCATTTTATCGCTCTTCGAACCATGCCGTTTGAAACGGAAAATGATTACGCAGAAATCAACGCTTTTTTGAAAAGGAGTAATGTCGGAAAAGTGACGCTTCGCGGAAGCATTGATCCGAAAGATTATTGGGGAATTCGAAATCAATTGGAAGCAGGTCTCGACGGCGCTAAAAAAGTGCATTTGTTTTTAAGAGAAATAGAATCCGGACGAAAAGAAGCGATTCTTTGCGAATTGATTTATGAATAATTTTTTGGCTATTTTTTTTGAAATTTAAAATGAAAAATCAATATTGGATTTGTGTCAACAGTGTTGACACAATTCTAAGCCTCTTAAAAACAAGAGCGGTCGATTAAAAAAATTTTATGGATTTTGTGTCAGCGGTGCTGACAAAATTCAATCCATTTTAAAAACAATAGCATGCGGATAAAAAAATATTATGGGTTTTGTGTCAGTAGTGTTGACAAAATTCAACATCTCTTAGAAAACAAGAGCGGACGAAAAATGAATGGAAATTTAAACATTGATTTGCATCCTCACTATCGCATATTTCTAAAAAATGAGGCAGAGGATACAAATATATAATAAATCTCCATATTTATACTTATACAGAAATTCTGTATATCTGCACTGTCACGGATTTCAAGAGGGATAATATGGTGGAAAACAAGAAAACAGATATTTATGAAAAGTGTGCCATTGTTCAAAATGACGGTGTCACTTATGCCGTTGCGCCGCATACGCCGGCCGGGCTTTTAACACCGGCGGCTTTAAGAAAAATCGCGGATGTCGCCGAAAAATATAATTTGCCTGTGATTAAGATTACGACTGCTCAGCGCATCGCTTTAGTC
>JAIRKA010000015.1 GCA_031260345.1 Methanosarcinales archaeon
TTTCCATTTTCATTGTAAATACGAAGAGTTCCGCCTGAGGACGAATCAACAAATCTTAAAATTTCACGGCCATTGAGATGAATATAAGCACTATCTCCCGCTCCCATTGAAACTCTCAAATTTGTTAAATCTACTTTTTGGACACGGTGTCCGGCCTTTCCAAGTTGAAGTGTAATATCTTGCTGGTTTTCAAAAGATCCACCCAGAGGCGCCCCTGATAACGGTTGGTAGTGTATGTTATATTGGCTGCTGATATAGTCCACATTGGATTGGTAGCCGATCATGTATGCCCTCAATGTTGACATATCATTGTTTGTCATATAAGAATAGCTGAAAGTGCCATCGGGAACACCGCGGTGATATCGTTGTATTTCAATAATCATCCTTGAGCCGTCATGAATAAAGGAAACATCAAAAGTCCTATTTTCGAATGTCGTTTTACCGTTTACCGGGGCTATAATGCCCAATTGATTTCCGTTTTCATTAAAAACACGAAGAGTTCCGCCTGAGGACGAATCAACAAATCTTAAAATTTCGCGACCGTTGAGATGAATATAAGCACTATCTCCCGCTCCCATCGAAACTCTCAAATTTGTTAAATCTACTTTTTGGACACGGTATCCAGGTTTTTCAAGTTGAAGCGTAATATCTTGCTGATTCGTAAAACCAGATGCAGGAGATTCTATTAGTTGATAGCCATATTCCATTAAACCAATCATATGTCTTTGACCTTCGTCTATGCTAAATATAGTTGCATAGAATAATGAAGGAGGTGGTGTATACAAGTTCCCAAATACTGCAAGAAGATTTCCAGCTGCCCAAGCTTCATCAGAGTAAAGATAGGCATAGTTTGCCAAATCCTTGCTTTGTGCAACAGGGTCATGAATTATATAGCCACCATTAACATTTTTTGCAAAATGGCTGAAATTATGCCCTGTTTGTCCTGTTGTCCAATTTTTTCCAACGTAGTCATTCTCATAAGCAAAATGCGGCTGACCAAAAAGGAGCCCCAAACCGAACCATCTTGACTGATTTACAGCATGATTCGTATGCAGTGGCATACTTAAATCAGCCATATAATGAGATGCATAGGATAAATGCTTAACTTTTTCTTCCTTTGATGTTGCTGTCAATATGCTGTTTAACTCTTTTTCAATATTGGCAGGTGCACCACCAACACCATTTCCGTTTAATGCCGTAGGATTATAATAATGATTATAATTCTTTAAATAAAGAAATTCTACAGTACTTATGAGTATTCCATTGATTAAGATTCCAGATGGCGTAAATTCTACTATGTTTGACAGCATAACATCAATATAACTAACCTCATCCGGTTTAGCAGCATGATTTGAAATGATATTTACATAATAAGGATCAAAACCTGCTCTTTCAGCGGCCCATCTGGACATATCTGCATGAATATTCGGGTTCGATGAACCCCAATTAAGCTCCATACGCGTTTCTTCAAGAAGCGCACTTCTTATGGCTTCAAGCATTCGAATATCTTCTTTGGAAATTTCGGATAATAAAGCATCTTTATTTTCAACCGTAATAAACAAAGCAAGTCCGGTTCGTACATACTTTACAGGATATCTCTCATCGAACCTGTCCAAAAAGTCAATCATTTCGTCCGGAGATGGATTCCTGCTTTTTGATTCTCGTATTATCTCAATGTATCTCTCTTTTGATTCAGGACGAGTTGCAAAAATCCAATAGTTTTCAATGACTCTCAAGTCATCGTCAATATACATGATGTTTATATCTTCGGCGGCGGCATTTACGTTTTGTGTGTCAAGCCATTGACCGAATCGTGAAAAGGCTTCAAGTGTACCGTCGGATACATTAATATTTTGTAATTTATCTTTTGAATAAGCATTGTCAATCGGAACTTTTTTAAATTCAGTTAACTCAAAAAAGTTTTCTTCTGCATCAATGATCGGTCTGCTTGCCGATCCGTTTGTTGAATTGTATATTGAAACGGCGGCAATTGGTTCGTCATCAATATCATCAGTGATTGGTATATTTGCCGAACCATTTGTTGAATTGTATATTGAAACAGTGTCCGTTGATTCATCATCAATATCATCAATGATGGGTATATTTGTCAAGCCGGCTGTCGAATTATATATTGAAAGGGCTTCAGTTGAGTCGTCGCCGACAGAGATGGGCAAACTGCCAACGAGCATGACTAAAACAAGAAGTATCGTCAAAATTTTTGACTTTATCAATTTCTTTGTCATTAATATTTAGCCTCCTAAATTAATTTTAAATACTTTAAAAATCAGAGATAGGAGTGAATTCAGTAGACAACTAAAGGATTCACTCACATCTAAGCATTCGATTTGGCAACTCTAATTGTCAAATCGAATGGTGAGTCATTCTCATTTTTTGAAAGATTCACAGTAAATAGATGTTATTTTAAATATAAATAAATAACATTAGAAATAAATTTAGACAGTTATAACTCTGAAAATCAAAAACGAAATGATTCAAACCTATTTAAAAACAAAAGCAAATAGAATTGATTATGAAACGGGAAAGATTTCGCCTCATTTTCTGCAAAATTTCTTCATAATTTTTCAATATTTTTAAAAACATAAAGATTTATAAAAATCGATTCAACTCTTTCTAAAACAACAACTTGTAAAATAACAAACCGAATGAAAAATTAAAACGGCTTTGTAATAGGTACAGGTCATCATAATCGAATAGAACCGATTAATTAATAATGAATAATCGCCCTTTATATTATCATTCAATTAGAAACGATTATCTAAACGGGTGGGGAATGATATGGCGGTTGTCGGTAATGGATTCGTCAAGTGGGGAGACGGTCGGTAATGAATTCGTTAATTGAAACGATTTTCTTTTCGGAAAAGCGAAAAGCTGTTCTGATTCTTCTTTTTGAAAAAGGACCTTTGCCGATTGAAACAATCAAATCGGAGTTGGATGAAACGTCCGTTTCCATTCTGCCGCAAATTAAAGTGTTGGTTGACAACAATCTGATTATTCAAAACGATGGCATTTATCAGTTGACGCACCTCGGTGAAACGGTTGCCGAAAAAGTATCTCCCTTTATCAAAAATTTGCAAGTGCTTGGAATCAATCCGAAATTTTGGAGCGAACACGATACGAGCGAAATTCCCGAAAATTTATTCAGCCGCATTCAAGAAATTGGCGACTTCGAAATCATCGAGGTCGATCTCCGCACAATTTATTATGAGCCGAATCCGAAAATTCGGCAGCATATTAAAAACGCTGAGTCCATAAAGACTTTCATTACATATTACGCGCCGGAGTACGTGACGGTTTATTACGAACGCCTGATGGCCGGAGCGCCCGTTTCGATTACAACCAGCGATTACATCATCAACATGGCCAAAGATTATAAAACCGAAATCAACGGCCTGCTTCAATTGGACCGCGCCGAACTCAATGTCTGTTCGGCCGATGTGAAAATCGCCGAAGTGACGGTGACCGACAAAATTTTGCTGATGGTTTTGTACTCCACCGCCGGAAACTTAGACTATGATTTCCTGGCGGCAGAATCACCGAGCGCTGTTCAATGGGGAAATGAACTGTACGACTATTTGAGAAGCCGATCCGTCAATAAAAAAGAGATTTGAAGGAATAATTTGAGGAAATAAAATGAAAGATGAATCCATTTCCGATGTTCTTTTCCTTTCCGGAAAAAGAAGGCAGATTCTCCTTAACCTGATGGAAGGCCCGAAAACGATTGACGACATCAAATCTTATCTCAATTCCAAATCCAGTCCGCTGATGGTTCAAATTCGAATTTTAACCCGCAACTTCCTGATTCAGGAGAAAAACGGCGTGTTTTCACTGACACCGCTTGGCGAATATACAGTTCGGGAAATGAGAAATATTTTAGACATGTTCTCGGTTTTTGATGAAAATCCGGAATACTGGGGCGAAGCGGAACTGACAGCGTTTCCCGCCTATTTATTGAGCAGGATTGGAGAGCTCGGCGCCGTAAAGCTGTGTTTCCCTGACAAAGCGCACATTTTTGACCGCACACGTCCGGTTGAAAAAAGCTTGAAGAACGTTGAATCTTTAATTGAAATTTCATCCATTTTCAAGCAAGAATACGTAACGGATTATCTTGGAATCGCGGAACGCGGCGTCAGCGTCGCATTTGTTTTTACACAAGAAGTTATTGACCGTTTGGAAAAAGAGTTCCCGGAAAGTTATTTCAAATACATGAAACGCGAAAATGTCAGAATTTTTGTTTGCCCCGAAATCAAACTGGCCTCCTGCATGGTGACGGATAAAATCATTTCACTTTCATTGTTCACGAAAAAAGGATATTTCTTCAACCATGATTTAATCAGCTATGACCACAGCGCCATATTATGGGGAACGGATTTGTTCCATCATTTCCGTTCGCTTTCAATGATTCATAATCTCCAAGAATAAACATTGCCGGCATGATGTCCGTTCATTACAAAAACAGCAGGAAAAATGGAAAGATTAAATTACATTTGACTCTTAATCAAAACTTAATTATAATCCAATGAATTCATGGAGTTATCATCAGATTTTTATCAGATATTTCATTTGACTTTATCAGATTTTCAATTTGATTTTTTAATTTCTGAAGTTGAATTTCGGAGAAATATAAATGCCAAAAGACACGAAATTACCTTATTTTGAGATCGGAGAGGCTCTGATCGGTACAGGCGCGGAGCTTGCGCACGTTGACTTAATGATCGGCTCTAAAAACGGTCCCGTCGGACAAGCGTTCGCAACGGGAATGACTCAGATGTCCGCCGGCCACACGCCGCTTTTGTCCGTCATCCGCCCGAACCTGCCGACCAAGCCTGCCACTTTAATTGTTCCGAAAGTCACTTTGAAAAAGGGTGCTGACACCATGAAAATTTTCGGCCCGGCCCAATCCGCTGTTGCAAAAGCGGTTGCAGACGCAGTCGAAGAAGGCATTGTTCCGAAAGAGATCGCCGAAGACGTTGTTATTGTTGTCAGCGTTTTTATCGCGCCCGACGCCGAAGATTTCAGCAAGATTTACAGATTCAATTACGGTGCCACGAAATTGGCGCTTAAAAGAGCTCTTGAAGGCTTCCCGAGCATCGACAAAGTTTTGGAAGAATCCAACAAATCAACGCACGCCATTATGGGATTCAAAGTGTCCAGACTCTTCAACCCGCCGTATTTACAAGTCGCTTTTGACACGACAAGTCTTGACTTTGTCTTAAAAGCGGTCAAAGAACTGCCGCAGAACGACCACCTTTTGATTGAAGCCGGAACGCCGCTCATCAAACGCTTCGGCACGGATGTGATTTCCAAGATCCGCGAAGCAAGACCGGACGCATTCATCGTTGCCGACCTCAAGACGCTTGACACAGGCAATTTGGAAGCGAGGATGGTTGCAGACGCTGCCGGCGACGCTGTTGTTGTCTCCGCGCTCGCGCCCGTTCCGACAATTATCAAAGCGATTGAAGAAGCGCACAAGACCGGTATTTACGCGATTGTTGACACGCTCAACTTGCCCGACCCGGTTCCGCTGATTAAAGAATTGGTTGCAAAAGGCGCGATTCCTGATGTCGTCGAACTCCACCGCGGCATTGACGTGGAAAACAGTGAACACGCATGGGGCAGCATTGATGCGATTAAAGAAATCAGCCCGAGAACAATGATTGCGGTTGCAGGCGGTGTCAGACTTGACACAATTCCGCTCGCGCTCAAAGCCAAAGCTGACATTTTGGTCGTCGGCCGCGCAATCACGGGGTCAAAAGACATCCGCGGCACCACCGAGCAGTTTATTGCAAAAATCGGTAATCCTCAAATTGATCAGTTCAGAATTATGACTGATTTCTGAAAAAATTGATCGCTTCGCTTGTAATTCAACCAACAAAGCAGAGAAAAGAAACGGATGCCAATCATCCGTTTTATTCTATTTTTATTTCATTTTTTAATTGATTGCATCTTGCTGCTTTGCGATGCTGCTGTCCGCGCGCGAGCCGCACAAGTTTTTCAAAAACAATCGAAAAATACGATTGCATTTTAAAATTCTTTTGATTTTTTTGCAGCCGACAAATTATTTAATCTATCAGACCCTCTTTGAACCGACATAGACTGGTGTGTGATCATGTCTGTATTTATTTTTCAGCTGCAAAGTTTACGGCGGGGGGAACCGGCGCAAACACAAGTTAAATTAGCGGCAGCTTTAAAAAATCATTAAAAGTGTGTTGTGGAAAAAATATGAAAGTGTTTCAAATTGGCGGATTTTTGGGAAGCGGAAAGACGACAACGATTATAAAACTGATTGACAGGCTGGCAGCCGATGGCAAAAAAATTGCTTTGATTCTCAATGAAGTTGGTGAGATCGGTATTGACGACGCAACGCTGAAAAAGGCGGGAATCTCTTCCAAAGAATTAACAAACGGATGCATCTGCTGTACGCTTGCGGCGAATCTCAGATTAACGGTTTCTGAAATCGTTAAAAACCGTAATCCCGATATTTTGATTATTGAGCCGCCGGGATTGGCTCTTTCGAATCAGGTTCGAGATGAACTTTTGGCAATTGATGTGGCCATGTCGTTTGCGCCTATTGTAATGCTCGTTGACGCTTCCAAATTTACGCCGGGACTGTCTCATATTCCGAATTTCACAGACCATCAATACAGCCAAACCGAAATTGTCGGAATCAATAAAATAGACCTTGTCGATGAAAAGAAAATCGAGAGCATTGAAGCATATTTTAAAGAAATGAATCTCGACGTGTACATAATACGAATGTCAGCGGCAAACGATGAAGCAGTCATTGACAAAATCTATGAAATGCTCACGCGAACCGGAGAAGAAATCGTCAGCAAAATAGACATGCAAAGCGGGCTGAGACCAAAAGTGACTCCGGAAACGAATTCGATTGAAATTTCAAATGTCACAAAATATTTGGAAATTTACAGCGTGTCGGGTGAGCTTACCGTCAAAAGCGCCGGCACTTTACTTGAAAATATTGTCAGCGCCATTGGATTGGAGATTTCAAAAATAAATTCTTTTTTTGTCGGCCGCATCGAAATGGGCATAAAAGTCGATGATACGTTTATCAAAGTCAGCCAAACAGCAGATATCAATGGCAGAAAAACTGAAACCGAATACATCACCCGAGAGGAATCGGTAAAAGGCAATTATGAGCTTTGTTTTTTGGCAGCGGTGACGAATGTTCAAAAAGAAAAAATTGCAGAAATCGTTGACCAAACCGTGGGCATTTTCTTGATGTCTAAAAAATTGACATTTGAAAAACAAATTCAAAAAGAGGATTCGAAGATACTGATTGAGCCTTAATGCCTTAGTAATTTAAAAAAATAAAAATAATTAATCTTACAAAATTTTATTTCGTTAGTGTAATTGTGTAAAAAGTGTGGTGACAAATATGAGAGTTTTTTTAATCGGCGGATTTTTAGGAAGCGGAAAAACGACAACAGTTTTAAAACTCATTGAGAGGTTGATTGCGGATGACAAAAAAGTCGCTATGATTGTCAATGAAGTCGGCGAAATCGGCATTGACGGCGCAGCGCTTGAAACTGCGGGAATACCTTCAAAAGAAATAGCAGGCGGGTGCATTTGCTGTACTCTTGTGATTAATCTCAGGCATACGGTGACCGAAATCGCTAAAATTTACAATCCTGATATTTTAATTATTGAGCCGACCGGTCTGTCTTTTCCGAACCAGATTCGAGATGAGCTTTTGGGTATGAATGTGATGATGTCGTTTGCGCCGGTTGTGACGCTCATCGACGCTTCCAGATTTATAAGAGAAATGGATCAGATTCCAAACTTCATTGAATCTCAATTGAACGAATCAGAAATTATCGCGATCAATAAAATTGATCTCGTCACTGAAGAGCAAATCAAAAGCATTGAATCGCTTTTGAAAGAGAAGTATCCTGATGCATACACAATGCGCATGTCTGCGACAACGGATGACGCGGCGGTTGACAAAATTTATAAAATGATCATACGCGAAGGCGAGGAATTTATCAGCAGAATTGACACGGAGGGCAGACCGAAGTCGAAAGTGACGGAGAAATTGAATTCGATTGAAATTTCAAATGTCACCCGATATTCGGGAATATACAATGTCTCCGGCAAGCTCACCGTTAAAAGCGCCGGCACTTTGCTTGAGAATCTTGTCGGCGCCGTTGGAATGGAAATTTCAAAAATAAATCCTTCTTTTGTCGGTCACATTAAAATGGCGATAAAAGTCGATGATACGTTTGTTAAAGTCAGTCAAACGGCAGGCACCGATGACAGAAAAGTCGAAGCTGAATACATCAAGCAAGAGATGACGGAAAACAACGGAAAATACGAACTTCGCTTTTTGGCATCTGCAACGAATGTCCCCAAAGACAAGGTTGTCGAAATCGTTGACCAATCCATGAACATTTTTTTGACGGCTAAAAAATTGACGTTTGAAAAAGAGACTCATATAAAGAAAACAAGAACGCCGGCGATTCCCTATTTGCAATTCAAATTTAAAAAATTGAAGCAAAAAATAAAGTCATTTTTTAATTAAGGTGACGGGAAATAAGGGGCGGCAGTCGCTTAAATGAAACTGCCGCTGGTTTTTATTTTTTTGAATTCGGGATCGAAAAGTCAATTCCCTTTTTTTCTTTTTTTGCGGCAAATTATTAATCTATCAGAACCTTGTTTCACCAATATAAGTTGGTGAAACTATGTCTGTTTTTATTCTTCTCAACTGCAAAACTTTCGATGAAGGAACGGCGCGAAACGCAATTAAATTGGCGGAAGCCTGCCGCGATGTTTCAGAAAGCGCGGGCGTTAATATCGCAATCGCGCCGCAGATTCCCGACATTTACCGGGTTGCTTCCGCCGTTGACGTTCCCGTTTATTCTCAGCATATTGACGGTGCGGGACCGGGAAGCCATACCGGAAAAATCTACGTGAAAGCGATTTTGGAAGCAGGAGCTGTCGGCAGTCTGATTAATCATTCCGAGCGCAGAATGACGCTCGCGGATATTGAAGCGGCTGCCGTTGTTCTCAAGCAGAACAAAATGACGAGCGTTATCTGCACGAACAACATCGCAACAACAGCGGCGGCGGCGGCCATCGGCCCTGAATATGTCGCGATTGAACCGCCGGAATTGATCGGCTCAGGCATTCCCGTGTCAAAAGCAAATCCGGAAATCATTACGGGATCCGTTGACGCTGTGAAAAAGATTAATCCAAACGTCAAAGTGCTTTGCGGCGCAGGCATTTCAAAGGGCGAAGATTTGAAAGCGGCAATTGAACTCGGCGCGGTCGGCGTTTTGCTGGCGTCCGGAATCGTGAAGGCGAAAGACCCGAAAGCGGCGCTTTACGATTTGGTTTCATTGATTTGAGATGTGTGTGTATTAATAATATCAAATGTGGTTTTAAAGTGGTTCTAAAATATTCATTAAAAGCATTATAGAGACAAAAATATGAGAGTTTTTTTAATCGGTGGATTTTTGGGAAGCGGCAAAACGACAACTGTTTTAAAACTTATTGACAGACTGATTGCTGACGGCAAAAAAGTCGCTTTGATTGTCAATGAAGTCGGCGAAATCGGTATTGACGGCACAACGCTTGAGACGGCAGGGATTCCTTCAAAAGAGTTAACGAACGGATGCATTTGCTGTTCTCTTGTGATTAATCTTAGAATTACGGTTTCCGAAATCGCTGACATTCACAATCCCGACATTTTAATTATGGAGCCGACCGGCTTGTCTTTTCCGAGCCAGATTCGAGATGAGCTTTTGAATATGAACGTGATGATGTCGTTTGCGCCTGTCGTAACGCTCATTGACGCTTCCAGATTTAAGGCGGAAATGGAACAGATTCCGAAATTCATGGAACATCAATTAACTGAAGCGGAAATCATCGGAATCAATAAAATTGACCTCGTCGATGAAGAAAAGATCGAAGAGATTGAAGCGTTTTTGAAAGAAATGAATCCGGACGCGTACACAATGCGGATGTCAGCGGTCAATGATGACGCGGCAATTGACAAAATTTATGAATTGATCGTACGCGAAGGCGATGAAATTGTCAGCAGGATTGACACGCGGGATGATGTGAAATCGAAAGTAACGGAAAAATTGAATTCGGTTGAAATTTCAAACGTGACCAGATATTCGGGAATTTACAATTTGACAGGCGAGCTGACCGTCAAAGACGCCGGCACTTTACTTGAAAATATTATCAATGCCGTCGGAATGGAAATCTATGAAATCAATCGTTCTTTTGTCGGCCACATTAAAATGGCCATAAAAGTCGATGATACGTTTGTCAAAGTCAGTCAAACGGCGGGCGCCGATGACAGAAAGATTGAAGCGGAATACATCAAGCAGGAAAAGACTGAAAACAACGGGCATTATGAGCTGCGCTTTTTGGCGGCTGTCACGAACGTTAAAAAAGAAAAGGTTGTCGAAATCGTTGATCAGTCTATGAGCGTTTTTTTATCGGCTGAAAAATTGGTGTTTGAAAAGCAGATTTTGAAAGATGAATCGAAGAAGCTGATTGTGCTTTGACGGAAAGAAATCAACTGGTTGCAAATTGTAACCGGTTGAAAACGAAAAGCGTCGATAGTTGTTGATAAAATGTCAACAACTGAATTTACAAATTATATCGCTTCAAAACAAAGCTCACGCTGATTTAAAAAAACAAAAAAAAGGATTTTAGAAAAGGCAAACAGCCTTTTCTCTTTTTTAATTAAAAGTAAACAAATTACTGGTAGAATTTGTTTCTTGCTGCAACCATTGCTTTAATGTTTGCTGTGGGTGTCATCGGCGCGATACCGCAGCCGGGTGCAAGAATTGCAACACCTTCGGAAAGGACAGCGTTAACAGCTTCTGTAATTTTTGCTTCATCGCCGCTCAAAAGAACGAAGGGGCTTGAAACGTTACCGGCAATAACTGCGCGGCCTTTGGTCAATTCAACAGCGCCTTTGACGTCTTTGACTTTTTCTTCAACACTGAGCGCTTTGCCGTGGCAGTCTGCCATGTAGTTGACGATTGCTGTCACATCACCGCAGACGTGGAGAACAACGGGTGCGTTGACTCTGTCGGCGAATTCTGTGATTGTACCCTGGAGTTTTTCGTGGAAGTCCTGCGGGCTCATCAAGTCGGGGGAGGCAACGGGGTCAGCGATACAGATAACGTCTGCGCCTGCTTCAACCATCATGTTTGCGTATTCGATAGCAGCTTCGTTTGCGAATGCGTTTGCTTTTGCGAGTGCTTCGGGGTTTTTGATGGACCATTTCATGTAAGATTTAACGCTGACGAGGTCGGACGCGAGTGTGATCGGGCCTTCCATACCGGCGATAATCGGAACATCGGGGCCGACTCTT
>JAIRKA010000082.1 GCA_031260345.1 Methanosarcinales archaeon
GTGGTAATGCTACCGTTATCAATTATTGCTGCGGCGCTGATGTTCACCAATTACTGGCTGGGATTGATTCTCTACATTGCTCTCATCGTTATCGCAATGGTTTTCAGTTTAGTTTTTGCTGTTGCCGTAACGGTATGGACGACTCGATTCTACATATCAGTGACAGGGCAGACGCTTTATCGGAAAGAAGTTTAAAGAATTTTTAATGTTTTAATTTCATGAGAAAGACATTCTTTCTCTTTTTCTTATTTTTCTTTTTTCGTTTCTCTTTTTATCAATAATAAAAAATGCGACGTCATTTTCGAACAATTAAAATGAATAGCGGAGAAGATCGCTCGCGGCGCCCGCTGCCAAAAACATTGGAGCTGCGCTCCATGTTTGCCCGCTCCTGCGGACCGGTCAAATCGCGAATCGATTTTTCAGCAAACACTCCCCTCCCCCGCCTGAAATTTTGCAAGCGAAGCGAACAAAATTTTTGGAAAAGATTTTTATGATTCAATACTGTTGAACAAACGATTGAGTAAATTGAATTATTTTCAAAAATGGTTTTGTGGTTTTATGGATAAGAAATTCAAAGGTAAGGTCTGGAAATTCGGAGACAACATTGATACCGATGTGATTATTCCGGGAAAGTATCTTCGAACAACAGATATGCAGGTGTTTGCCGATCACGCAATGGAAGGCATTGATCCCGATTTTTCAAAAAATGTTCAAAAGGGGGATATCATCGTCGCCGGCGATAACTTCGGCTGTGGTTCTTCCCGCGAGCAGGCGCCGCTTGCATTGAAATATGCCGGCGTTTCTTGCATTATCGCCAAGTATTTCGCCCGCATCTTTTTCAGAAACGCGATTAATGTCGGGCTTTTGATTATCGAAGCGGATGTTGAGGCCGAAGACGGCGACATTGTGGAAGTTGATTTGGAAAGCAGTCTCATTCACGTTTCTCCGCAAGGAAGCCCCGAAAATATTCGTGAATATCCGACGGGAAAACTGCCCGACTTTTTACTGGAAATATTAAATGACGGCGGGCTTGTTGCGCACCGCAGGAAACAAAACGCTTTAAATTCAATTGAGCCTGTGAATGATTGAATTTTATCTTTTTTATTTTTTTATCTTTTTAAATGAATCGGCGGAATAATTATGAGGACAGCAATTATCGAGGGCGACGGCATCGGAAAAGAGGTCATTCCGGAAGCGGTTTCTATTTTGGATTACTTCAATGAAACATATCATTGGGGCGTTGAAAAGGTTCCGGTTGAAGTCGGTCTCGGAAAATGGGAACGAACGGGATCTGCTATTACTGATGAAGACATCACTCTTCTAAAATCGTGCGATTTGATACTGTTTGGCGCGATTACAACCGTGAATGATCCGTCTTACAAAAGCGTTCTTTTAAGAATCCGCAAAGAATTGGACCTCTACGCAAATATCCGCCCGATTCTTCCGGTTCCCGGGGTTTACAAGCTTTTAAAAATAAAAGATCGAAAAGAAGCGGATGTGAACATTGTTATTGTCCGCGAAAATTCGGAAGGTCTTTATTCGGGAATTGAAGAAATCGGCGATGAAAAATCAACGACGCTGCGCGTTGTTACCAAAAAAGCGTCCGAAAGAATTGCCGCGATTGCATCGGATTTGGCGGCGGAGCGCAAAAACAGTTTAACCGTTGTTCATAAATCCAATGTTTTAAAATCCGATAAATTGTTTTTAGATACCTGCAAACAGGTTGCTGAATCCAAGGGTGTGAATGTTTCCGATAAATTGGTGGATTTTTTTGCTTACGATTTGATCATGAGTCCCGAAAAATATGACGTCGTCGTCACGACAAATCTTTTCGGCGACATTTTAAGTGATTTGGGCGCTATTCTTCTTGGAAGCATCGGCCTTGCGCCGAGCGCGAACATCGGTGATAAGCAAGCCTTTTTTGAGCCGGTTCACGGCAGCGCTCCCGATATTGCTGGAAAAGGAATCGCAAATCCGATCGCTGCGATTCTCAGTTTGAAAATGATGTTTGATCGGAGGGGGAAGAAAAGGGAAGCGGGTTTGATTAACCGCGCTGTATCAGCCGCAATTCATGATAAAATTGTAACACCCGATCTCAGCGGCAAATATTCGACAAAAGAAGTCGGCGCTTTCATTCTAAGCAAAGTCCGGCAGTATGATGCGGCTTCTTTTTGTTTGGAAGATCCTGACGGGTTGCTTTAAAATTAAATGTTCGATAAAATCGAGGCTTGTCTTTTTGTTTATTTTTTGAAAAAATTATGCGGCTCGCGCGTGGGCGGCGGGACGCAACCCGAGGGCAGCAGCAAGCGCAAACCCGAAAGTAACAGCGGCACGTTCGCGTAAGCGAACGGATACGATAAAAAAGAGCAGATGCACGCAGAAACGAGGGAAGCAACCCAATTTAAAAAAACAGTTGCAAGAAAGAACGCGTTCGAAACGGGCATTTGTTTCCGCACGCATCTGTTTCTTTTTTGAGCATTCGTTTGTTTCTCAACCTGACATTTATTTATATCCGTTTCCTCTTTACTTTCAATATAAATGATTTACTAAATCAATCTCAGGAGATTATTTTTTGTTCAAAAAATTAAAAGAAAAACTGGCCGGCTTCACAAAATCTTTGGATAAAACGGTTGAGGAAAAAGCCGTTGCACTTGAAGAACCCGAAATCATTGTTGAAGAAGAAGTGATAATTGAAACAGACGCCGAAGGCGGCATGAGTGCATCTGAGGCTGAAACGGCTGCCGAAATCATTGCTGCAGCTTTGGAAGAAAAGGCAATCGAATCGGTTCGAGCCGTTGAATCCGATGAAAAAATCGGCAGTGATATTGAAGTTGCCATTGAAGGAACGATTGAAAAAGAAGCGCCGCCTTTTGCTTCCGAAGTGCCTGAAGCGCCCGAAACGTCTGCTTCGTCTGCGCCTGCCGAGCCGAAAAAGGAAAAGGCCGGCTTCTTCGGAAAAGCGAAAGCGCTCATCTTTGACCGTGAAGTCATCTTAGATGAAGGCGACCTTGAAAGACCGCTCATGGAGCTTGAAATCGCGCTTCTTGAAAGCGATTTGGCACTTTCCGTGACAGAAGCGATTGTCGCGTCCGTCCGCGAGCAGCTCAGCGGAACACGCAAGCGCATCGGAAAGAACACGGGAAGCATTGTTGAAGACGCGCTGAAAAAAGCGATTTTGGAAGTCATGTCCGCCAACGTTTTTGATTTCGACGCGTTTTTGGAACAGCGCCGCGGACAAACCGTTCACATCGCTTTTGTCGGCATTAACGGGACCGGAAAGACAACGAGCATTGCAAAAATCGCAAATCGTCTTCAAAAGAACGGTTATTCCGTTACAATCGCGGCAGGCGATACGTTCCGAGCCGGCGCGATTGACCAAATTCAAATTCATGCCGATCGCTTGGGAATTAAAGTCATTAAGCATCAAGAAGGATCCGATCCGGCCGCCGTCATCTATGACGCGCTCCAATATTCGAAAGCGCACAAATCCAACGTTCTGCTTTCCGATACAGCCGGCAGAATGCACACAAACGTCAATTTGATGGCGCAGCTTGAGAAAATTTGCCGCGTCAGCACGCCCGACCTCATTCTTTTCGTAGACGAAGCCACCGCAGGAAACGATGCCGTTTTGCGCGCTTCCCAGTTTAACGATATGGTCCCGATCAGCGGAACGATTCTCACCAAACTGGACGCCGACTCCAAAGGCGGCGCCGCAATTTCAATTGCCTATATCACTCAGAGGCCGATTCTGTTTTTCGGCGTCGGTCAAGGATACGAGGATTTGCTGAAATTCGATCCGGAATGGTTCGTTGAAAAGATCTTTGAAGATTAAGACTTTGAAAGATTAAAAATCAGAATTTTAAAAGCTAAAAATTTTCAGGCTCTGAAAAAACCATGTATCGCTTAGTCAAAGAAGGACAAACAGAAGTTTATGCTCCGGAAGATAACGATCCGGATGTTCCTTTAGCGTCCGCTTCCGTTTTTTACAATCCCGCAATGGAAATGAACCGTGATATAAACGTGGCTGTTACTTCTATTTATGCGAGAAAGCTGGCTGAGCGAAAAGGATTTGATAAATCTCAAATCACTTATGCCGATGCATTTTCCGCTTCCGGAATCCGCGGCCTTCGCGTTGCTAAGGAAGCCGGCATCTCCGCCGTTCTCAACGATTGGAAAGAAGAAGCTGCTGCTTTGATTCAAAAAAATATCGAGCATAACGGTCTTTCAGAAAGCGCTGCGGCGACTTGCATGGGCGCCGACAAGCTTCTTCGCGGGCGGAATTTCGCAATCGTTGACATTGATCCTTTCGGGACGCCCGCTCCGTTTTTGGATTCGGCGGTCGCTTCCGCTTCTTTTTTTTTAGGCGTGACGGCAACCGACACAGCCCCACTCTGCGGCGCTCACCTGAAATCCGGGATGCGTAAATACGCCGCCGTTCCACTGAACAATGAGTTTCACAGCGAAATGGGACTGCGCATTTTAATCAGCAGTATCGCAAGAGCCGCATCCAAATTTGATAAAGGAATCCGGCCGCTTTTCTCACATGCGACGCGCCATTATGTTCGAGTTTACGCTGAAATCCTAAACGGCGCGGGTCATGCCGACAAAACTTTGAAAGAACTCGGTTTTATTGCCTGGTGTCCCCAATGCAGAAATTCGGAAACGAAAAACGGCCTCGCTGTTTTCATGAATGAAGAATGTCCCGTATGCAGCGGCAAAAGAAAAATGTCAGGACCGCTTTGGCTGGGCGCTTTTAAAGACGTTGATTTCTGCAATGAAGTGATTTCCGAACTCGAAGCTTTGCCGTTGAATAAAAAAGGAGAAGCCGTTAAATTGCTGACCGTCTGTCGTGATGAAGCGGATATTCCGTTTTTCTATGATCAGCATTTGCTTTGCGAAATGCTCAAGATTTCAGCGCCGCCGATGGAGCCGTTTTTGGAAGGCTTAAGAAAAGCCGGATATATCGCGACGCGGACACATTTTTCGGGAACCTCGTTTAAAACAAACGCGTCCGTTGAAGCTTGCTTGGAAATTTTGAAAAGACAATGATTATTCGTTTCAATGTTTTTTTCAATAAATCCTTCTTTCAATGCTTTTTCCTTTTCAATATTTCTTCCTTTTGATGGTTGTTCCTTTCAACGATTATTTATTATTTATTTTAATCTTTGAATCTTTTTAATTTTTATTGTCATCATGTCTGTCTGTTTTGAAACTGTTCATTTTTTCAGAGAACGTTTATATATTTTAGTATCTTTTATTTGTCAACTTTCAATTTATTGACTCTATATTATTCTAAGACTCTTATTCCCTTTAAGAGCTTGAGAGCTAAATTTCAGCAGAATGAATAGAATTCAACGAATTGTTTGCTTTTATCTGTTACAAATTTTATCCAATCTCAAAGAGGGAACAAAATGGTTAAATCTAAAGCATTAATGATTCTTGCTGTTTTGGTTTTGCTTTTCGCAGCGGTCAGCTTATCAGGCTGCCTCGGCGGCGGCGATGCCGACAACAACACGACAAACAACACCACACCGCCCGGAAACAACACAACTCCGCCTGAAAACAATACAACCCCGCCGGAAAACAACACAACCACACCGCCCGGAAACAACACAACCACACCGCCTGCCGGTTCAGTTACGGTCACTCTCGGAGATCAAGGTCCTTCAACTCCCATTCTCGTTCAAATCAGTAACCAGAGATTCCCGCAATCAACTTTGAACATCAGCACGGGTGACACCATCGGATTCAGAAACGCCGAATCCAGAGCTTTCAGACACCTTTACCACTCTGAAAACAATGCGTTTGAAGACTTCACACTCGATATGAATCGCCGTGCAGCCTTGACATTCAACCAACCGGGTACCTATAGAATTGAATTACTCAATGCTTACACCGGTGAACCCTACGGAGATACGCCTTCGGTTTTGACAGTGAATGTCAGATAATCTCATTTCAAACTTTAATCTATCAATCCGGAATTGATTTTTCAATTTCAGATTGATATATATTTTCTTTTGCTTTTTTTCTTATTATTAACCCTACCCCCGATTTTGATATTGAATCATAAAAGAATGATATTCGGTTTTAATATTTTTGGAAAGTCGGTAGCAGCTCGCGCGCGGACGGCTGCTGCTCGGCAGAACGCAAACTGATAATGCAGTAAAAATCGCAAAACTGTAAGGTAACAGCGGCAACACAATCTTTTTATTTCTCGGTACTGTATTTCTGCATTGTATTTTGTTATTAAAGTTTGAATTGATTCTTATGGTTATGAAAATCGAATTATTGCAGCCTGTTTACGTTTCTGAAGCGAATGCGATTCACTCTTTCAAAGCATTCGCAAATTCCGAATTCGGCGACCTTGATGTCTCTTTTGATGTCACCGTTCAAAAGAAGCGTTTCTCTGTTTCCTTAGAAGGCGAAGACGCCGAAGTTTGCGCAAATCTGCTTTATCGGGAGTTTGGAAAAGCCTTCAGCAAAAAAGAAATTGAAACGGATACGTCGTACAAAGGTTTCATTCAAAAAATCGAACCGGACCAAATTTTGGTCAATATCGGTTTTGAGCTTCCGATTGCGGCTGATTCTCTTGAACAGCTTGGAGCAGGCAGCGCCGGCCAAATTGCAGCCCGTTTCGGCATGATTCCTTATTTGCCTGTTACCGTCACCGTTGCCGATTCAGTCGAAACGGCGGCTTTTACGAAAGAACAGATTGACTTGTGGTGGTCATGGAAAAAGACTTCAACCGATCGCATTTTTGTAAACGGCGCGACGCGTTCTCAAGTCAAAGCGGCGCTTCAAAAGAAAGGACACGGACGCGATGTTTACGGTGTTGAAAAGATCGGCTTGACGGAATGCGTTATTGTCTGTAAAGAAAAAACAGACGGCCCCGGAATCGTTTCTTCAATCGGAAAAATTTTGCCGTCGCAGATGGGCGTAATGATTGGAACGAAAAAATAAGTTTTACAAAACTTAATTATGAATTTTTCAATTAAAAGTGAGTCTTTCAATTTAAGAGGTGAATCAAAGTGAAAACAAAGAAAATTTTAATGGTTGTCGCCCCCGAACGTTTCAGAGATGAAGAGTTCTTTGAGCCGCGCGCTGTTTTTGAAACGGCAGGGTATCAGGTCGTTGTCGGCTCCACCCGTCTCGGCAAAGCAGCCGGTGTTAAGGGCGGCGACGTCGTTGTCGATATTTTAATTGATGATGCATCGGCTGATGACTACGACGCAATCGCTATTTCCGGCGGCGGCGGTTCCAAAGCTTTTCTTTGGGACAACCCGAAATTGCATGCACTTTTAAATGACGCGTTTGTAAAAGGAAAAGTTGTCTCAGGCATTTGTATTTCACCCGTTGTTCTTGCGAAAGCCGGACTCTTGGGTGGAAAAGCTGCTTGCATCTTTCCGGATGAAACCGCAATCGATGAAATGAAAAAGGCAGGCGTCGACTTAAAGGACATTGCTGTTGTCAAAGACGGAAAAATCGTTACCGGAAATGGGCCGGAGTGCTCGGCGGAATTCGGCGAAATAATTGTTGAAGCAATAAACGAATAAAGTAACAGAAGCAGCAAATTCGCTTATTGTTTTTCATTTTGATTTAATTTCTATTTTTAATTTTTCAGTTTCTATTTTTCATCATCGGATGAATGGTCAGACTAACCTTGTTCCCGCGGGCGGGTCCTTCCTTCCGAATATTTTAACGATCAGAATGCTGAATTCATAGAAGATAATCATCGGGATCGCGACGATAATCAGGCTGAAGACATCGGGCGGCGTAATAAGAGCCGCCAATATGAAGAACATCACATAAGCGTGTCTTCTGTATTTTGTCAGCATTCTTTTTTGAACCAATCCGAGGCGGTTGAGAAGGAAAATAACGAGCGGAAGCTCAAAAGTAAATCCGAAAATCAGTGACAGCATGGCAATAAAACTGACGAATTCGTATATCGAATAGGTCGCCTGTGCGCCTGACGCGGCTGCGCTGAGATAAAGGAGCTGAATGAACAGCGGCGACATGAAAAAATATGAAAACAGCGCGCCAAGGACGAATGAGATAAACATGACTAAAACAATCAATATCGGCCATTTCTTTTTAAACGGCATCCGCTCCGAAAGTTTCAGCTTTTTCACATCGACATACTTTGTGACTTCTTTGCCGGCAATATAGAATAAAAACGGCAGAGTGGCGATAAACGCAATAATAATTGACATTTTTAATTTTAAGAGCGGGACTTCCAGCGGTTTTGTATAAACGACAATCGGCCTGTTTGAACTGCCTTTTTCATCTTTTTCAATGTGCACGACTGTAAACAGCGGCTTGCGGCCCGTTATGTTTTCAAATTCAGTCCCTGCTATATCAATCGCATCTGTATTGACAACTTTTTCTTCGTACGGAATCGTTTGGAAAATGATAACTTCGGATGTGTCCGGTAAATCTTCAAGTGTCAGCCTTTCCGTTCCGCCTTGCATCACGGCGTCCAAAACCATGCTGAAATTCATATCGCTTTCACCAAGAATATAAAGTGAAAGAATGTCCAAGATAGATTTCTTTTCCGTTCCGGAAATGATGGTATCATAAACGGCATCTTTCGCATCCGCTATGCTGACCGCGGGTGAATAAATCAGTATTTTTATATCATCGTCTTCAAGCAAAGCATTCATGTCCAAGTCATTGACAGCGAACGGACCGTCAAAAATAACGAGAAGCTGATCAAAACTGTCTTCAACACCGGGATTTCTGACGTTGTGCGGCAGGCTGCGCTCAACGGCATCGCTAATGATATAGTCCGTTGCCGGATAAGCAATAACGGCGACAATTAAGAATATGGCAAAAATGATCAGAAGTTTCTTTTTTATAGATTCTATAAATTTGAGAAAGATCCGAATTCCTTCCGACAGCTCAACGATAATATCACAATCCCGATTTTTTAAAGCTTACGTGATTCTGAATAATGGCGATAAATAAATATCTTGTGCCAAAATTTTGCTCCCTTCGGTCACAAAATTTCAGTGGCGGGGGGAGGGAGGTGTTTGTGAAACGCTGCGCGTTTAATGGCTGCGCCGTCGATTGGAGGGCGGTGTTTGTTTGCAGTTGGCTGGAGGTGCTTGCTGAAAAATCGCGAAGCGATTTTTTGCGGCTTTCGCCGCGCGCGACTTGCACCATTTTTCATTTAAATGTTTGAAAATTGAAGCTTCGTATTTTTTCTGTTTTTCATTAAAAATCGCCTTTTCAATTTTCGTTTATATTCTTATTCATGAATGGTTATGTTTAAATGTTACATTGTTTTAATTTACGAAAATTCAAAATATAAATTTCATTTCCATTTGAGAGAATCACATGACTTCTAAAACCGACGCTGCGTCACAAACCGAATCTCCCGCTCCCGAGATTTTGATGCCGCTCTCCGATTCCGGGAAAAAACGTCCGGAAGACGATTACGAAGAGCATGTCGTCGGTCACCTCAAGGAACTGCGTAAACGCATTATTATTGCCGGCGCAGCGCTGATTATTGGCGCTCTCATTGCTTATCCGTTTTCGGGCGAAGCCATCGCTTATTTGTGGAGCCGTTTTATTCCGGACAGCGTTATCAT
>JAIRKA010000008.1 GCA_031260345.1 Methanosarcinales archaeon
GGTGCGTTGAGCGCCATTTTATTGTCCGACTTGTAGCAGCGGATTGCGCTTGTAATGCCCTTGATCAACTCACCCTGTTTTTCAGCATCCATAGGAAGGCCGTCAACCTTTGCGGGCCAATTTTGTTGGTGAACGCTTCCCTCACCGATTCGGGAATACATTTCTTCGGCCAAAAACGGTGTAAACGGTGCCAACAGCTTTGTCAGCGCGGAGACAGTCGTAAAGAGCGTGAATCTGGCAGCATTTTTGCCGTCGGTGTCGCTGCCGTACAAACGGCCTTTAACGAGTTCAATGTAGTTGTCTGCCAAAACATCCCAAGCAAAAACACGAATCGCCTTAAACGCGTCGTCAAACTGATAAGCGTCCATCGCGCTGGTGACTTCATCAATCAAACCGTTGAGCTTTGAGAGAAGCCAGTAATCAATTTGCCTCAGTTTGGACACATCAAACGATGCGGCATCTTTTTCGCCGAAATCACCCATGTTGGAAAGTGAGAAGCGGTAGATATTCCACATTTTCTGAATAAGTCTTGAAGCGGAAACGACATCGTTCCATCGGAACATGACGTCAGATCCCACGCTGCCGCCGACCGCGCCCCATTGGCGGAAAGCGTCCGCGCTGTGTTCGACAAGAACGTCTTCGGGGGAAATGATGTTCCCGAGAGACTTGCTCATCTTCTGGCCGTCGGGTCCGAGAACCATACCGTTGATCAAAATCGTTTCCCATGGAATTTGGTTCTCAATCGCTTCCGACCTGAGAATTGTATAAAACGCCCATGTCCTGATAATGTCGTGGCCCTGCGGGCGAAGCTGCGTCGGCAAACGGAGTTCTTTGTCGCTGTCCCATCCGGCGACGTGAAGAGGTGTCAGAGACGAGTCCATCCAAGTGTCAAAGACATCGGTTTCGCCGTGGAAATCATCCGCGCCGCATTTTTGACAGGCAATCGGCGGTTTTTCCTGCGTCGGGTCAATCGGAAGCCATGAATCTTCAGCAATCAGCACCTCATTGCATTGATTGCAATACCAAACCGGAATCGGCGTTGCGAAAATGCGCTGCCTGGAAATGCACCAGTCCCATTCCATCGTGTTCGTCCAATTTTCAAGACGGACTTTCATATATTCCGGAATCCATTCGATTTGGTCGGCACCGGCAAGGATTTCTTCGGGCTTCACCTTCACGAACCACTGCATTTCAGACAGGATTTCAATCGACGTTTTACAGCGCCAGCAGAGGCCGACATTCTGATCAAGGTCCTGCTGCTCATAAAGAAAACCGTCGCAGCGCAGATCTTCAATAATATTTGCCTTGCATTCCGAAATGCTCATGCCTTGATACTTTCCTGCGGCGGCCGTCATCTTTCCGTTTCTGTCGATTGCTTTTGTCACTTTCAAGTTGTGCGTTTTTGTCCAGCGAATGTCCTGCTTGTCACCAAACGTACAAATCATAACGGCACCGGTACCGAATTCGGGGTCAACGTCGGCATCAGCGATAATCGGCACAGGCTGCCCGAAAATCGGAACAATGAGTTCTTTTCCGACAAACTTTCCATATCTCGTATCATTTGGATTGACGGCAACTGCCGCGCATGCGGAAAGCAATTCGGGACGGGTGGTTGCGATGTGAACTTTTTCGCTTTCATTTCCTGAGAGTGAAAAGTGAAGGAAATTGAGTTTTGTTGTATTTGCGCGGTATTCAACCTCCGCAAGCGCGATTGCCGTTTCACAGCGCGGGCACCAGTTGACAGGATGCTCTTCATGGTACACGTAATCCTTTTCAAACATTCTTAAAAACGAGCGCTGTGTTTTAACGTAATAGGACGGCTCCATCGTGATGAATTCGTTGCTCCAGTCATTTGAAAAACCGAGCCTTTTCATCGTGTCTCTCATTTTGATGATGTTTCCATGCGTCATCTCCTCGCACATTTTTCTGAATTCCGCGCGCGGTACCTGATTTTTTGTGATGTGATGCGTCTCTTCAACCTTCACTTCTGTCGGCAGACCGTGGCAGTCCCATCCCTGCGGGAACATGACGTTGAATCCTCTCATGCGCTTGTAACGGGCGACATAATCGATGTAGCACCAGTTGAGCGCGTTTCCGATGTGGAAGTTGCCGGTCGGATACGGCGGCGGCGTATCAATAATGTACTGCGGTCTTGTCTGGTCAGCCCAATCAAAATGGTACATGGATAAATCCCAAGCGTTCATCCATTTAATTTCAATTTCGGCGGCATTGTATTCTTTCGGAATTTCAGAGCCGGTCATAAAAATAATTTCTCCTTTCTATTTTCTCAGTGTGTTGATTGATTTTGAAATAGAAAGGTAAATAGGGTTAGGTTATAAAAAGGTTTTATTTATCCTTCTCATTTTTCAAAGAATCGCCCATGTCCATAAGTTCTGATGAGGCAGTGTTTTGAATCTTTCGAAGGGAAATAACGATTCTGATTTACATTACTCATAATAAAATCTAATGTTTTACGAAATGAAAAACAAGCAATAAGGTCAATTGCACCCCATATTGAATAACTCATCCCAACCTCATTTTTTGGATTGCTTCTAGATTTATTCTCGTTCGACAATGTTTTTCTTATTTATTTTTTCTTTTGATAAGGAATGTTAAAAAAGTCGTAAATAAATTCTTTAAATCCGCCGGAGGAATAATCTCGAAGAGTAGAATAAACGCCTCTGTTAGCTTCAAAATCCAATCCGGCTTCAATTATGGGCTTATTTTCATTGGTTGGATCACTCTTTTGCTCCATTTTAATTCACCTGCCGAAATACTAAAATATATCAGATATTGAAGTAATTATACAATAAGGAAAAAACAATAACAACAAATGCCAAAATAAATGAGACAGTAAACAATACTGTAGATTGTTTAATAAATTTTCCGCTTTTGTCATTTTCTTCTTTTTTACATTTTTGAATATCACCGAGACTATACAAGACATAAGTTTGTGGGTCTATATTTTTTGAGATCATTTCTCGAACATTTTGATTTATTTCTTCAGTTGTTTGAACTGACTAATACGCATGCCTCCAAAGAGCACGAATCGATAAGAGAAAACTCAAACCGAGTGGCAAAAACGTAACTGCCGAAATCATCAAAATCTGTTTGTTCGAAAAACCGCACGCTTCCAATGAAATAAAAGCAAGCAATGCAACCGTAAAAATAGACATCGCCAGAAGCATTTTTCCAGCTTGATCCAAAAGACTTTGTTCTCTTTTGTCTTCCATTTCATAAGAGTACAGACTCAGCTCCTTTGTAATCTCAATAATTGAATTTTCGGATAAGTCTGTCATGAACGGCAAAAAGCACTGAAAGGTTATAAAAAGACCGAAATTTTCAAAAACGAAAGAGTTAAAAACGAGTTGGAGGGGTGTTATTTAATTTCAAAAATTCAAATCTAATTGAAAGTTATAAATTTCAAATGAATCGTTTTCAAATTATTTAATAAGCTATTTAACGAGTTCTTAAATTATCGAATTTGATTCTAATGCCGAAATATTCAACTGAAGAGTTGTTTGAGAAAACAAAGGAACTGAGTCTGCTGACTTACAAGATTGAAGAAAAGAGGGAGCAGAATCTCTTTGATCAATCCGGAAAGATCCTGACTTCAATTTCAATTTTCACGGTTGCTATTTTAGCTTTCGTTTCTTTGGAAAAACTCGGATTCGATTCAAAACAAACAACCATGATGCTCGGTGTGACATTTGCACCCTTGATTTTGAGTTTCACATTTGCAATTATGACCCAATGGAAATACGCTTATTAGGATTTGGGAAGCGCAGGAGAGATTGACAAAGCTTATGAAAAAATAACGGAAAATGGAGAAAATGAGAATCTGTATTTGAGTTCATTAAATGATATTCATGTTTGTAAGAGGGAAATGAATGACAAAAGAGTAAAATATATAAGATTGTCACATCTTTTGTTTATGGTATCAATTATTTTAGCCTGTATGTTTATGATTTATTTTTATTTACAAAATATGGTAAAAATCGGGGGCATTTGAATGCGGAACCAAAAAAGAGATGAAAAGTATTTCCCGACCGGAGATAAAACAGCGACGGGAACTGATTATTCAAAAATGAGTCCGATCGTCACCATCAGAGATCCGTCTTGGACTTCTTTGATTTTATCAAAAATCAGAAAGAAGAAAAAAGACTAAAATTTTTATTTTTTTTAAATTCTCGTCAAAACAACCTTTTCCGATAATGTTCTTGACAAATGATGCTCTTCTCCGCAGCGCCCGCATTTAATCGAATCACCGATTTCTTTATCGATGATATAGATCCAATTTCCGCATTTTCTGCATTTTCGAACAAGATTCATAGCGACCAGCCTGATTTAAAAAACGAGAACAATTAAATATTTTGGATATAAATAAAATGGAGACAGAATTATCCTGCAATCCTTATTCCGATTAATCCATAATCCGTTTCGACATTTAATTTTTTGTACTCTCTAAATAGTATTAATTACTAAATAGATTGTGTTCTGAAAGCCGGAATAATAAAAGAGAACCTAAAAAGCTGCAAAAAGAAAAATTAAAGAAAATCATATTTTAAAAGCCAGCCGAACATGGTTGAATAGACTTTTTTGCGAACATTTTCTTTCGATAAAAGCAAATCATGAACGCCGCCTTCAATCGGAACAATATCGACATCACCTTTAATATTTCTTGAAATGGCGGAAATGTCTTGGACATTCAAAATAATATCAGAGCAATGAATCTTCTCTCTCTGCGTCAAGTCAAACAAAGATTCACCGGCGCACATCACAAGAACCGGCTGATGAATCTGAAAAATCTCTCGAATTTCTTCTTGTCCTTTATGGACTGCGCGAACCCAGCCTAAATCCATTTTCGGCGGAGTCATTCTTTTCCATTCCAAATTATAGTCCCATTCACCATGATTGTTTTTGTGAATGCTTATGCCGTATTCCTTAGGATAGGCGGAATCCATTTTAAAATTCGGAAAACCGGAGCCCAGCATGGAAGCAGCTGAAATAAATGTTTTTTTTGTCAGCTGAGTATTGAAATTAAAGAACGGGCTGTTGAGAATTAAACCGTCAAACAGGTCATCATTTGTATAATCCTTTGCAAAAAGAGTAAGAACCAAGCCGCCCAATGAATGCCCGAACAAAATGACTTCCTGATTGTTTTCCAAATAAATGATCTGCAAAGCCTCCAAAATTTCTTCATGATAAGTTCTTAAATCGTGAATTTGATTAAATTTTTGATTGGATTGGTAAGAGCGGCCGCACCTGCGAAGATCAAGCGCATAAAAGTTGTATCCTTTTTCATTGAATTTATATGCCGCTTCCTTTTGGAAAAAATAATCGTTAAAACCATGAACGTAAAGAACCGCTTTTTGAACGGACGGGTCCAGATTTTCATCAGAATGACAGTCGGCAATACGCCGCACAAGTGTTGCAATTTCTTCTCCGCCGTGACCATCCTCAAGATGCAGAACACGCTTTTGGAATCGATCACCCAGGATGTCTTCACTGTAATGAAGATCATCATATTCTTTGTTCGGAATGAGACATCTGTGCATATAAGCGGTATATATTTCCGAAGGTATAATATAATTACCATGAACTGTCAGAGAGAGTGACTGATACCCATACAAAAGGCAGCTGATATTCATTGCGGAGTATGATTGATATTTCAATCCGTCAGCGTTTTTTCCCGAAGCTGCCTGTTAAACGCAATCGCAAATCGGTGCGCTTCATCTCTGATTTCCTGAAGATAAAGCGACGCTTTTTCATTCTTTTGAATCGGAAGCGGATCAGAAAGACCCGGAACGAAAATTTCTTCTTCGCGTTCAGCAAGAGAAATAACAGGCGTTTTGATGCCGAGTTTTTTGAGCTCACCTACGGCGTATGAAAGCTGACCTTTACCGCCGTCAATCACAATTAAATCCGGCAGCGGTTTCCCTTCTTCAAGCAAACGGGAATAACGGCGGCTGACAACTTCAGCAATAGAAGCGTAGTCATTGATCCCCTCAACGGTTTTGATTTTGAATCGACGATAATTCGATTTATCCGCTTTGCCGTCACGGAACTGAACCATAGAAGCAACCGTCTGCGTTCCCGACAAATGAGAAATATCAAAACATTCAATCACGCGCGGCGGCTCAGGCAGCATCAGGCGTTTGCCGAGTTCTTCCACTTTGGAAACCGCGCTGAAGAAAGCGATTTCAATATTCTTTTCGGCAAGCTCTAAAAGATCTTTCTTATCGCCGCGTTTCGGAATTTTAATTTTAACGGTTTTTCCGTGACGCTGAGAAAGGAAATCAATCAGCGATTGACTGATGTTTTCGACAATCGCACTTCCTGATTTTGGTCCGGACGTTTCCCGAACAACATTTTCAACGGATGTATAAGCTTCCTCCTCCAAAATTTCGGACGCGTCCGGCAGAATGATTTCAGCCGGCGTTTCGTGGCCGGAATAATAGCGAACCAAAAATTCTTCAAGGAAATTCTGATGATACGCGAACGAAAACTCTTCTTTGCCGATCAGCGTTCCTTTCACCACATTGAAAACCATAATATAAATTTTTCCGTCGCGGATGATGTAATTGATGACATCTTCGTCGTGATTGATGTGGCGGGCGGCATTCTGGCGATTGTTCAGATAGTCCAGTGCATAAATCTGATCCCGAAGGTCTTTTGCGATTTCAAACTCTTGCTTTTTCGAAAATTCTTCCATTTCCTTTCGGAGTTTTTCGGCAAGCTCGGCAGAATTGCCGCGCAGAACAGAGTCCGCTTTTTCAATCGCTTTTTTGTACTCTTCTTTGGAAACGGCTCCGGTACAAGGTGCGGCGCAGTTGCTGATGTGATAGCGGAGGCAGGGGCGTTTTTGCATGTTGCGGCAGGATCTGAGTTTGAATGTCCGCTTGACGACATCTAAAATTTCATCGCGTTCTTTGGCGGAAACGAACGGGCCGTAAAGCTTTCCCTGAGTCGTCGTTCTTCTGAGAATTCCGATTCTTGGGAAATCATCACCGCTGATGTGAATAAACGCGTAGCTCGCAGAGTCTTTGAGATCAATATTGTACTTCGGGGTGTGCTTTTTAATCAGCGTGTTTTCCAAAATCAGCGCTTCCACTTCATTTGCGGTGACAATGAAGTCAACGGAATGAATGTGTTTGACCAGCAAACGCGTTTTCGGATCAAGATCCCGTTTTTGAAAATAACTGGAGACTCGTTTTTTAAGATTTTTCGCTTTGCCGATATAGATAATTTCATCTTCTTTGTCGCGGTAGATATAACAGCCGCTGAATGTCGGAATAACGGACAGATCGATCATTTTTCTCAAGATTTTAATTTAATTTGAAACAGTAAACATTATTTAACATCAATAATGCCGTAAACATTACCAATTGCATATTTTTTATCGACTTATATATCTTTTTCCTGAACTTCAATCAGGTATCACCATCAAAGGTTTCATAACGGCCGAAATAATCGCCAAAATTTCCAGGCCGGAACAATCATCAAATCTAATTATCAAAGTCAATCATCAAATCCATCGAGATAGTCGTCAAATTCGTCATTGAATTCATAATCGACAACTTCAAGAGATGTCAAATCGCCATTTTTGTTAAATGCTTTCCATGATTCGCGCGTGTACGGGCTGCCGACAATAATATTCACTTCATTCATTCGAAAAAAGATTAAATCCTGCTCCGAAGGTCGGATTGCACCGCTCGGGTGACTGTGAACGGAGCCGGCATGCGGCATATTCGGCATCATCCATGTTTTTAAACTGACACTGCGGCTCGTCGAATCCGTTCCGGGAAGATAAATGACATTAATGATGGTGTCGCCGTCGGCTTCCAAAAGCGCGCCGAACTCACGCGGGTGGGAAGCTTTGCAGGACTCCAAAATAAAATCAAGAGTGTCAGATGCAATTTTTTTAACAGCCATTTATGTCACGGTTTAAGTTTTCATATGAATTCGTTTCATTTAATAAAAAATTATTGAAGATTTCAAACAAAGAAGAGCTGAAATGACAATAAACCGGCTGAAAATGTCAATCGTGTTTATGTATTAACTTTTCTCAGAGATTTACAACAGATCTTAGCGACCAAACCAACTATTAAAAATATATAATATCAAATTTATACATTAAATCGAGTATAGATATGTATACAATTTTCTGGTGATTCTATGAAATGGAAATTTGTTTTTCTTTGTGTCGGTTCTTGGGCTGCGCTGACTGCTTTGTTATTGTGGCTTTTATACATCAACGGAATGTTTCGAAACGGTTTGATTAATGCGCTTCCGATCGGTTTATCCATCGTTTCTTTTACAGCTTTTATGTACTCTATTCTTCTGAGTGTACGCCCTCGAAAAATCGAAAAAGACATCGGCATTATGTCGCTTTACAAGCTTCACACCGTTTTTGCGATCATCGGCCTTTTGACCGCCGCCTACCACATTAATGCAAGATATAATTGGGGCGACCCGATTACAACATTCGCGTTTATTACCGGAATGCCTTCATTTATTCTTGCCTTGACGGCTGTTTTAACGGGCATTTTCGTTCTTTCAACGATTTTTGTCAAATATTCAGCATCTCTTACAAAATTAAAAGAAACAAAATTCAAGCGCGAAACGGGTCTTTGGATTCACAGATTGGTGATTGCCGGTTTTATTCTGATTTATCCTCACGCGATCTATTTCGGCTTTGTCAGAAACAATTTTTGGTTTGCCGCCGTTTTCACGATTTGTTTTGCCGGAACTTTGCTGGTGTATTACGTTTACAAACTGAATATCCTCAATCTCCCGAAATACAAACTGACAGCTGTTTTGAACTTAACGGAAGATACCTACAGAATTGACATGGAACCGAAAGAAGGCGAGCTGTTTTTGTACCGCGCCGGAGACTTCGCGTTCCTCCGCCCCGTTAAAACGGCGCTGCCGTTTGAGGCTCACCCGTTTACGATGTCATCAACGCCGCTTGACAGAAGAAATGTGTCGATGATCATTAAGGAAGCCGGCGATTTTACGAATCAAATTTCAAAATTAAAGGTCGGCGACACCGTTACATTAGAAGGTCCTTACGGAAATCTGTTTTCGGAAGAGCTGGAAGAAAAAGAAACGCCGATTGTTATGCTTGCAGGCGGTATCGGTATTGCGCCGATGGTCAGCATTATTCATTATTTGGCTGACACAAATTCAAAAAGAGACATCGTTCTGCTTTGGAGCGCTTCAAGGCATAAGGATGTTTTTGAGGAAGACTATTACAATAAATTGAACTGCAGATTTTCTAATTTTAAACTGAATATTCTGCTTACAAAAGAAAAAAAAGACGGTTACCTCCATGGCCGCATTTCTCATAAACAGTTCGAAAAAATGAATATGACGCATTATTACGAAACGGCTGATTTCATTATCTGCGGGTCAACGAAAATGGTCGGCTCAATGATTGACATGCTTAAAGAGCAGAAAGTAAATTCGGCAAGAATTCATGCGGAAGAATTTGATTTCTGAAAATGTTATTAAGTATTTAAAAAAAATTAAGCGTTTTAAAACGTTTGTATACACGACTACAAACCAAAAAAAGGCGGACGATTTTGGCCGCCCGCCTTGAATTTATTTTTAAATTGATCCTTTTAATTTTAAATTATTTTTTATCATCCAAATCCAATTCGATGTACTGCATGCCGGATTTTTTCTTAGGCGGCGCAGTGTCGGATGACGGCTCAGGCGCGTTTCTCTCCCGCGGCGGCTGCCATTCCGCTGCTTTGGGTGCGCTTTCTGATTTTTCTTTCTCCATCACGGAATCGAAATAAGCGTATTTGGAATTGGAAATTTTCGGCTCTTCTTT
>JAIRKA010000013.1 GCA_031260345.1 Methanosarcinales archaeon
ATGTATTGCGTAGAAGTAATGTTATTAATCAATGTATAAACGAGTATGGAGATGTAGAGCTAAGGGATGCCGGTCGTATTCATTGGCCTTTTATCCTTTCTCCTATTTTAGTTTTTATAAATATTATTCTTTTACTTCTTTGTATGATCGTTTTGTTGGTCATATCTGGAGATATTGTAATTGTTGAAAAGATAATGTTGCTTTTTGAGGGGAATCCTATTGAACTGTTTATATGGCTGAATCTATTGATTATCGCAATTGAGTTTCTAATCATATATATAATTACAAAAGATGAGAGTAATAGAGCTTCCCGAAAAATGTAGTTTAAGATTTTTTTGGATAAAAATAAAAAGGTAAACTCTGATCAAGCAATCAAAAAAAAATATTTAAGGCAACGAAATATTACCTTGTCTGCTATTTTTTTATTCATTTCTTTAGGTTCTCTTTTGATATTTTGGATAGTTTACTGGATAATTATCGATTTCAATGTTTCAAGTGAAACAGTATTCTACACATTACTAGCTGTTCTATTTGTATTCACATTAATTATTCTTGGAATAATCTTTTTATTGCTTTCATATCGTGATTATGGTCGAATGATGAAGAAATATATAAATGATAAATATATCGGCGATTTTCCAGTTCTTAAAATTACATTAATAAATCAAAATGTTATATGTGGAAAAATTGAAAATATATTTAATAGAACTAATCTCATTTTGATGGACAATGAAAAAATATTTTTTTCAAAATGGGATTATATAGTTACAATAGAAGAAACAGAGCCTATTACTGATTTTAGTTCTATTCGATCAATGTTAGAAATCGTTGAAGAATGCAATTCCTAAATCTTTTATTGACTTTTTGAGTTGTAAAATGAAGCAGTTGAACTTCATTTATTTTTCTACTCTATCTATTTTTTAATCTTAATAATACATCAACAAAGTCAGAAGACTCGCGACGATTATTGAAAAAACCAAGATGCTTTGTGATATGAAGAGCAATCTGACCCTTTTATCATTAAGCTTCTTTTTAGATTGATGGATCTTACCGATCAGACTTTTTTGTAACATTAAGTAATCATCACGATCTAAAAATTCATCATAATGCTCGTAAATGATTTGATATATTTGGTTAATATCGGCGGAAACGACCTGTTCATATTTCGACTGCGCTAAAACAGCGCAAATAAAAGAAACGGACAGCAAGCTTAAAACAATTGCAAGAAAAACATAAATTCTGAAACGGTCAATTTCCGTATGCTCAATCAAAATCGGAACCAACATCAGAATAACCGCAGAGAATACGGATATCGCAATGAGCATTTGACCGGCTTGAGCAATCGCGCTTTCTTCTCTTCTTTCTTCACGTTCAAATGAAAAAAGACCGAAGTCATTGACGTGTTCTAAAATCATCGCTGCGGCTTCGGCTTCTTCTTTTGAACGTTTTTCAGATTCCTGCATTTTGCAAAATACCTCAGTGATGAATTGATCAAATGCAGTAAACGAGTACCGTATTTGTAATTTTTTAAATATTTTCAAAATGAATCGAAATCACAAAAATTAATCTAATCTAATCAAAAGAATTATATAAAAATCCATCCAATAGTGAGCGGTGATAAAAATGGAGTTTAAATTGGTTCATTACATCGTAATTCTTTTGGTTTGTTTGATGGTCTTGTCTGCTTTTTGTATCTTCTACTTCTTCTATTGAAGCAAATAATTTAAGAGGCATAATAAAAAATCCAAACGTTTTCCTATTCCGCCTCTTTGTTTTGTTTTTTATTTTTTTTACATTTTTCAAAAATTCAAACAAAAGCCGACGGACACATATCCTGAATCGCGCAAACCTCACATCTCGGCTTTTTTGCGTCGCAAACGCGCCGTCCGTGGAAAATGAGTGTCAGCGACAAATTATCGTAATCTTCTTTTCTTGAAAGCTTCATTAAATCCTGTTCAATTTTTTCGGGGTCTTCCTGCTCGGTGAATCCGATTTTGTTGGTCAGGCGCTTCACGTGCGTGTCAACGGCGATGCCGTCATTGATTCCAAAACCTCGGGATAAAACGATGTTTGCCGTTTTTCTGCCGACGCCGGGGAGTTTTATCAGTTCCGCCATCGCGTCCGGAACAATGCCGCCGTACTCTGCTAAAATCATATTGGCGCTGCCGATAACGTGCTTCGTTTTAGAATTGAAAAAGCCCGTTGAATAGATGTCTTTTCCGAATTCGACAGGGTCAGCGTTTGCGTAATCCTCAATCGTTCTGTATTTCTTGAACAAAACTTTCGTAGCCGTGTTGACCTGTCGGTCGGTACATTGAGCAGAAAGAATCGTTGCCGCCAGAATTTCAAACGGGGTTTCAAAGTTCAGCTCGACTTCGGGTTTCGGATAAAGCTGCTGCAAAATTTCCCAAATGGCATTGAAGTTTTGGCGGTTGTCAGGCTTTCCCGAAATCGGAAACTTCGGCAGCTTGGAGAGCGGAACGGGTTTAATTGTTCGCTTCACAATCGGCATTTCCGTTATCATTTGGCGCGGTGTTTCCGTGTCCGGATTTCCTTTTGATTTTCTGAACGGAGCAGCTTTCTCAGCGGCCGGCGCAGATTTCGCTTTCGCTTTTGTTTCTTGTTTTGTATTTTTGCTTTCTTTTGTTTCGTTTTTTGAATTTTTTGCGGCTTTTGTGTTTGTCATATCCTTTACCCTCTTGACAGAATTAATTTGAACCTTTAATGACACTCCTATTTTAAATAATTAAAGACCTTTTGATTTTTCATGCTTAAAATAACGTTTCTCGGAACGGGCGGCGCGCTGCCTTCAAAAGAACGAAATCCGGCTGCAATTATGGTCAACAGAGAAGGTGAGCTTTTGCTTTTCGACTGCGGTGAAGGGTCTCAGAGGCAGATGATGTTTGCAAAAACCGGACTCGTTAAAATCAGCGCGATTTTTTTGTCCCACTATCACGGCGACCACATTTTGGGACTTCCCGGTCTTCTTCAAACAATGGGATTTTTTGACCGCGTCGAGAAACTTGAAATCTACGGCCCCGACGGTCTTTTTGAAATAATGGAAGCGTTTGAAAAACTCGGAACGCATAAGCTTCAATATCCGATCATTCCGAAAATTCTCGCCCCCGGCGACATTGTTCAGCGAAACGGCTATACAATTAAAGCTGTCCGCGCCGACCACGACAGAGGCCACAGCAGACCGGCGCTCGGTTTTGTTCTCGAAGAAGAAAAAAGGCCCGGCCGCTTCAATCGTGAAAAGGCAATCGAACTCGGCGTCGAGCCCGGCCCGAATTTTGCGAAACTTCATCGCGGCGAAAACATCACGTTAAAAGACGGAACCGCTGTTTATTCGAAAGATGTTGTCGGTCCGACGCGTCCCGGTAGAAAGATTTCATACAGCGGCGACACGCGCGAATCCGATGTTTTCTTCTACGAATCCGAAGGCGCTGATTTAGTCATCCATGAAGCGACATTCACGTCCGACATGGCCGAAAACGCATATGAATACGGACATTCGACGGCGAAAGGCGCGGCCATTATGGCAAAGAAATACAACGTCAGAAAACTTGTGCTGACACATCTCAGCCCGCGGTTGACGGATGAAGATGAGCGCGTTTATGAAGATGCCGCGTCAGAGTTTGAAAATGTTCTTGTTGCGGAAGATTTGATGGAAATTGAAATCGAACTCAGAGATGAATGAACATTTAATATTTCGATCTTTTTAATTTTCTTTTCTTCTTTTTTTTCTGTTCGGCCAAACCAGACGTCGTTCTTTTTTAAAATAAAAACTTGGAACCTGAATGCCTTTTAAATCTGGAAAAGTTTATTTTTTCATCTTTTGCGTGTTTTATTGATGCTGCAAATTTTTAGTATGTTATATACTAACATATGATATTGTAGAACAATAGATATTTTTTCATAAGTTATATACTCAGAAAAAATTTGCTTATTATCATCCAATTTTATTTTTTATTCAAATAATGCTATTGTTTATATATTTCAATAGTCATACTCTAAGAAAAAAAAATTACTAATAGATTTTAATTTTTTATCATTGTTTCTTAATAATAATTATAGAAATATATTATTAGTAAACGGGGGAAAACGGGCATGGGTGACTTGATAGCTTGTTGGTATATTGTAGCTTATGATGGCAGCGGCGGCGAAGGTCTCAAGCCTGTCGGCAGCCAAGAATTCCGCGGTCAAGCAGGTGCTTCTGCTGAAATGTTTTTACTGAATTTGACTGGCAATTTTAAATTTGTCGAAGGCGTCAACCGTCTTAATTTTGATTTCTCTTCTTATATAATTGATGAATCGAAGATTACTTGTTATTCAAATAAGTGTTGCTAATTTATATACTATTAGTGTATCCGACTTTTGTGAAAAGTTACTAATAAGTTTTAATTTCTTTATTACATAAAAAAATAATAATTAGGAGAGTTATATAATGAAAACAGCTAAACGTTTATTCACAATTTTTATGATCAGTTTGCTTTTTACAGGGGCTTTTATTACACCCGGTATGGCTGCGGCACAGTCGGGGG
>JAIRKA010000017.1 GCA_031260345.1 Methanosarcinales archaeon
CATTTGCTTTTGTAATAATGGGCGCCGCAGCGCTGGCAGATGCGCGCGTGAAGCACTTCCGGCAGATCAAATAAGTTCAATTTTTTTCCGAAACATTCCGGACAGACATTTTTCACAGTCCTGTCCGTTTCCTTGCCGCATTCGGGGCAAATGGTCATTGCCGCAGCACACGCTTTCTTCGTTTCGGATGGTTTATTTTTTTGAGTCATGTTTTTCAATTGTTTCTTTCAGCATTTAATTGTTTTTTTCAATTCATTCTTTCTTCTTCGGCGGCCAATTCTCTTCAAGCCACTTTGCGAGTCTTCCCGAATCCATCGGGCCGACGAGCGCCGCGACATTCATTGATTTTTCAACATCGCTTTGCAGACGCGCGGCCAGTCCCGGCAGCACAAGCGTTTGATGATTTGTCTGTTCTTCAAAATTAAACAGCGCCTCTTCAAAATCCTTCTTAATGACGTCAGCCGTCAGCTGCCCGCCGGCAACAGCCGCTTCCACGCCGAGTCCGCCCGTGTTGACCGCCAAAACATAACCGTTAAAGCTGGCCGATTCCAAATCGCTTTCGACCGTGTAATACGTCAGCGCAAAGTTCGTCGTGAATAAAACCGGTGACGTCGAATCGGGATTTCCGATTTTATACATCTTCGGCTCAACCGACGATGGTGTTCTGGGGTCCGTATAAATCGTGTCGGTTATGTGAACAATCGGAAGTAATTCATGTCCGCCGAGTCCGTGAATAATCATAATGTCCGCATAGCGAACAGTCAAAGCAGATGCCGCAATTGTTTCGTGATAGTCGGCAATAACTTCCAAGGGCAATTTTTCATTTGATGCCGGTTTGCTGCGGCTTTTTCTTGCGGCAATCGGAAGTGCCATGAGCGGGTACGCCAAATCTTTGTCGCCGTCAAGGCCCGCTTTTCTGAGTTTGATGAAGTTTTGGAATGTCTTTTTGAACTCCGGCCCGTAAGAGAAAGTTCCGGGATCCAGCACGATCTTTGAAATGCCGTCTTTTTGAAGCGTGACTGAGAGCATTTTGAGCTCATCCAAACCCCCAGCTGCTGTTATCACAATCGGGACGTCATATTCAAGCGCGAGCTTTGTCATTTCTTTACGGTTTTTCGTGTCGCAGGCGTACATGAGCGGGTTTTTCCCGTCGGCCGCGTCCAGTCCTGCGCGCATGATTTCGGCGTTTTTCGTACACAAAATCAAAGGCAAATCGGAATGTGAAATAATCTTTTCGACGGTTTTTCCGAATGCTTCGGGACTTCCTGATGTGGATCGAACGGCAACCATATCCAAATACAGGAAGCTGCCGACATAGAATTTTTTAAACGACTTTATTTTATCAAGCCTTTCAATCAATTCCGAATCACTCATCGTATCCCAAACATCGACGGCGATCGGCGGTTTATTGTAAAACGAAAGCGTATGGCGGAACATAACGTCATCACCGCCGATTGTGACTTTCTTTTCTCCCGTGCCGATTTCAACTTCTCGAATTCGAGGGCTTAAAAGAGCGGCGAGCTTTTCATATTTTTCAATAAATTCCGGCGGCAGCTTTTCATAAATTTTTCGAACATCGCTGACCTTCAATTTCTTTCCGGCAAGCTGCGTCGCAACCGCCATTCTTGAAGTTCCGAAAAGCGCTTCGCAGTTTTCGGGAAGGAGCGGATAAATGTCAAGGGGGCTGACTTGTTTGGATTGCTTGAACTGTTTTTCCATCAGTATACCTCCGTCAGCCAATCATCATAATTTGATTTGTTTTCAGCGGCTTCCGATACATCCGTTTTCACAGCCGAGCCTCCCAACATGCCGGTAAATTCTTTTAAAAATTGAACGGCTTTCGGGTGCATCATCATGAATAAATCATTTCCGGCAAGCGCAAGCGTCATTCCCGTAATTATTTCCCAAATCGGTCCGCGGTATTCGCGGTCGCCCCAATCAGAATCTTGGGATTGCGGGGAATTTATCAACCAGGATTCGCGCGCGCCCCAGGCGTTTGTCGTTCCTGAAGAGAGCGGATAAGCAAGTTCGGCATCGCCCGATAATCCTGACATTCGAATGCGTTCCATGTTGGAGTAAGCGTAATCTAAACCGTAGCCGAGCGCGGCCGTCGTCGGGTCCATAATCAACCCGTCGGAAGCAATGCCGCATTGTCTGAAAAGCTTGCGGTTGAGCTCTTTCTGCGCGTTGATGTCCATCTGTGTCCAGGACAGAATGACATGACCGTGCTTTCGGGCGGCTTCCCCGATTCGTTTATAATCCATATTCAAATTGGCCGATGCGATCAGAACTCGCTCCCCTTCTGCGACCTCCGCCGCTTTTTCCAACACTTCCGGATCTTTTTGCGGGTTGCCGCTTCCGCCGATGACGATCGGGACGTTAACGGCTTGGAGAATTTCCTCAACCGTTTTTGCCGCTTCCTTTGCGGGCGTATCTTTAATGGCGGGGTCGGTTGACACCAAATGAATCGTAATCATGTCGGCGCCGAATTCATTAACCGCCTTGTTCGCCCAAGCGGCCGGATCTTCTAAAACGTCTTCGTAGTTGGAGCGAACGGATTTGGCAAGCCCGACCGGCATGTCAAAAACATCCATTGTTACGCGGTTGATATTCGGCATCGGCGCGTCAAAAAAGTAAGGCATTGTTTTTTCGCCGCCGAGTGTAATTGTTTTCTTGCGGCTGCCGCCTTCGCTCTTGCCCGCGCCGAGGACAACTTCCTGAATCGGAAGTTTGAATTGATTAAAATCGGCAACATTGAATTTTGCGGCGGCAAGCGTCTCAGAGACGGGGTATGCATTACTTAAAAGCGCTTCAAGCTCGCTGTCCGTTTGACAGCCGAGAAGCGCGGATATTTGAGAAATGCGGGCGAGGAGTTCCTGAGCATCTCCTTTTGCGCCCGATAAATCCGAAAAATGCAAGCTGTCCGCTTTGCCTTCAGACTGAAGAATCGAAAATAATTTTTCCAAATCGGAATATTTCATTTTGCGCGTCATAAATTGGTGTATTCAATGTCAGAGTCCTATTTAATAATTCATGTTTGACCGGTCCGAAGGAACGGTCAACTCGGAGCGTATCTCTGAGGGGATTTTTCGTTCTTATAATCGAAAAACCGAAACATCCCTTTTTCTTAATATTCTTTAAACTTGAACGCCCGATAAACCCCTAAAACAAAAAAGGCTTTGATGAAAAAATGAAAAAGGGCGTTCGTTTTTTGTTTTAGATTTTGAAGAAAGTTGATGTTTCATTTTTTTTCGAAAAATAATGGGAAAGCCAAAACGACCGCCTCAATCGGCGAGTTTCATGAGCGTAAGCGAGTGAAAGGAGCCGATTGAGATTCGCACCCATAAGAAACGAAAACAAGAGTCTGCTGACTTTTAGATTATTATAGAAAAAAGCAGAAAATGAGATTATTTTTGCCTCGGGGAAATAAGCCGCATTTTCCTCTTTCGTTCGCTATCGCTCACGAAATCGGAAATTGCGGTCGTATATGGGATTTTCATTTATTTGATTCAACAAAACAGAAACATCCCTTTTTTATTTTTCTTTAAACCCGAACGCCCGATAAAACCCAAAAATAAAAACGGCTTTGATAGAAAAATGAAAAGAAGGCGTTCATTTTTTGTTTTAGATTTTGAAGAAAAGCGATGTTTCAACTCAATCATAAAAATAATTGAAAAACCAAAGCAACCACCTCAAACGGCGAGTTTCATGAGCGAAGCGAGTGAAAGGAGACGTTTGAGATTCGTACCCATAAAAACAACGAAAACAGTAGACGGCAACTTCAACTTTCATTCAAGAAAAAATGTCAGACCCGCCTCTATAAATAACAGAAGAATTCAAATAAAATCCGAAAAAATCGGAAACAAAAACGGAGCACAAATGTGAAAAAAATCTTATTTTCAAGAGAGAGTGAATGTATTCAGCCGCTTCGATCTTTAATTGAAAAACAGAATCATCGAACTCTGGTACTTTGGGCGCTGGACTGCACGCCCCGCTTTTTGGATATTTTTGAAGCGGCATATCCGAATGATTCGCGTCCTCGAGATTTGATTCCGATCGCCGAAGCGTGGGCGGCGGGCGATATTAAAATGCCTGAAGCGAAGAAAGCGATTCATGCCGCGCATCATGCAGCAGCGGATGCCGAAGGTCATCCCGCTGCCCAAGCTGCCGCACGCGCCATCGGACACGCCGCCGCCACGATTCATGTTGAGACGCATGCACTCGGTTTGATTTTTTACGGTTTAACGGCATTGATTTACGCAGCGGGCGCGAACCCCAAAGATTGCGATGAAATGACCGCTTCCGAATTAAAATGGTTTTATGACCGGCTTCTCTTTTGGGAAATAAACTCTGACAAACAGAATCGAAAATGGGCAGCGTTTTTAATGAAAGATGCCGCTTCGAACAAAGAAGCGCTTCTTCGAAAAAAGACAGAGGAAAAAGCCAAGTCTTAAAAAAAGAGCCGTGAGAAGAATAAAGAAAGAAGAAACAGGAAAATAAAAACTAAATAAAGAAATCAGAGATACTTTTCAATCTCTACTTCCAATTTTTCCTTTGAAGTCAAGCCGACAAAACTGCTGACAAGTTCACCGTTTGACAAAACAACAATTGTCGGGATTGCATGAACTGCGTATTGGCGCGCCAACTCCTGATTTGCATCAACATCAACGATACTGAATTTAACGTTTGTGTATTTGACTGCCAATTCTTCAATAATCGGTTTCTGCATTTTGCAGGGGCCGCACCAAGCGGCAGTAAAGTCAATAATTTCCAAACTCATTTTTATCACCTGTAATTTATAATAAAATGTGACTGAATGAAAATACATCTACTTTTAAATAACTTTTGTCATTCCAATGACTTTTTTATTATTGTTTATTTCTGACCTTTTGCAAGGACGCCCCAGTACATACACTCTTCAGGCGGAATCGTCATCATCCCCGAAACTTCAGTGTCAAAAACAGCGTTTGCATTTCGAATCAAAGCAAACGGAATGCTCGCGTCACTTTCACCCATCACCGCTTCGGCAGCAGATGCCAAATTGTCGGCAACGGCGGCGCGCGTCACAATCAGCGGCCGCCCGAATAAATCGGCTTCACCGCGTTTGTCAACGGTCGCGTAAAAGCCGGCAACGCCGATCGCAACACCCGTGCATCCGAGGCGCAGCGGCTGTGTTCGGCTGTCTGCAATTATAACGCCGACACGGACACCGAATTCGTCAAAAATGAATTCTGCAATCTTTTTCGCGCTTTCCGTCGGGCTTTCGGGATACAGAATAACGCAGCCTTCCGGCGCATTGGAATTGTCAATGCCGGCATTCGGACAAAGCATTCCGTTTTTGAGCGTTAAAAGAACGCCGAAAACACCGCCGAAAATGACATCAGATTCGCGGATGACAAGCTCGGCTTCGCGGGCGTCAATCTGATACAGCTTTTCGTATTCCAAAGCTTCCGCGCTCGGCTTAACATCCGACAAACAGACAATTCGATTCTCGGATGTTGCCAGAGCCGACTCGGCGATGACGAGAATATCATGATCCTGCGGCAGCATACCCGCACTCTGAAATGCCGCTTTGATTTTTAAAAAAATATCCTCACCGGGATGAATCAAATCACTTTTTAAGCCGAAAATTTCAAGCGGTTTTGAGTTTTGAGAATGTAAAGACATGGAAGAACCTTTCAGGATTTGAATTGATTTTCAAATATAAATTGAATCAACAGCAAACAATAACAAAACCTGCCATTCATTAAAAGAATTGCGGAAAAAACAAAATATGAAAAAACCGAACATCTGTTTTTGCGTTGCTGCTGCCTTCCGGCTGCTGCCGCGCGCGAGCCGCCTCATTTTTCAAATAAATCAATCGAAAACGAATCTTCGAATTTTATTGAAAAATAAAAACAAAAACGCCCCGTTGATCAATCATTCAAGAATATGTGCTTTTTTCAGGATCTTTTCGGTATACGTATGCGCGCCGACCGGCATCATATGAATCCCGCGGCAGATCGGTTTGAGCTCTTTGATTAATTCAGCGGCAATCGCCATTCCTTCGGCAACAGTGTCATCGGATGCTTGGATACGTTCGTGAATTTCCTTCGGTATTGTAATTCCCGGAATGTGGTCGTCCATGTAGCGCATCATATGAACGGAGCGAATCGGAATGATTCCGGCGATTATCGGAACATCGGTATCGATTTTTTCCAAAAACGCTTTGAACTTTTCAATGTCAAAAATCGCCTGCGTTTGAATAAAATCAACATCAAAAGACAATTTTTTCTCAAGTTTCATAATTTGCAGGCGTTCATCGGGATCGGCATTGGAAACAACACCGACACAGAAATCGGGAACGCCGGATAAATCGCTTCCTGAAAAGTCACGGCCTTCCTTCAAATGACGAATGGTTTTTAAAAGCTGAATCGAATCCAAATCATAAACGGGCTTGGCTGTCGGGTGGTCACCGCATTTGGGATGGTCGCCGCTCATAATAAGGAGATTGGGGATGCCGAATGCTGCTGCGCCGAGCAGGTCAGCTTGGAGCGCGATTCTGTTGCGGTCGCGGCACGTCATCTGCATAATCGGATCAGAGCAGCCGTTTTCAATCATCAGGCGCGCGAATGCAAGAGAAGACATATGAAGCGTTGCGCATTGATTGTCGGTGACATTGATTGCGTCAGCGAAACCCTGAATCATTTTCATATTTTCAATTGCCGATGAAAAATCGATCCCTTTCGGCGGTGAAACTTCGCCGGTCACAATAAATTGCGGCGATTTTAATTTTTCTTTAAACGTACTTTTAAAAGCCGTATTTGTTCCGGAAGGTACCGCGTTTTTTTGAATTGTTGCTTTCTGCGCCATTTCTGTCCACTCTTCTCTTCACACTTTTCAAACTTTATGATTCTTCGGCATCTGAATGTCCGAAAGCGCAGAAATCAAATGGATCGAATCCATTTTCTTTTCAATCAAATACCAAACACAGTCATTCTCGCGGGAAACCTCGCATTTGCTGTTTTTAGAACCGCCGCACGGTCCGTTCATTTGAAATTTCGGGCAGCGCGCGTTCGGGCAGATACCGCTGAAATTACCG
>JAIRKA010000060.1 GCA_031260345.1 Methanosarcinales archaeon
GTTTCTGCTGTTTCTTCGGTCGCCGTCTGTTTTTCTTTCGCTTCTTGGCTCGTCGTTTCTTTTGTTATCGTCTCTTCTGCCGCTTCGCTTGTAATCAGATTTATATCCGTCATCATCGCGTCTGCCTTCGGAGTCCGTTTTCCATTCGAAACGTTTCGGTTCGGCTATTTTCATGTCCGCGCTTTTGACGCCCAATTGTCCGATTGTCTTTTTCGGCTTATCGCCTTTTGATTCTGCTCCGTGCTTCTTTTCATCTTTTTGAACGACAATTTTTGCTTTGTCCGCACCCATTTTCCCGGCTTCTTTTTCAAGACCGATAATTGTTCTGCGGTTGTCGGCTTTTCCGACTTTCACTTTACTGACCGTTCCAAGCGTTCCGGTTTTGCGAGTGTTTTTCTTCTCCGGTTTTGTATTTGCTTCTTCCATTTTTCCCGTCTCTTCTTTTTTGTTTTTTATATATTTTTTGTGAATTCCTTTTCTTCTTCAATTTTTAAAGATTCATTCAAAACGGCATCAACTATTAAGGTTTTATCCCGAAATGACATCAATTTTACGGATTCATTCGAGCGGACATCATTTTTGATAATTCTATCGAACGATTTGCGTTTCCGATTGTCGGGAGACCGTGTCCCGGATATAAGTTTTTAACATCCAATTTCGTCAGCTTATCAATGGACACCGTCATTTTTTCAGGCTCGGAAATCCTGAAATCCGATCGGCCGATTCCGCCGTCTGAAAAAACAGTGTCACCTGAAAAAAGCGTTTTTGAATTTGCTTCATACAAGCAAATGCAGCCGACCGTGTGTCCGGGTGTGTGAATGACTTCTAAATACTCCATGATGCCTTCTTCGTTCAGGCCGATCGGTATTTTTTCGCCGCCTTTATACAATATATCCGCGGGCGGACATGCTGCTTTGCTTCCGAAGCTCAGCGCGCTCGATAAAGTGTCATCGGATAAAAACGGCGCATCAGCTTCATGAATTGCCAGTTTCGCATGGCTTCTGCTCAAAAGCGCGTTTGCGCATCCGCTGTGATCGTAATGCGCGTGCGTTAAAATGATTAATTCAATGTCTTCAATCGGCATCACTTCTTCTATGCCCCGCAAAACAGAGGCTTCTGTCATGCCGGTATCAATTACGATTTTTTTGTTGATGATGTAAACGTTGGAATCATAATATCGCGGAATGATTTCTTCAACTTGCATTTTTCCCCTTCCTTTATCTCTTATCTGTTTTTCATCTGCTTGTCTCTTCATCCTTTGATGACGCCGATTGGAATCAAGCGGGCGACTTTTTGAGCAACTCCGAGACTGTCAACAACGTCAACGACATCGCTGCTGTTTTTATAAACGCTCGGCGCTTCTTCGGCAATTACGGACGCTTTTTCGGCTCTGACGGTTATGCCCTGCTTTGCCAGCGCATCTCGAATTGACTCACCGCTCATACTGTCTTTTGCTTTCCCGCGTCCCATGACACGACCGGCGCCGTGACAGGCGCTGCCGAATGTGAGCGACATTGAATTCGGACCGCCTTTTAAAATGAATGACGGCGTTCCCATACTTCCCGGAATTAAAGCAGGCTGGCCGACATCTCTGTACTGTTGCAGCACTTCGGGATGACCTGCGGGGAATGCGCGCGTCGCGCCTTTTCTGTGAACGTAAACGTCCTGTTTTTTGCCGTCAACCTCATGCGTTTCATATTTGGCGATATTGTGGGCGACATCGTAAAGCAGTTCCATTCCGAGTGCGTCGGTGTCTTTGCCGTAAAACTTTTCAAACACTTCGCGTGTCCAATGCATAATGATTTGACGGTTCGCCCACGCGTAATTCGCGCCGCATTTCATCGCGTTAAAATAATCCTGCGCTTCTTTGGATTTTGCCGGTGCGCAGGCAAGCTGCATGTCGGGGACATTGATTTTGTATTTTTTAACCGCCTGGTTCAATGTCTGCAAGTGATCGGTACAAATCTGGTGACCGGCGCCGCGGGAGCCGCAGTGGATCATGACGGTTACCTGCCCCTCTGTCAAACCATAGGCGGCAGCTGCAACCGGGTCGTAAATCTTATCGATGTATTGAATCTCCAAAAAGTGATTTCCGCTGCCGAGCGTTCCAAACTGCGGGCGTCCTCTTTTTCGGGCTTTTGTTCCGACTTTTTCAGGTATTGCCCCTTCCATGAAGCCGAGTGATTCACAGTTTTTCGCATCGTTTTCGATTCCGTATCCTGCTTCAACCGCCCACTGCGCGCCGTTCAGAAACGCTTCCGTTAATTCCGTGTCAGTAACTTTGAATTCGCCTTTTGAGCCGACGCCTGACGGAATTTTCCTGAATAAATTTTCGGTCAGCGTTTTCATGTGCGGGGTTGCTTCTTCTTTTTGAAGATTTGTTTTCATTAAGCGAACGCCGCAATTGATGTCAAAGCCGACGCCTCCCGGGCTGATGATGCCTTCTTCCTCATCAAAAGCCGCAACGCCGCCGATTGTAAAGCCGTAGCCGAGATGAACATCGGGCATCGCCATGGAATAATCTAAAATACCCGGAAGCATCGCAACGTTTGCGACTTGGTTGACCGTTTCTCTGTCAATTGTTCCCATCAATTTTTCAGACAAAAAAAGCCTTCCCGGAACGTTCATTCCATATGTGTGGCTTTTTGGTATCTCCCAAATGTTGTCGCTGACGCGGCTTAATAAATCGGTGACATCCGATTCGTTTTTTTCATTTTTTTGATTTGACATGATTTTCCCCGAAATGTAATTTAAGCTACGATTTAAATATGATTTAATAACAGTGATTCTTTAATTTAAAACATTTGTCGGCTTTAACGCCTGTCAAAAAAAGAACAAAGAGTTTAAGAGCAGCGATTTGAAGCTTTGACCGGTCCGCAGGAGCGGTCAATCATTACAAAACCCAAAGGGTTTTTAAGCTTATTTTTGAACTTATAAATCTAAAACGACTTCCGCTTCAAATCCGCTTGCTGTCTTTTCGATGCGAATTTTGTTGTATGTAATTGCTTTCACTTCAGTCTTGAAATCATGCTTGGATGCGTCAATCGGTTCCCCCGAAACGGACGCGTTTATGAACCAAATCTCTTCACCGTTTTCATCTCTTTTTGACCCGACCTCTTTAACTGAAACGACACCAAGGGTGGTTTCTTCGGCATCAAACAAAAACAGAAGTTCCGACAAGAAATCGACCATCAGATTTTCCAAATTGATGGTTTCAAGCTCAATTTCAAACACGGTTTGCGGCTGAATCGCTGAAATGTCGGCGATGGCAAAAAGAGTTGCAAGCGCGGCGTTTTTAAATACTTCTTCAAGTGACCCCCCGTATGCAATAAACCGCATGTCGGCAACGTGGTCAATATATTCAAAATCGCGTTTTTGAGACATTGTTTTTCAAAAATGTTTAATGTTGTTTATATTTTTTGTTCAGCTCATCGGCTTAAACTTTTTTCGATTCTGCGGCGGCTTTGGCTTCTCTGTTCAGCGCTTTCCAAATGTGATAAATTCTCTGGAATGCCGTGATATGCGATCCGATCGCGATAATTATCATTGCCCAGCCGAGGAATGAAAATCCTCCATATGCAGAGGCGCTGCCGTTTATAAATATATAGCCGAAACTTAAGAATGAAGCGATCAAAATGATAATCAACCGGTCGGCGCGTCCCATAATTCCGCCGTAATATCTGCCGATGTCCATTGCCTGCGCCTGCGTTCCGAGATAACTCGTTAAAAGAACGCCGACGAGCGCGATATATCCGATCCACCACGGGCAAAAGCCGCCGAAAACGATGCCGGAGATAATGAATACATCAGCGTAGCGGTCAATGACGTGATCCAAGAAGTCGCCTTTTTTGCCTGCGATTCCGCGCAGACGCGCGACAGCGCCGTCCAGCGCGTCAAGCCCTGAATTAACTAAAACGCAAATTGCCGCAACCAATAAGAGATAATAAGAGGCTTCAAAGCCGAAGTAATTGTCGCCCGCAAAGTAGTAAAAAACGCCGGCAAAAATTGAAAATATAAATGATATGATTGAGAGGGTGTTGGGGGAGATTCCGATCTTTATGAATATTTTCGCGATCGGGTCCACGATGGTCTCTGCAACATACGGTCTGAGCGAATTAGCTGCCATTGATTATATTTCCTCTCTTCGTTTCCTGCATCTATACTTGTTACTTTACCTATAAATAAATAACAATTTTGCTTGAAATCATTTCAAACAATTTAAGTACAGATTTAGAACAAGTTTTTTGCTTTGGCATACAAATACTTGATTTTTGCGGCGTGTTCCAGCTGCGCCGTTATGTTATAAGCTTCTTCCAATGTGGCGCCGATCGCAATCGTTCCGTGACCGAGAACGATGATGCCTTTCGTTTTCCCATCCTTGAATGCCGCCGCCGCGTTTTCAGCAAGTTCTGCGCTTCCGATACCGCCTTTGATGATCGGAATTTCCTTCAAAAAGAGTTTTCCTTCGCTGTCAACGGGAATAATAGAGCAGTTGCCCGCATCGTCTTCCAAAAGAGATATCACGACGGAATATTGACAATGTGCGTGAAGAATGGCTTTCGCGTTTGTTTCCTGATATATTTTTCTGTGAACAGGTGTTTCTGACGAAGCTGCTTTTTCAATTGCTGCGGCAATTATCGAGGCCGCAGCCGAGATAATTGGCGCGGCATCTGCTTCAGCAGTTGCTGCGGCAATTACCGGCTCCACAAGCGTGTCGGTTTCATCATTATCAATCGGAATTTCGATAACGCCGTCTGAATCTATTTCGTCCAGTGCCGTTCCCGTTTTTGTGATGATGAATGAATTTCCGGAGCTTGATCGAACACTGATGTTTCCGAAATTGGCTTCCACAAGCCCTGATTCGACAAGTTTTTTTCCGACCGCTGATATTTTTTGCCGCATGATTTTCCCAAAGTAAAACTTTTTTATTTCATATTTCACGTTTTTTACTTTTTATTTAAATCAAATCGGTTTTATCCTTTAAAAAAGCATACCATTTTGTCAGTTTCTTCCATAAAATTTATTAATTATGAATTGTATGTATGGATGCTTCAAAGCGCCTCGTTGGCTTAGTGGTATAGCGGCTGACTTGTAATCAGCAGGTCGCGTGTTCAAATCACGCACGGGGCTTTCTTTTTTTTATATCTTTTATGTTGAGGTTATGCTGTGAATCCATTCGAAAACTTGGAGTCGTTTGGCACACTCTTATTCATTTTATTACTTATCGTTTTTATAATTCTTATTGGCTTCCAAATACGATTCATATGGAATGAAATAAAAAACAGCTGATTTTATTTTTTCACTTAAACTTCACAGCCGTCCCGTAAGCAAAAACTTCAGAAGCGCCCTTCATAATCGACGCCGTTGAAAACCTGACATTCACAATCGCGTCGGCGCCGAGTTTTTCGGCATCTTCAATCATTCTCTGAATTGCCGTTTCACGTGACTGATTCATTAAATCGGTGTAGGCGATAAGCTCGCCGCCGAAAATGCTGCGAATTGCTTGTGTAATATCGCGGCCGAGGTTTTTGGCTTGAATTGTTGCGCCTTTGACGAGACCGATCGTTTCAAGTTCTTTTCCGCTGATGTGATCTGTTGTTACTAAAATCATTTATTTCACCTTTCTTTATTATTGTCTTTTTATTATTGTCTTTTTATTATATTACTTTTCTTTACATCTGCAATTCTGAATCAAATCCGGATACACTTTTTCAATAATCGTTTCCAAATTGATGATATCTTCGCGATTATACTCTAGAAGCGTATCAAGCGCCGCTTCATCGCCGCGTTTGTAGCGGTTCCACAGCCGGACGGCTTCCCATCCGTCAACGTCTTTGACATTGTCGCCTCTCATAATTCCCATTTCACGCTCAATCTTTTTGAGGCCGCCGCTGTAGCCGATGCGTTTGAGCGGGTACATTAAATCAATATGAAGCTGGTCATATTCAATTTCCGGAAATTCGTGTTTAATAAACGGTAAATCAAAACGGGCGCCGTTAAACGTAATCAGTATTTTATATTTCGAAATTTCATCTACGATTTCATCCAAATCAATGCCTTTGACATAAGTTTTCGCTTCTTTTCGATTGTAAATTCCGACAACAGTGATTGCGTCTCGGCCGGGCGCAAGACCCGTTGTTTCAATGTCAACGAAAGCGGCATTTTCGCAGAATTCGGAATAAGCGCGCCAATGTTCCGCAGACGGCAGGCTTTGAGCGAAATAGCAGTGATTTTTTTCTTTCAAATGCGCTTCCGATTCATCAATTCCGGAAGCAATCGCTTTCCTTTTTGCTTGAGAAATCGGCAGGTCGGCCATTTTTTCAATCGCTTCGTCCCAAGAGTCGATTCCAAAATCCCAAATGTTTTTTTCCACGCCTTTACCGATTCCGGTCATATGAATGTAAGAGTTTCTAAGCATAACCCAATCAATAGTTTTCAATTCTTTAAAGGTTTACTGACGAATTTTATAAACGAACAAATTTTCAAATCATGTAAAATTTATAGAATCTTAATATTATCTAAAAACAATATCCGGGGACTTTTTCGTGACGTTACAAAAATGATCCGGACCGGAAAAACAGCGGAAATGTCATTGATGATTTATTAATGTTTGATAAATCTTATTTTTTGGTGACATCTTTGAAAAACTGATTCAAAAAATTGTCGGTAGCAATAAGGATTAAAATTCCATATTCGACTGATTGGAAATAGCCCATCGAATATATCTGGATGGGAAATTCAGGTTCTGCCGCAATAATTGCAATATACACAAGAATGACGATGTAAAAGAAATAAAGGCCGGATTTGAAGGTGATATCGCCGTAATAATCAAGAAGTTTTGAAAGGAGCGGCCTTTTTTTATCAACTTTAGGTCTTATTTTATTGAGAATATAAGTCTCTACCTTATCAATAAGAAGGAGAAATATGATTAAAGCAAAATTCAAAATAGTAGCGGTAAGTACATTTTGGTCGGCTATCCTAAAATAAATGAAACCGGTGATTCCGAAAATCCAATAAGCCAGCAAAACGGTCCAAAAAATATTAATAATTATCTTTTTCTTAATCGCCAGCAAAGAATCCCATCCATCTATAGAAATTATAAATGGATTCATAATAGAACTTCATATCATTTAATTTTTCTTATCGTGACCCTTTTTGATAATCCGCTTCCGTTTTTTTCTGTTTCTGCTCCAATGCAAAGGTCAAAGCATTGATCTGTGTCGGAATTGCGCCGATTGCCGTACACGTTTCCAAAGAAATTCCTTTCGTCGTAATGTCCAAATGATATTCCGAACGCTCATAAAGGTCTTTCGGCAAACCTTTGCGGCCGAGACCGACCAAAAACAGATATGATTTTTTACGCATATTTCCGGCGGCGACGTCAAGCGGCGTCAGCACTTTTTGAGGATACGGCATTGATGTTGTCGTCACGATTGACCCGAAATGAGCCGGAAAACCCTTCGGCGGCAAGTCAGAAACATACAAATGATGTTCATTGTTCAGGAGTTCCAAATATTTTCCGGAGTCGCCGATTGTGGTTTTATCTTTGACAAATTCGACAAGTTCGTCTTTGTCCATTTTAAACGGGAAGTCAAAAAGAGCGAGGGAAAAACCAAAAGCGTAGCAGATTGGCGCCGCTCTCGCAATTGCGCGGTAATGCGCGTCAACGATTTTGATTTTGTCATACATATTGACGATACCCATTGTCAGCATAATTCTTCCTCTTTGACCGGTTCCGAAGGAAACGGTCAACTCAGAGCGCAGCTCTGAGGGGTTTCATATCCACCCATTTTTTTTCCATTCGATTTCATTTTCGCTCTTCACTCAGCGCTCATAAACAGCATATTTGTGTTCTTGAAGCAGTTTCGCCGCTTTGCTTAATGATTCTTCTTCATAAAATTCCACTCTTAAAACGCCTTCTTCAAATTCCCGATTATGAATGATTCCGATGTTTTTAATATTGATGCCGCAGTTTGCCAAAATCACAGCAACCGCCGCAATGCCGCCGGCAACGTCAGCGATATCACAATACAAAGCAAACGCCTTTTTAATCGGTCCGGCCGATGCGTCCGGAATCGCATTGCGGTAATCTTTGGAAGACGCGAACATATCATAAAGTGCCTGACTGTTTTTGTTTTCAACAAATTCTTTGACCTGTTCCAGCAAAACAATGTATTTTCCTAAAATTTCGGTGATGTTGCCGCTGTTTTCCAAGCAGATCTGCTGCCACATCACAGGTGAAGAAGAGGCAATCCGCGTCATATCTTTAAAGCCGCCGGCCGCCAGCAATTTCATCAATTCGTCTTCAGAATCGTTTTCTTTAACGTAATTGACAAGTCCTGCCGCCAAAAGATGAGGCAGGTGACTGATTGTTCCTGTAATGTAATCGTGCTTTTCATAGTCTAAAATGATCGGAATCGCTTTCAAAGAGTCGATCAATTCCGACATTTTTGTTATTTTATCTGATGAAACATTCGCAGAAGGCGTTAAAATGTAATACGCGTTTTCAATCAGCATTGCTTTTGAGTTTGCGTATCCTGTTTTTTCTGACCCGGCCATCGGATGTCCGCCGATGAAATTCTCTTCCATTCCAAGCGCTTCGATTTCTTTGTGAATCGGCGCTTTCACGCTGCCGACATCGGTTATTATGCATTTTTCATGAATGTAAGGCTTTAACTGAGCCAGATAAGCGTTATTAGAAGAAACGGGCGTGCAAAGAAATATGTAATCGCAGAGGCTGAAATTCTCATCGACTGACGAGCAGACGGTATCAATCACCGACTCCTGCATTGCCAACGCTAATGATTCTTTGCTTTTGTCGAATGCAATAATTTCACATTCGGGGTAATATTGTCGGACAGCTTTTGCAATGGATCCGCCGATTAAACCAAGTCCGATAAAGCCGATTTTCAGTTTCATTTTCGTCCCGTCCGTTCTGTTTCTTCAAATATGTTTTTACATTTTGTTTTTATATTTCCTTGTTAAGCACTGTTTGAGAACATATTTCAATTTTATCGCATTGAACACATTCTTCCCAATATTTCGTTTTTTCAATATCCGCTTTTTCAAAACCTTCATGAATGAAAAAATTCGACGCCGTTGTTCTTGTCAAAACATTTCTCGAAATCTTTTCATTCGAATTGTTTGAATTTGAGTTGTTTGAACTTGATTCGTTTGTTATTTGCGTTTCAATTTCTGACAAAAGTCGGTTTAAAAGAAGTTTCCCGTATCCTTTTCCTTTATATGACGGCATGACGGCGATTGTATGAATTTCATAAAACCAAAAATCATCTTCTTGCGATTTCAGCTTCTCAAAAACGGCGCAACCGATGATTTTTCCGTTTACTTCAGCAACATAAAACTTTTCATGCGAAATGTCGTCACGGTCCAAAAAATAAGTTGATAAAATGATTTCAATCGAAGTCGCATCCGATTTTTCGGCGGGGCGTATGATTACATTTTTCTCTTCTTTTTCTACGGTCATTTTCGTCACTGTCATATGTTTCATATATGCGTAAAATCTTCTTCAAATATCCATGCTTCCGCTTCTGAAACCTTCCAAATCGACGGTGACATAAGAAAAGCCGTTTTGCTTCAAGAATGAAATCATATCGCTGGTCGCTTTTTGATTTTTGTCCTCAAAAAAAATGCCGGCTTCTGATTTCTCGACTTCAATTCTTGCGATGTTTCTGCCGGCGGAATCTGTATGAACGCGGAGTCGAATCTGTTTTGCGCCGATTTCTCCGGCCATCTCCTCGGCAGCTTCAATCGTTTTCAAAAGACTTGAATTCAGTTTTGTATCATATGAAAACCGTGTTGCTAAACAGGACATGGAAGGTTTTTCAGCAACCGTTAATTTTCTTCGTTTTGCCATCTCTCTGATTTCTTCTTTTGTTATTTCCAAATCCAAAAGCGGCGTTTCTAATTTCGGCAATATTCCCGAATTTGAATTATTTTGATCCCGGCTATCTTTATTCCGATTGCTTTGAATTTCTTTCTGCTTCAAAATGAAGTCCAATCCGGGGCGCGGAACCGTATTTTCATCACTGAGTAATTTGTCCGAATAATTCGTGCCTTCTACAACTGTTTCATATCCGTTTTTTTCAGCATAATCAAGGAGCGTCATCAGAATTTCTCTTTTACAAATGAAACAGCGGTTTTGCCGGTTGTTTTCAATCTCAGGAAGACCGAGTACACTTTTTTCAATCACTAAATGATTGATCCCAAGTTCTCTTGCCGTTTCTTTTGCGCTTTCAATTTCTCGATCAGATACAAGCTCTGTCTTAATGGTGACAGCAAGCGTTTTTGTGTTTGCACCTGCCGCCTGCGCAGGAGCCGGGCAGTGCTTAGCTGCCGCTGCTAAAAGCGTGCTGTCAACGCCGCCGGAAAACGCGATTAAAACTTTTTGATTTTTAAAAAAATCAATCAATACCTGCTCTTTTTTTGAAATATTCATCTTATTTTCCTTAGTTCGCTCATTTAATCTGCACTTTTGGATACACTTTTAGAAGTTAGGACGATGTCATTTATGACTCTTCTTTTATCTTTAATAAGGTATATACAGACTCTAAATCCTTTTCATTTTTCACGTCTACGAAAAACGATTTGCCCTCAACATAAGGAGTCGCGGCGGCGATTGTTTTCTTGATATGCTCCGATATGGATGATTGCTCTGCTGTTTTTGCGGCTTTCTCGCCTAAGACAAATGCGATCATAAAATATTCATGACAAGGAACGAAATAAAATAAGGTTCTGCTTTTTTGTTTAAATACCAAACTCCATCCGGCTTTTTTGCTGTAAAATTTCCAATCTTGGCTGATACCCGGATAGTTTTCTATAACGTATGATTTTAGTTTTTCCCAAAATGCGTTTGTATCGGCAAGAACCGCGCCGACCATTTCATCATTCGGAATCGCTGCTTTGTCATCAAAAATACTTGTTGCCATTTCCCATTTCTCCTTAAGCTACGTCAAATATAAGCCCAATTGTTTTCTTTTTCGTCCTCAGGCAAAAAATAAAGGTTCACTGTAATAATTCCGCAGCTTGCAGAATTGCTTTTCTGCTTTAAACGTGTAAATCAATTATAGTTACGGATTATACTTATGGATTAATATTTATGGATTCTGATATTTCATTTTGGCAAAAGCCTGACGGAAGATTAATAAACAATCTGGTTTTTCCAAGAAATGTATTAAACTGAAGAATTCATTAAAGTGAATACCATGGAAAATAAATCTTATAAAGGAAAGGCCTTCAAATTCGGCGATGACGTTGACACCGACGCCGTTATTCCGGGCACTTACCTGATTTTTAATACGCCGGAGGAATTGTCGCGCTACACATTCTGCGGCGTCCGCCCTGACTTCGTGAAGCAGGTTTCAGCCGGCGACATTGTTGTCGGCGGCAGCAACTTCGGATGTGGCTCTTCACGCGAACACGCGCCGCTTGCGCTCATCGGGTCCCAAGTCAGCTGCGTCATTGCGAAATCTTTCGCGCGCATTTTTTTCCGCAATTCCATTAATGTCGGTTTGCCGCTCGTTGAGTGTGCGGAAACGGACCGCATCAGAGAAGGCGACATTTTAGAAGTCGATCTCGGCTCGGGAATTATTAAAAATTTAACCAAAAACGAAGAATACAAAACCGCGCCGCTTCCGGAATTTTTATTACAGATTATTAACGACGGCGGGTTAATTAAGCACACGCGCAAGAATTTAGGTTTATAATCTGCGCGGGCGCTGCCGGAATTTGTTTGGAATCTTTGAATTTCATTTCATTCCCGCTTCTTCCATTTCTTTTGTTTGATTTTTGTTTTTAAAATCATCTTATCTCTATCGAATTTAACAATCAGCTAACTCATAATGGAGAAATATATAAATGACTCAATACAAAGTGCCGACGATCGGCGGTGACGGAATCGGTCCCGAAATTATTCGGGAAGGACAAAAAGTGCTTGACGCGGCCGGAGAGGTTTTCGGCTTTGACATTGACTGGATAGAATTCCCCCACGGCGCTGAC
>JAIRKA010000070.1 GCA_031260345.1 Methanosarcinales archaeon
AACCCATTTAATTGTTTTTTCAAAATCGGAATCCGTTTCACCGCAGAACCCGACAATAACATCGGTAAACAATGTCATATCGGGAAAACGCTCTTTAAAAGCGGCAATAATGATATCAACATCATTCATGGAGTAATGTCGATCCATCGTTTTTAAAACATCCTCCGATGCGGATTGAATCGGAATATGAAGAAAATTGTAAATTTTCGGATGGTCAAAAGCATCTACCAATTCCGGCAAAATCGGCAGAATGGAAAACGGATTCATCATTCCGATGCGAACTTTGAAATCACCGGGAAGAGCCGCAATTTGTTTCAGCAGCTCAGGCAATCGAATATTCGCGTACGGAGAATCCTTTGAGAAATCCATTCCGTATTGACTGTCATCCTGTGACGTCAGCCAGATTTCAGAACAGCCTTCAGCGACGGCTGTTTGAATATCTTCAATAATCTCTTCCGGCGGAAAAGAGACCAAGTCACCGCGCGCAAGGCGGACGATACAGTAAGAGCAGCTGAATTTGCAGCCCGTTGAAATCTGACAAATATGAATATTATCGTGATAACGGATTTTCGGAAGATTCAAAAAACCTTCGGGTTGCTGCGATGAGATTCTGACAGGGATATGATCAAGAGCTGACCTGTTTTCAATTTCCGTCGAATTTTTATCAAAGCTTTTATCAGAATTTTTGGCAAAATTCTTGCCAAAATTCTTATCAGAAATCTTAGCGGAAATTTTTTGAAGCAAATCGTTCAGGCCGTTAACGGAACGGACGCCGAGAATGTAGCTTTCGGGGTTCGCGTTGAGAACCAAATCCAATTGAACTTCGGGCATGCAGCCGCAGACAATTACGTCTTTGCCGCGCTCGCCGAATGTTCTGATTTTATGAAGAATTTTCTGCTCGGTTGTATACTTGACCGTACAGCTGTTGCAGATGTAAACATCGGCATCCGTTTCATCGGTCAATTCAAAGCCCGCGTTTTTGATAATTCCGCGCATCGTTTCAGCCGATGCTTGATTTGCGGAACAGCCAAACGTTTCAAAGTAAATTTTCATGTTTGATAAAAAGAAAAAATTGTTTTTGATAAGTTTAATTTTGCTTAAATTTTAAACTTGATAATCAAGACGATCAATGCGGGCGGCAATCAAACGGAAAACGATTTGTTTTCTTTGTCTTTGACGTAAACGCTTTCTATGATTCTGACAACGCCTGAGCTTCCGGTTATGATACTGGTCATACAGGCATCACCGCCGCCGAGCAGTTTTGTGCCTTTCATGAACGGGCCGTCAGTGACAGCGGTCGCCGCAAATATGACATCTTTTCCCGGAACCAAATCATCCGTTTCACGAATCATATCAATCTCGTGCTCGGAAATGCCCATTTTCTGCAATCGGGGTAATTTTTCAGCGAATTCTTTTAAGATTTCATCGTCGGATTTTTCGTTGGCGACACTCGGCAAAACGAGCCTTCCGGTAATTTTTCCGCCGAGACATTTCAATGCGCTTGCAATCAAAACGGCTTCTCCCGAGCCGCCTGCGCCCATAACCATATCAATACCCGAATCTTCAAAGCAGGTCATAACGCCCGGAAGTAAATCGCCGTCGGGGATAACTTGGACGCGGGCGCCTGCTGCGCGGAGGCTTTGAATCGTTTGTTTGTGTCTGTCACGACCCAAAATGACGACGGATAAGTCTTCGATTTTTTTGTCCAACGCTTTTGAAACAATTTCCAAATTTTGAATGACGGGAGCGTCCAAGCTGATTTTTTCGCCCGTTTTCTTTTCGTACAAAACGACTTTCGGCCCGACAACGATTTTGTCGAAATAAATATCGGGACCGTAAAAGATGCCGCCCTTCTCGGCCATCGACATGACGGCGACGGAACCGTTGACATTGTCAGCCGCCAGGTTTGTGCCTTCCAAAGGATCGACCGCGATTTCAACTTCGGGACCGTTGCCTGTACCGACTTCTTCGCCGATATAAAGCATCGGCGCTTCATCTCTTTCGCCTTCGCCGATCTTAATCGTTCCCTTCATGTCAATATGATTTAAAACGCGGCGCATGGCTTCGACGGCGACGTGATCAGCATATTTGCGGTCGCCCTTTCCGACCTGATAAGCGGAAGCAACAGCGGCGGCCTCCGTAATTTGAAGCAAAGATAAGGATAAATTTTTCTCAATCGGACCGGTGGCGGCCATCATCTCTTCGATTGTTTTCGGGTGCGGCATCATAAATCACTCATTTTGGAATTCTGAAATGATTTTTAATAGGATTGCTCATAGTTAAAAGTTTTCAAGTCCGAAACTTCGTTTTCGAAATGGATGATAAAATCGGGGAGAAAATCAAGAAGAATATTAAAGAAAACGGGGGCGGTTTTGATTGTGAAGTTTGAAAAACAGGAGTGGATTTGATGGAGAGGTTTGAAAAAATGGAGCCGCTCGCGCGTGAGGCGGGCGGAAACGGAGAATTGAAGGTAGCCGTGGCAACGCAAACTGTAAGGTAGCGGCAGCCACGTTCGCGTAAGCGAACGGATGTGATAAAAAAGAGCGGATGCACATAGCAACGCAGGCAACAGCAAAGACAGTTGCAAGAAGAAACACATCCACATGTTACCGTTTTCGCATATATCTGTTTCTTTTTGAGCATTCCGCAAATTTCCGTTTTTTCATTTCGCTTCGCTCAATTCAAAAACGAAAATTAGCGGTCGTATGCGAAGTTTCGTATTATTTTTGTTTTACTGAAACATCGTTTTCATAATTTTTCACGAAAAATTGAACGCCTTCTTTTCATTCAAATCCAAATCATTCCAATTTTTAGGATTTTATCGGACGTTCGAGTTTAACAAACATTCACAAAAATTGGATGTTTAAATTATAAAAATTATGAAAAAGAAGGGACAGGAAAACTGAAAAATAAAAGAAAAAGGGAGTCGGCTAAAATTGAAAAATTAAAGAAAAATGGAGTGGCTCGCGCGCGGCAGCATCCGTAATTACCGCGTTACATCAACAAGCGCCACACATTCCATAACCAAATCTTTGAGTCTGCTTTCACCGACGATTTCCAATTCTTCATTGGTGATTTCAAACTGTTTCATTAAAAACGACTTTTTTTCATTTACTGATAATTCGGAAATTTCAGAAAGCTCAAATTCCGCTTTAAACGCGTTTTCGGCTTTTTGCAATTGTTCCTCTGACTCGCCGAAGAAAACGAAAACGGAGCGGTTTTCGCCCTGAATTAAACCCATTGAAAAGGCTTTGTCAATCTTTCGCTGCCCCGATGAAAAACGAAGAACTTCAAGACCGATGTCTTTGGCTTCGTTCGTCCCGTTTGAAAAAGATTCGCGGGCGCGGTGAATTGAGAAAAACAAATGATCAGCGTCAATGATTTTTCGAGCGTCGAAGCCTTGGATTTTGACATCATTTTTTTCAGAAAAAATATTCAATAATCGTAAAAAAGCCGGCAGATCCTCAACAAAAAGCCTGCCTGAAACAATGTGAACTGCGTTTTCGCTCATAGAAGTAACCTGTTCGGTATCAACCATAGATTTGATAGAATTAGATAAAGTGCGAGAGATGGGATTCGAACCCACGAACTCCTACGAGACCAGGCCCTCAACCTGGCGCCTTTGACCGGCTGGGCAACCCTCGCACAATGATAAGTGTTCGGAAAACGAACAAGCCAAAAATACGATTTATCGTATATAAAGGTGTTGTTACGGCAGTTTTTGATTGGAAAAATCAAACCACTCGTGAAATAAAAAGAAAGAAAATAAGGCTATAAACCTTATTTACAGGCTTTTTAAGATATCGGAAAACTCCTGAGCGCGTCCTTTGATGACATCGGCCGCCTTTAAAATCAATTCGGAAGACGAATAAGAACCGTCGGACTCCAAAGAGAAAACAAAGGTGCGCTGGTCATAAACGACATTCAGCGTCGGGTCAGTCAAATCGAAGATATGTCTGACATTACCGCATTTAACGCATTTCAGTTCATCTTTTTCCGTTAAATTTTCAACGCTGCGCGCCATGAAAACAGAATGTTCGGGAACTTCCGCGATTTTGTTGCCGCACGCGGGACACGGTTCAACAACAACTGTCGGAAGATTCTTGTAACCGCATGCAACGCCCGCCTGCCAGCGGACATGGTCGCGGCCATAGCCAACATGAGCAATCGCTTCAAGCATGATGCGCTGACCTTCTTTAAGCTCAATGATCGGGATTTTTTCATCCGCGGGCTGAACTTTCGGGTCGGCGGAAATGAAGTCGCCGGAATAAACCATTCTCGGGCCTTCCGCATCCAAGCGAAGAGAAACTTCACAGCCGGGACAGCCTGCGCCGTCAACAGCACCGCAACTGCAATCTGATTGCGGAACATAGTCGCTATCCGTTGTCAGCGGAACGAGCGCAAGACGGAGGCCGAGCTGCTCGTCATAGAGAACGGACGTGTTGTCATACAAATTCACGTATTCAATTGCAAGCGTCGGAACGTCTGCGATCATTGCACGACGGAGGCCGTTTGCAAAAGCGGGATTCGTGCCCGTTAGGACAAACTTCGCCGAGCTTTTAGACAACTCGATAATATCAATATCCATCTGAATTCTCCTGATGTTGCAAAAATAGAATGATCAAAAAAGAAAATGAAGAATGGAAAAGTTCCATTCCTGTTCATTTCAATTTCGGACTTTGTTTTTAACTTGTTTTACTTATATTTAAACCTTAAACGCGGTGTTTGCCGCCTTTGGGTCGGGTACCGTCGTGGGGAATCGGAGTGACGTCTTCGATTCTGCCGATGCGGATACCTGCACGCGCAAAGGCACGGATGGTTGCCTGCGCACCGGGTCCGGGGTTTCTTTGTTTGTTGCCCCCGGGCGCTCTCACTTTAATGTGAATGCCGGTGATGCCTTTGTCCTTTAATTGTTCTGCGAGTTGGTTGGCCATCTGCATTGCCGTATACGGTGAACTTTCGTCGCGGGCCGCTTTAACAACCATGCCGCCTGAAGATTTGGCGATGGTTTCGGCACCGGTCAAGTCTGTCACGGTGATGATGGTGTTGTTGAATGAAGATTTAATGTGAGCGACAGCCCATTTCATTTCAGACATAATTATTTCCTCCCGGGAGCTGCTGCGGGCGCGCCTGTGCGCGGTGGGCGTGGGGGACCGCGGGGTGGCGCTCTGCCGCCGCCTTTCTTACCGCCTTTTTTGGACGCGTCGTTCTGAGCGCGTGTCTTCTTGCTGTTTTCGGCCGCTGCTTTGAGCGTTAAGCCGTCAGCGATTGCGGACGCGATCTGAATCGGTCTTTCGGGGTGTGATTCCGTGGTCAACGGGGATTCGCCGTAATAAGTGATGTTCATTTCATCTTCTCTGGAAATGAGCATGCTCGGAACGGTTGCTCTTCTGCCGTTGATTGCAATGTGACCGTGTGTAATAAATTGACGGGATTGGCGGACTGTTCTTGCAAGGCCGAGTCTTAAAACCTGTGTTTGGAGTCTGCGCTCAAGGATGTTTTCGGATTTTAAGCCCAAAATATCGTCAACGTCAGAGTCGGGTTTTAAGATGCCGTAGCGGATTAATCTGCCGAGGATCTGGTCAGCTTCAACTTTGGCGTGTCCTTTCAATTCTCCGTCGGGAGAGGAAGCGACAACGGCCAAAAGACTCATGGCGTCTGATCTGTATTTACGGAGAATACTTTCCGCTTTCCAGACTTCTCTTTTGTTTCTCAGGCCGTAAGCCTTGACCAATTCAACTTCACCGGCCATTCTGGTGTCTTGCCAGGGGTGGTTCGGTGTTTCATAAGACTTGTGTTTCTTACCCGGATATACCATTTCAACTCACCATCACTTCTTCTTTCTGACACCGACGGTTGATCCGCGTCTGCCTGTGGATTTGGTTCTCTGTCCTCTGACTTTGAGACCTCTTTCGTGTCTGAGACCTCTGTAAGCGCGGACTTTCTTCAAGTTGTTGATATCTTCTTTGAATGTCAATTCAATGTCAATACCGAGCAAGTGCTTGTTCTCACCGGTGATCAAATCTTTCTGCCTGTTCAGCATCCAGACCGGTGTGGATTTTTCAATGTTCAAGATTGCAGCGTCCAACTTTGCGATATCTTCATCGGGCAAGTAGCCGATGACTGCTTTGGGGTCAACGCCTGCATCTTTTGCGACAATTTTAGAAATACGGAGACCGATGCCGTCAATACCTGTCAAAGCGTATTGAACCTGATTGGCACCTTTCAGGTCAGTATTCATAACACGAACAAGATGCTTTATTTCGTCGTCTGCCGCCGGCGCAACTACCGCGGCCGGTGCAGGACTTTCTACTAAATTTTCCTTTTGTTTCTTTGGCATATGTTTTCCTCCTTCGGGGAAAAACGCATCATGTAGCCCGAACTGTATGAAAACAGTTACGCGCAGCCCGATAAAGATAACAGGCTTCAATCAAATGCTTGAAACCTAAAGGATTCATCTTATATAATCTTTTCAGGTCGAAACTCGGATGGACGTATATTAATCGAAAAAGAAAAAAGAAAAGGATGCGTTTGTATTTGTCAAAAAAATAAAAAACGAAAACGAATAAAAGATGTACAGCGCCTGCTTCCGGTCCCAAAACCCTTCCCACTTCTTTTGTTAAGCGGCGTAACTTTGAGACATGTCCTGAATCATCAGACGTGTCAATTCATCTGCTTCATCGATTTGATCCAGTGAACCCATATTCACTAAATAATAAACCAATGAATTGTGAAGACGCAAAAGGTCCATGTCATTCATAGTTATGCAAAAGGCGGAGAAGCATATAATTGTTTCTGCCAATTTTTTGGAAAAAATATGCCGGGCGGTACTTATTACGAACAATTGTTTATACAAATAAATATTAAACAGTAATAAAAGCGAACAGTCTTAAAATCTTTACAGAGAAGAGAAAACAGAAACTGTTTGGAGAAAAAAGTGTCGAAAGAAAGACATTAAAAGATTAACAGTGAAAGACGAGAAAGATAAAACATTGAAAGATAAGAAAAATAAAGCATTGAAAGGCAAAATATTGAAAAAAAGCGCCGAGAGGGAGATTTGAACTCCCGAGGGGCTGCGCCCCACAAGCTTTCCAGGCTTGCGCCCTACCACTAGACTACCTCGGCACGAAGCAGGAGTTATAAAATAGTCTTTTGGTATATATTCCTTATTCTTGGGCGGCGGAAATCGAACAATTTTCTCTTGCGGACTTGTTCTTCCAAACCGTTGGATAAATGCCTTTTTCCATTAGAACCGCTTTTGGTTTTGCAACAAATCCGTTCTCACTTTCAGCGATTTCTTCGGGTGTCATCAATGCGACGGACAAGGAAATGATTTCCCCTTTTTGAGAAAAGACGGCTGCCAAATCTCCTTTTTTAAGATTGGAGCTGTACCCGATAATTCCCGGCCGCGCCAAAAACGCTCCCGAGCAAAGCGCATCAACCGCCGAATCTCGAACAACAAAACGCGGAAGCTGTGAAAATGAGGATTCCATCGGTAAAATCAATTCTCGAAGAAGAGATTCATCACCGTTTTCTTTCCAAATAACGTAAGCGTCTTTGAGTTCCTGAAGTGTTACAGGCTTTGAATCGGTAAACGGCCCCGCTTTGGAGCGGACAAGTTCCTGCATCTGCGCGCCGACGCCGAGCGCAAGCCCGATGTCGTGACAGAGTTTGCGGATGTAGGTGCCTGCTTCGCATCCGACGCGCATCAGCACGTATGTGTCTTGAATTTCTAAAATATCAATGTAATAAATCCGGCGCAGACGAAGGGCGCGTTTCACTGCAGATCTGACCGGCGGCATTTGATAAACGTCTCCGGCAAATTCCGCTGCGGTTGAGCGAATCATTTTTTCGGGAACGGCGCGCTGCAATTTCATCAAACAAATATATTCCTTGCCGGACAAGCGAAGCGCTGCCACCGCACGCGTTGCTTTTCCGACCATAACGGGCTGAACGCCTGTAACGCCGGGGTCAAGAGAGCCGGAATGTCCTGCAACATGAACTTCTAAAATATCACGAACGAAAGCCGCCACTTCATGACTTGTCGGGCCGGCGGGTTTGTTGATAACGACAACGCCTTTGTTAATGTATTCTTCAATCGGGCGCTCGTTTGGAAAAGTGCCGTATTTGCCTGCCGCTGAAATTTCAGTGAGAGTGACGAAATCTCCGCTGTCGGCAAAAAACCAGTCATTGCGGTAAAGTTCGGACTCCGCTTTCTTTTCTTTTTCTTTTCCCTTACCCTTTTGCTTTTTCATTAAAGGGAAAACGAGGATTTGTATTAAAAAGATAGCGATGATGAAAACCCAAACATCCAATTCACGAAATTTATTAAACCCGAACGCCCGATAAAACCTTAAAATATTTTTATTAGATTTAGATGAAAGATGGCGTTCCAATTTTTTAAGAAAATTAAAATGAAAGACGATGTTTCAATTAAAACCAAAATTGTATGAAACTTCAAGTACGACCGCTAATTTTCATTTTTTTGCTGAGCGAAGCGAAGTGAAAAAATGGAAATTTGCGGAATGCTCAAAAAAGAGGCAGATATACGCAGAAAAACGCTCACCTGATCCGAGCGTGTCCTTCTTGCGACTGTCTGTGAATGCGTTTGTTCCTGCCGAGTGACCAATCTGCAACTGTCTTTGAGCTGCTGCTTGCAGATTAGTGCTGCCGCATGCATCTGCTCTTTTTTGTAGTACCCGTTCGCTTCGCGAACGTGCCGTCGCTGCCTTACTGTTTGCGTTGCCGCTGTTACCTTACCGTGCTCGTTGCTGCCTTGGAAGCTACCGCCGCGCGCGAGCTGCTCCGCTTTTCATCTTATTTTCAACCCGTCCAACGTTTTTCATTATTCAATATCAAAACATGGATATGATTTTAACAAAAGAAAAATTAAACGGATGAGAATTCATTCATTAACCTTTTCTGCCGCTCTCAAAATAATATCCGCAATCGTTTCCGGGTCCAGCTTCGAAGAATCAATCACCAGATCATAAATCGACAAATCCGCGATGTTAATCCCGTAATACATTTCATAGCGGACACGTTCGGATTCCTCGCGCGTTTTGGTTTGATCCAATTCAAACTTAAAAGAAGAGCTCGATTGCTCGCGATTCATAATTCTGCGGACGCGCGTCTCCAAAGGCGCCTTTAAAAGAACGCGAAGAATTTTTTTGCTCGGCGGGACATCCATTGACATGTGACCGGCAAGCCGGCCTTCCAAAATCAAATTGTCTTTCGATTTAGAAAGTTCTTTTTGGCGCTCATCAATCTGGCGGTCATAAGAAACGTCGGTTTCAGCCAATTTTCCGAATTCGGCAAGAGAAAGATTGAACTCGGCAGCGATGCCGCGGAAAATCTCGCCTGAGGAAATGAATTCCATACCTGTCCGCTCCTGCAAAAGTTTGGAAACCGTTGTCGTGCCGGTTCCCGGAAGACCGCTGATCGTCATAATCATAATTGATGCACCTGATGTGTCTGATACGTTTGATTTGAAAAATAAAAGAAAGAAAAGAAAAAGAACATTACATGCCCGGGGCACGAATGTTCATGAATTTTCGAAGCACCTGGCTGAACGCCAAGGAACACATGAAGTACCAGAAAATCCAGAATGTGAACATAACAAATACTCGGTCACTCAGCAGCTGTTCTCCCCAGAACGGGAAAATCATAGAGGCTTCGGGATGTGTTCCGACATAGTAAAAAGCCCACATAAAAAACGGAATAGAGACCAAAACGATGTAAAGCATCGGCTTGAATTGACCTTTTAACATTCCCATCTGTTCCTGCATCATTTCCGCCTGCTGCTCTTCCAAGCGTTTAAGCATATACGTATTTTGAGTTTCCCGAGCTTCTTTCATCTCTTTTTGGAATATTTTCATCTTTTCCTGAACTTCAAACATCTTAGATTGGTCAACCATATATTTCTGAATAAGCGTGGAATAAATCGCCGTAATGATTGCCAAAACTGATAAGATCAAGAAGAAATTCTCATCACCGACAATCGAAAGAATCGGAGACATGAGAATATCCATTACCATGCCAATGGTCTCGCGGACGCTCGGAATCAAGATGCCGATGAAAAGCATTACGCCGAGAACTAAAACGATTTTATCGGCCAAAGCTCTGATATTTTGTTTATCCAAAATTAACACGTACCTGTGCATTTAATAATTGTAAATTGTGAGATGCAATTCTCTTATTTAAATGGTGCCGCAATTTTATCGATTTCTTCAAAAACGACATCAATGTCTTTTGTACCGTCAATGTCTTTGAGCAATCCTTTGCCCTTGTAATAATCAATCAAAGGAGCGGTCTGCTTTTGATAAACTTCCAAACGGTTGGCAACGGCAGCAGACGTGTCGTCCGGCCTCTGGAAAAGTTGGTCGCCGCAGACATCGCAGACGCCTTCCTTTTTCGGCGGGTTGAAAACGGTGTTGTAGCTGGCGCCGCAGGCGGACATCCATCTGCCGGAAAGGCGCTCCAGAAGAATAGGGGTCGGAACGGCAATGTTGATGACAGCGTCAATCGGCTTCTTGATTTCATCCAAAATTCCAGCCAAAGCGTCAGCTTGAGGAATTGTTCTCGGGTAGCCGTCAAGCAAAAATCCGTTTGCCGCGTCGGGCTGAAGGAGCCTGTCTTTGATGATGCCGATTAAAACGGCGTCAGGGACGAGTTCGCCGGCGTCCATGTATTTTTTTGCTTCCAAACCGAGTTTGGTGCCTTCTTTAACGTTTGCGCGGAGGATGTCTCCGGTCGAAATTTGAGGAATACCGTATTTTTTAGAAAGTTTTTGGGCCTGAGTACCTTTACCGGCACCGGGCTGTCCGAATAAAATGATATTCATAGAATCACCTGGTGTAAAAACTTGAATTTCAGAAATGGTTTAAAAGTCTGTTAAATTCAATGGAGATTGTAATTTGTGTTATAAAAAGGATTCCGTAACGAAAACGGAAAGGAAAACGAAATGGAAAAACAGAAAAGAAGCAAAATTTCAATGGGCAGGGGGATGGAAATGTTTGTAAAAAATTGTTCGGCTACGCCTCACAATTTTTGGCTACGCCTCGCGCGAGACGCACAAGTTTTTCACAATTTGACCGGTCCGAAGGAGCGGTCAATCAATTTAACCGGTCTGAAGAAGTAACCAATTATTACAAAAAAACAAAAGCGAGAGAGAACTTACAATAGAAAAGTAAACGAAAACGAGAGAGCAAATTTAAAGCAAAAATAAAAAAAACCTTAGGCTTCACAATTGATTGACCGCTCCTTCGGACCGGTCAAAAAATAAAAAAAGGACCTAAGCAAAATTTGCTTAAGCCCCGAATTTTTAAATTGCAAACATCAACTGTCCTTTCCAAGGAACGACCGGAGCATCGGATGCATTTCCATCAGCTGCTCTGACGCGATGTCTTCATACAAACGATAAACAATACTGACAGCCAGCAAGAGACCCGTACCGCCGGCGCCTCCGACCGTACCGAGCAAACTCGCAAACAGCGTCAAAAGACCGACGAACGCACCGCCGATGATGGTAACTTTCGGGATGTAGCGCTGCATGTATTTTTCAATGGACGCAATATTGTTTCTGAAACCGGGAACCTGCATTCCGGAGTTGTAAATCTTTTTAGCCGTCTGCTTAGCGCCCATTCCGGTTGTTTCAATCCAGAAGAGAGCAAAGATCATACCGCCCACAACAAGCAGGAAACCGTCAATGCCGATACGAAGCGCGATCTGCCAAATCGCAGGAGCGGCATAGCCCATCGCCGCGTAGCTCGCTTCAACATAAGACGGTATCCAATCCTGCGGGCTGTTGATTGGAGATAAATAGTACATAATACCGTTCACAGCCGTTGCGCCGTAGAATTCACCGAGGAATGAAAATCCTCTGCTGTCCAGAACAACACCGATTAACTGGATGTTTGCCTGAAGAGCGCGGACCAAAATCATCGGCAAAACGGAAGCGTAAATCAGCTTGACCGGGAATTTGCCGCGGGCGCCGCGAACAGATGTGTGAGAAAGCGGGATTTCAATTCTGACACTTTCAACATAAACGACAATAGCAAATATGAGAATCGTTGTAAGAAGCGCTAAGATACCGCCGCCGATTAACACATAATTCAAAATATTATCGCCTGACGAAAACATTAAGCCGAGATCGCCGCGTGAAATGTGCTGAATCCAGCGCGGAATAATACCGATGGAATATCCGGTAGAGTCCGGAAGCCAGTTAATCATACCAGTAATGATGGATTGAGAAACACCGGCAACGATGAACAAACTGATACCGGAGCCGATACCCCATTTGGAGACGACTTCGTCCATATACATGATCAAAATACCGCCGATCACGATTTGAACAAACAGAAGCGCTGTAATGACCCAAACGTCAACCCCCAGCACGGCGGCCAGCGCCGTATCCGGTTTTATAAAACCGAAAAGCTGAGGAAGTGTCTCAAGAACAATCATGACGAAAACGAGCGCTTTTTGAGAGCCTTGGAAAAAGGCCTGGTCGCGGGGGTTAGACAAGTCCAAATTGACAATGCCGCCGCCGACAAGCAGCTGCAGAATAATGGATGCCGTCACAATCGGACCGATACCGAGAACAACTAAAGACCCGGACGCACCTGCAAAAAACGCACGATAATGCGCGAATAAGTCGATCGATTCTGCCGACATACCAAACAAGGGAATGTTCGTTAAAATAAAATAGAGCGCAAGAATGACAAGCGTCCACATAATTTTATTTTTGAACAACACTTGCTTTTCAGGTCTGGCGACGGCGGGTAACCTTTCCAAGATAGGCTCCATGACACTTCTGAAACTCATTGTTGACACCTGACTTACACGAAAAAGGACTGCAGCATCCTACGCCGCAGCCGCTTTTTTCGGAAATACATTTGATAAGATAATTTGAAATTGGTAATTTGAAATTGTGAAATACAGATAATTTGAACAAAATCACTGCAATAAGTGATAATATATCTGAAAATGATAGCGATTATTAGTATTAATATATTTTTGTATTGCGAAGATGCAAAACTTCATATTCAAAATTCAAAAAACGGGAGGAGCAATATTCTTCCGTTCATTGGATTACAAAAATAAAGAAAAGAGAAGCAAAATGCTTACTCTTCTGCTTCTTCACAATCGCCGGCAAACTCATCGTCAGAATCGACTTCGACACATTCGCCGCCTGCCGCTTCAATCTTGGAGCGGGCAGTTTCGGAGAACATTTCAGCCTTGACAACCATTGCTTTGGTCACTCTACCGCTGCCGAGAACCTTGTCGATTCCGATGCTGTAGAGATCAACAACGAATTTGTCGCCCTCTTTTGTGATGTAGTCCGCCTCATTTTCGAAAAGGAAAGCGACAAGCTCATCCAATTCGCCGACATTGACGATAAAGACGGGCGTGTCAACGACTGCCGGTCTGGTAAATCCTTTGTAGATGTAGCCCGGTCTGTATCCTTCGCGCATGGCGCGGATAAAGTGGTGGGCGTTGCCGCCTGCACGTCCGCGGCCGCCGCGGTTACCGGCACCTCTTCTGTTCTTGTGAGTACCGCCGCCGCAGGTGCGTGATCCTCTGAATTTCTTAGTTCTGATATGTCCCATGAAAACCACCTTATCTCATTTTGTGCAAAAGCACTGCGATGTCTTCGCCGTGGTTGCCGAGAACGCCGCCCTGCTGAACGGTTCTCTTTAAACCTGCGTGTCCTTTTCTCGGGGGGTGAAGTCTGAAAACCGGCTTCATTGCGGGAACATCCTTAATCGCGGCTTTACCGGCAACAAGTGCTTCGGCAAATTCTTTGATTGTGTTGTAGGATGTTGTTTCTGCGATGTACTGATCTGTTAAACGTTCGCCGCCTTCAAGTCTGCCGCGCGTTTCCAAAATTTCTGCGACAGCTTCCGCGTTGACTGTACCGTATGCGATATAGTCTTTGGATTTCTGGATCATGCCTTTGTAAATCTCATTTTCCGGAAGGAAAACGCAGTGATTCACTTTGTGAAGGCGGAGCATTTTAAGGGTGTCCGCGATTGACTCTCTGACGGCGACTGATCCTCTGACTCTGATAACTGCGTACATAATCAGATACCTCCGCTTCCTTTCTTAGGCATGCGCATGGTGTTGACGTTGTTCAAAGCTTCAAAGGTCGCTTTCGCGAAGTTGAGCGTTGTACGGGTGGTTCCGAATGTCTGAGTCCAAACGTCTTTGATGCCTGCTTTCTCAAGTACTTTTCTGGCGGTGTTACCGGCAGCCAAACCGAGACCTCTCGGAGCGGGGACCAATGTCACGACGACGCTGCCGACTTTGCCGGTTGCCTCGAAGGGAACGGTGTGCTCTTTTCCGCAGGCGCATTCCCAAGAACCGCAGCCGCGGTTGATCTTCGTGATGTCCAATTTTGCCGCGTCGATCGCCTTTTTGATGGCGTTGCCGACCTGAACGTCTTTGCCCTGACCGATGCCGACATAACCGTCGCCGTTTCCGACGATAACAGTTGCTCTGAACTTAACACGTCTGCCGGAGTCAGTCATTCTCTGAACCATATTAATGTCAAGAACTTCGTCTTCAAGTCCCGGCAAGAGCCTGTCCACGATTTGGGGTTCTCTTAAGGGTAAACGGGATTTGAGAGCGTCTTCCATTGTTGTGATCTGTCCGTCTGCGACAAGCTTTCCGAGTCTTGTTCTCGGGACCCATTCTACTTCATTGTAAGCCATGTTTCTCACTTGAACTCCGCTTTGATTTTCTCGACTGCTGCATCGAATTGTGCCGGCAAGTCTGAGCCGTTGTATTCTGCCGCGACTTCTCCGCGAACGCGTTCATCGGACGGGAAAATGGATTCGTCGTGGGGGATTTCAAATCCTGCATCAACGATGCCTTTTAATGCCGCATAAACGCGTGATCCGGATGTGGACGCATGAAGCCCGATGTCAAGAACGCCGTAATCGTAGCCGTTCTGAAGGGTTCTGAGTCCGAAAAGCAAACCGGTCAAGTATGCTGCGGTTGTGTTTCCTGTCGGTCCGGTGTAGCCGTATTTACCGAGTTCGGTTGAGATGGCAGAAGAATATGTGACATCGCCGATCGGTGTTGGGGCTATAAGCTGTATCTGAACGTTGCGTGTGCTTTTGCGCACGACAACGCGGTCCTCTTTGGAGAGAAGGAGCGCGAGACGGGAGTGGTAATTGGTTCTGCCCTCTCTTCTTCTTCTCATGGGAACCTTATATCTTGGTCCTGTTGCCATAACTAGCTCCTCAACTATTTTTATTAATTGATCTAAATTTAAATAAATGTTTGAATTTTATTAAAAATGAATTAAGCGCCACTAAAGTGAATGAAACGTAATTCAGCTGTTCGTTCATCGCTGAACGACAGAAATTCACAGCGCACAAATGTTCAGTGATAAACCGAACTGCAAAAAGGTGTCCTGTGAAAGGACTTTGTAATAGAGATTTGAGATATATAAGGTTTCTGTCAAAGAAAAATTTCTCGAAATTGAACAGCGAAATATGACTTATTATCACAAACGAAAAGAGATATATTAAAACTCTGCCATTCACGTTCGGGGAAATTATTTTGAAAAAAGAAGGAAGCTGAAATAAGGCTGAATTGAAAAACTTTTTTTGTTCAAAATAATTCTACAAATAGTTTTTACAATTATTAAATATGGGAATGGGGTTACAAATGAATAAAAATATAGTTAAACTGGCAGCAGTAGCTTTTGCTCTCTTAGTACTTGCAACACCCGCTTTAGGCACACTAACAGCAGATGAAGCAGCTCAAGCACTAATTGACACTACGTACATGTACGGTCATGACCATTATTCAATGTTTGGATTTACATATCAAAACAATAAATACTATCATGCTGAGCTTACACGAGGTGGAACGTTGGAAGGAGGCATGTCAACAGGCGGAACATTAAGTGGTGTTTTGATAATTAATGCCGAAACGGGAGAACTCGTTACGGATGAAGAAACAGCTAAAAAGATATCATATGCTCGTGCCTACTTGATAGACATGAAAAGATCGGAAATAGAAGATTATAGAGCTGGAAAGGAACTATACACGACATCGGCTACCATTTGCCGACAAAAAGTAGAAATTTACAAACAAGAATTACCGCATTTTAATACGGCAGACCAACAAAAATTGAGAACAATTGTACAATCATACCAAGAAGCTGCAATTGTTTTCGATGAGCTGGCAGATCTTTTTGGAAAAATAATTCTGGTGATGGAAGATATTGCAGATGGAAAGGCATCCTATGAAAATGTAATGTTGTTGACAGACTACATTGATGAATATGAAAAACTTTTGAATAAATTAGATGGCGCATATGAAAATATGATCGCGGATGCAAGTACATATTTTGATATTTTGATAGAGGGCGCCTCAAGATACGGCGTAAACGCAAACCAAATGTCAGATAACAAAATAAATACAACCAATGAATTAAATCTGGAAAGAGAATTATTGATTACTTTACAAATTCGATTTATTGAAGAAGAGCGAGAAAGGCTGAAACAGCGTGTTGATACAGATATAAAGTTAATGAATGAAGTAATTGGCAATAATGAAATTAGAAACGATGAAGTTAAGAATAATGAAATCCCCGGATTCGGCATTCTTCTCGCTTTATGCGCTTTAATCGGACTTGCATTATTCACCCGAAGAAAGAAGGCATAATTTTTAAAAACATTTGTTTTGATTTTGAGCGGTCTCGTCGCGCGCGCAAACCGCCCATTTTTCATATTGATTTTTCAACCTGCCCATCGATTTTCTTTCAGTTCATTTTATCTTTCAAATTGATTTTAGATAAAAAAACGGCGCTCCAATTTTTCGTGAAAATTAAAACGAAAAACGATGTTTCAGTAAAACCCTAAAATGTATGAAGTTTCACACACGACCGCTAAGTTAGCACCTCCGCATGCATCTGCTCTTTTTTATAGTATCCGTTCGCTTCGCGAACGTGGCTGCCAGCTACCTTACAGTTTGCGTTGTTCCGCTCCCGCTCAGCAGCCCCACGCGCCCGCGAGCCGCTCCGCTTTTCATTCAAATTGTTCGAAGCAGGCACCCCGACTTATTCAATTAAAAGCAAAACACAGCAAAAGCTCTTTCAAAAATCAAAATAAAAAAAGAAAGAAAAATGTGTCAAAAATGACACACTTTTGAAATTACTTTTCAAGCAATTTAACGTTGGCTTCAAGGTGAGCGACGTTTCTGAATTCGCCGCCTTTTGCCTTTCTGTAGAATTTACAGTAGGTGGACTTGTTGATGGTTTCATCGGCACGCATCTCTTTGAGTCTTCTTCTGAGTGCGCGGATTTTCTTCATCCACAAACCTTTGCTGTCCGTTCTGGCGCCTTTCTTACCTTTTCGGGAACCGGGGCCTTTTCTGTGACCGTATTTGCGCTTTTCAGCGACGAGTCTTGCACGTCCGCGGCTGACACCTTTGATTTTCTTGGCTTTAATCGCGCCTTCCGCAATCAAACCGCGAATGTCTTCACGGGTGATTGCCTGACTGATTTCTTCCATTCTTGCAGGGTCAATCCAAACGCGGTCAGAACCGCAGTCAAGGATTTGGGAGGCCATTCTTCTCTGGTTTTTCAAGTCTACCATTGAATTATTCCTCCTTTCCGGGGTTTAAGACCTTAATGTTGAACTCTTTGCATTTTTCAACAATTGCCGCTCTCTTCTTGCCGCCGACTTTGCCGCCGATTCTGACAGCTTCAATTTCGGGATCAACGAGAACAAGGTCATCCACATTGTGAACCATCACTTCATCGTAACCGGACGGGTGAAGACCCTTGGTCAAGACCGGACTGCCGTAGCCGACGGTTGCGATTGCGCCTTTGCCTTTGTAGCCGCGGCGCTGCTTGCTCTGAAGACCGCGCGGGCGTCTCCACACATTTGTCAATCTCTTGAACTTGTGGTGGCACTGTCTCTGGAAAGACGGTTTTTTGCCTTTCAGAACTTTTCTGACTTTGAACAAACGTCTGAACTCAGGGTCCGCATCAAGCAAATTGGTTGAAACAGCGGGTGCGTCAGCATTGACGTCGTCAGCAGTCTTTTGGATACTACATTCTTCTGTCATTTAAATCACCTTTATTTCTCCACCACATAAATTCCGTCCTGGAAAACACGCGGGTCAAATCTCTTGATTTTGGTTTTCTGTTCGATGTTTGCCGTCGTCTGGCCGACATCTTCCTTGCTGATACCGGAAACAACAACGCTGTTGCCGCTGACCTTCACATTTGTGCTGCCAACGATTTTCGCAACGCGGGGTTTCTTTTCTCCAAGGAAATTGCTGATCACGAAGGTTTTGCCTTCGACTTTTGTCTGCATCGGGAAGTGAGAGTAAACGATACTCATCTTGTACTCAAAGCCTTCCGTCACGCCTTTAATCATATTGCTGACGTGAGAAGCGTAAGTGCCGACCATTGCCTTGTACTGCTTGCGCTCGACTTCGGAATCAACGACGATTTCGCCATCGCCAACTGAAATCACAATGCCGGGGTAATAGAGCTCCTTTGCGTTCTCGCCTTTGGGGCCTTTCACGGTCATGATACGGTTTTCGTATGCAATGGTGACGCCTGCGGGAACTTCAACGGTTCTGGAAATTTCTTTTGCCATCTTGCAGTTCCCCCTTAATACACATAAGCGAGCAGCTTTCCGCCGACATTTTGTTCACGCGCGTCGTGGTGCGACAAGACACCTTTGGACGTGGTCAATACAAGAACGCCGAAGTTCTTTGCGGGCAAATATCTCTTTTCCCACTTTTCGAAGTCTTCGACAGTCAGGGAGTAACGGGGCTTAATTGCACCGCAGTCGTTGATTGCGCCTGCAAGTTTCACTTCAAAGACACCGGCTTTGCCGTCTTCGACAAATTCGAAAGACTCGAGGTAGCCGCCTTCTTTCATCACGTTCAAAACATTGCCGATCACTTTGGAAGCCGGGCGAATGACACAAGTTGTCTTTCCGACTTTTTCAGCGTTCTTAATCACGGACAATGCATCTGCCAAGGGATCAAATAATACCATATTCTGTCACCTCAGCTGTATTTGTTAAAGCCCATCTTCGGGGCGATTTCTCTGAAGCAGTGCCTGCACAAATAAATGTCGTATTTGCGGACAAGGGACTGCTTGCGGCCGCAGCGCTTACATTCGTTTGCGCCTCTTCCGAAGCTCTTCTTTGTTTGTACCATTTTAGACGACCTCCACACCGTAATTGTCCTTCAGGAATGCAATTGCATCCGCTTTATTCATTTTGTGTCCGGCAGGGACTTTTCTCTTTGCGATACGTCTCTTGGTGATCCTGTCACCGGGTCGTTTAAGAACGACGACGACGTCCATACCAAAAACGCCGATGTTGGGATCATACTTCATACCGGGGAAATCCGTGTGTTCTTCAAGACCAAAGGAAACATTTCCATTGATATCGAATTGAGAGGCATTGAGCGTGTTTTCGACAATGCCCAAAGAGGTTTTGAGGAAGTTTTCCGCATTTTCGCCTCTTAAGGTCACTTTACAGCCGATCGGCTCTTTCTTTCTGATACCGAACGCGGGCGCAGTCATTTTAGCAAATGCTCTGACAGTCCCCTGTCCGGTGATTTCCGCAAGTATGTTTTCTGCATCGACAAGGTGTTGGCCGCTTTCGCCGACACCCATATGGACAACGACTTTTTCAATGACAGGAGTTCTCATAGGATTTGTCATATTTATTCTCCTAATTTAATCACTGGTTTGTCTTCACCGATTACGAAAACATAGTTCTCGATGGTTTCAATTTCTGAATCAATTCCTGAAACCGTCACCACGTTGTTCTTGGAACTTCTGATGATGTTGATTTCTTTGATCGTTCCGACCATACCGCTGTGACGGCCGCCTGTAATCATGGCGACGTTACCGATCTTGTATTCCAGCTTCTGAAGGATCTGTTTGTCCGGAAGTGAAATCTTAATCGTGTCTTTGGTTTTGTAGTCCTCGGACGCGAGGATGTTGGTGCCGTCGTGGAGGTTCAACTGTGTTTTACCGCCCTTCACGGTGGTCTTGTTCAATATTCTGCAGATCTTGAATTTGGCGCGTTCATCATCAATCGGGTTGAGATAAAGGCGGCCTTTGGAGTCCTGCAGCATACGATAATACTGATTGTCTGCCGGGAGCGCGATAACGTCGAAGAGACCGACCGGAAACTTCAAGCTCTTGCGGGCGATACCGTCAATGAGAACTTTCTTTTCCAGAAGAATCTGTTTCGCTTCTTTAGCGTTATCAACAACTTTCAGCATGTCACGCAAAATAACAACGAGCGGAAGGCTTGAGTCTTTGTTGTGCGGACCGGGGCTTGTTGCCGTAATCCATTTGTTGGTCTTTTTCGGGACTTTCCAGCTGGTCGGCATTGACATTCTTTTTTGGTGCATTTAACTCACACTCCTTTTCCGCTGATGCGTGCTTCGCGTGTTTTGTCTTTCAATTCGAGCTTTGTAATCATCACGGCGGACGGGTAAAGGGGTCTCGGGACTTCTTCGCCGTTCACTTTCGTGGAGACGACACCGGAGACGTGGATTGTTCCTGCGTGAAGATCGACTTTTTCAACTCTTCCGGAAATACTCTTGTAGTCGCCGCGCATGACGATAACGGTGTCACCGGTAATGACGGGCGCGGAACGGGTGTTGTATTTGACGGACAAGTCGCTGCTGAGGCGTGCGCCCATGAATTTCTGCTTCTGGTGAAGCGGGGCGTTGTATCTTGCTTTTCTCTGCTTTCTGGGCTGCTTGGATGTTGTTAACATGTTGATTCACCTCAGACAACAATGGAAGCGGTTGTACCGACTTTCGGGAAACGTTCTGCAACTTCTCTGGCAACCGGTCCTTTAATGTCGGTGCCTTTCGGAACACCTGAATCATCGACAAGAACCATTGCATTGTCTTCGAAACAAATGCGGATGCCGTCAGGTCTTCTGATTTCCTTCTTTTGGCGGACGACGACAGCGAGGAGAATCTGCTTTCTCATCTCAGGCGTTCCCTTTTTGACGGAAACGATGCACAAGTCGCCAACACCTGCGCGCGGGTATCTGTTTTTGACACCGCGGTATTTCTTAACGGAGATAATTTCAAGGACTTTAGCGCCTGTATTGTCAACGCAGTCAACGCGTGCGCCTGCGTTTAAGGCTCTCGGAATGTTTGAGCGGATTGCTTTCATTCTTTGGCCTCCTCAACTTTAACAACGACAAATGATTTTGTCTTGCTGATCGGGCGGCACTCTGCAATGGTCACGACATCGCCGACTTTTGCGTTTAAGCAGAGCGGGTTGTGTGCGTGCATGATCGTGCGGCGCTTTTCATATCTCTGGTATTTGGTTACCATTTTTTCATAGCTTCTTTCGATAACGACGGATTTGTCCATCTTGGTGCTGACGACGGTGCCGACCAGGATCTGCCCTCTGACGGGGAGTTTACCGTGGAACGGACAGTGAACGTCATCGCATGCCTTTGACGGCTCCGGAACGTCTAATCCAATATCTCTTGCCATAAATTTAGCCTCATTTTCTTGATTTCTTTAAGTTCTTTATCCGATTTTGGGGTTGTGAGAGCGTGATGTTTCCATCGATTTGTACGGATATTTGACGGCCTGTCTGAGAGATCCTTTCCGGAAGGGTAAACACGAATACCGTTCCCTTTTTAGGGACAGTGACAACGCGGGACGCGGTGTTGACTGCCTCCATACGCGAAAGCGTGTGGAGGTCGGTGACGACGCAGGATGCGGCGTCATCGAGACCGGACTTTAAGCCCGTCTCGATTTTAAGCGTGTTTCGAGTCTCGTCAATGACGAGACCGGAAAGACCGTTTATTGTCGGGTCGCAAGAACTGTCCACCTTAACAAGCAGCCCGATCAATTCGTGATAGGGCAGCTCTGCAGGTGTGATCTCAATTTGTGTCATTCGTTATTAGTTGTCTTTCATCTCAACTTGAATCGTCTTGATGCGTGCAATTGTTCTTCTGATTTCACCGATGCGTCCCGGGTTTTCGGGAGCGCCGCCGGCGGAAGTCAAAGCGCGTTCGCGGATCAATTCGTCGTTCAATTTTTTGATTTCATCAATTCTTTCGTCTGCTGACATCTTGCGGATGTCGCTGGTTCTTAAGATTGCCATTATTTCTTAGCCTCCTTGTGAACGCGCGCCATCGGGTGCCAGTAGTCGTATTCGTTGTGCTTGTGCTGCCAAACGCCTTCAACAAGTCTTCTGATTTCGTTGATGTCGGAATCTTCAACAACGATTTCATCGGCTTCGCCGGAAGGAGAATCTACCACGCAAACCTCAGTTTCAAAGGTCTTCTCAACGGTTTCAGTGGCGATAACCTTGCCTTCTGAGTTGACAACCTCTGTGACCATTGTTGTTGTTACAACAACGGGTTCAGGTTCGCATGCTGCGCCTTCTGCTGCTTCCGCTGCCGCCTCTGCTGCGGGTGCAGCTTTGGTTTTTGCTTTTGCGTCGCCGTCAACAGGCGCTGCCAAAACGCCTTCTTTCATTTTGAAAGCGTCGGGCAAAAAGGCGCCGGGCTGAACGATTTTAACGCGGCAGCCGAGTGTACCGAGTTTCTTAATGGCAACGGCGTAGCCTGTGTCAACGATCTGCTCTGCGGGGTGGCCGGAGTGCTTCACGTAGCCGTCGATGAACTTTTCAGTTCTTGCACGGGCGCCGGTCAATTTACCGGAAATGATTACTTCACAGCCGAGCGCACCTGCGCCCATGATGGCGCGGATGGTGTTGGTTCCGGCTTTTCTGAAGTACCATCCTCTTTCAATAGAGGCGGCCAGGCGGTTGGCCATAATCTGCGCGTTGAGCTCGGATTTTTTAACTTCCTGAGCGTCAATTTGGGGGTTGTCAATACCATAGATGTCAACAACGTCCTGCGTTAATTTGCGGATCACTTTACCTGCTTTGCCGATAACCATACCCGGTTTTTCGGAGTAGACTGTAATCTGTGTGCCAAGCGGCGTTCTGCTCATGACCATTCCGCCGTAGCCGGATCTTCCAAGCTGCTTTGCGAAGTGTTCATCCAAAGAAGCTTTGGTGTAACCGTCTTTAACGAATTTTTTCTCAACTGCCATGTTAGAGCACCTCGCTCAAAATGATTTCAATGTTCACCGTTGTGGTGTTCTTCGGAGAGGCGCGTCCGCGGGCTCTTGGGCGGAATCCGCGAATAACTCTTCCTCTGTTGGCACGAATGCTTTTGACAAACATGCGGGAGGGTTCGAGCCCTTTGTATTCGGCGTTGCTTTCCGCGTTTCTCAAGACTTTTAAGACTTCGGCGGAGGCGTTGACAGGGTATCTGCCCGCTGCCATCTCACCTTTTTGGTGACCGGCGCCGTCTGTGTGTCTCTTGAACGGGATTGCCTTTTTCATTGCGACGACTTCGTTCAGGTATGCTTGTGCCTGGGGCAATCTCATTCCCTGAATGAAGTGACAGATTTCTCTTGTTTTCTTAAAAGAAATGTGAAGTTCGGAAGCCATTGCTCTGGAAGAAGTTTCCGGATCGGCTTTTACTGAATATTCAAGTCTTCCCATTTTCACACCTCACTTCAACGGAACGAATTTACTGGAACGCGTTGCACCGACACCGGCACTGCCGTGTGAGACTCTGCTTCTTGTCGGGGCGAACTCACCAAAGCGGTGGGCGACCATTTCCGGCTGGATTTCAATGTCGATGAACTTTTTGCCGTCATAGACAGAGACGATTTTTCCAACCATTTCCGGCAAAATAATCATACCTCTGGTGTGGGTTCTGACTTTCTTGCCTTCCCTCATGTCCGCAAGGGCTTTCTTTTGGACTTCGGTGAAACCTCTCTTAATCGTTCTTCTCTCGCGTGAGGGGAGAAGCTCTGCGAATTCCTCAATGCTTAAAGCCTGAAGCTCAGCAATCGTCTTTCCGCGGTATGTATACTCACCCTTACGCTTCGGTAATCTTGATGCTCCTCTTGAAGCTCCTGATTTTTTTGCTGCCATAATATCACCTTAACGTTTCTTACCGGTTCTGCGCGCGGCAATGTGACCGACTTTGGCTCCCGGGGGTGCGTTTCTGCTGACTGTTGTCGAGCGGCTGGGATGCTGCCTGTTACCGCCACCGAACGGGTGGTCTCTCGGGTTCATAGCGACACCTCTGACACGCGGGAATCTTGTTGCGCGGACTTTCATCTTGTGGAATTTCTTACCGGCTTTAAGGAACGGTTTTTCAACGCGTCCGCCGCCTGCAACGACACCGATTAATGCGCGGCATTCGGGATTAAACCACTTCAGAACGCCTGAGGGCATCTGAACGGATGATCTGCCTTCTTCGTGCGCGACAACCGTTGCGTAAGTTCCGGAAGCTCTTGTGAACTTTCCGCCGTCTCCGGGCTTTCCTTCGATGTTGCAGACCAAAACACCCACGGGGATCTTTCTGATCGGGAGAATGTTTCCGGCTTTGATTTCAGCTTCGGGACCGCAGGCAACGGCTTGTCCGACAGACATGCCTTCGCTGGCGATGAGGAGCTGGGAGACGCCGTTGTCAAAGAAAACTTTAACAATGGGTGCGGCTCTTGCGGGGTCGTGTTCAACATCAACGACGGTTCCGTTTAAGGTAACGCCGGCAGCCGCCACGGGGTGCGTTAATTCTGCTTTATATTTATGAGAAGATGCGCGGAAAGTCGGACTTCCTTTACCTCTTCTCTGTGCGATAATTCTTTTACCCATTTATACCACCTTATGCCAATCCGAGCCTGGTTGCGATTTCGCTGGCCGCATCCGACTTTTCGAATGTGATGATTGCTTTTTTCTGTCCTTTCATGGTGGTCATGGTTCTGACGTCTGCGACCTTGAAACCGTAGAGCTCTTCCATGTCGGCTTTGATTTGGTGCTTGTTTGCACGGAAATCGACAATGACCTGAAGCTTACTGTTTTCCATGTGGAGCATGGCCTTTTCTGTAATGAACGGATATTTAACGGACATCATTCCAAAACACCTTCCTTTTCTGTGAGCTGGTCGATTGCCGCTTTGGTCCAAACGGTCAGGCGGCCTGCGTGCGTACCGGGGGCGAGAAGCTCTGTATTGAGTTCCGCGACGGTTGCGATGTCAACGCCGGACAAGTTTCTTGCGGCTTTGGCAACGGCTGCGTTCGGGCCGGTGACGACCAAAAGGCTCTTTTTGTTCTTGTATTTTCTTCCTCTCATTTTACCGCGGCCGGCACGGATTGTACGGCCGAGTTTTGCGCGGAGAACGTCATCGTAAACGCCGATGGCTTCGAAGAAAGAAACGACGTCTTTTGTTTTGGAAAGTGCTTCAAAAGCGTTGTCGGCAACAATCGGGAGTTCGTCTGTCATGAAGATGTGACCGCGTGTGATAACGAGATCTTCGTTGCAGGTTGCAGCGATTGCGGATCTGACAGCCATGCGTCTTTCCTTTTTGTTGACTTTTTCGGAGTAATCCGTCTCAGGTTTCGGCGGGTGGGCACGGCGCCCTCCTTTTGCGTGGGGGATACGTGCTGCGCGGGAACCGTTGACAATTCTTGGGACGTGAGAAGCGCCGCGGCCGGAACCCCAGCCTGTCGCAGAGGTCTGCATACCGGCGTAAAGTGTGGGACCGTACGGGTGTCTTCTGTTTGCCTGAGCGGCCAAAACGGCTTTCTTGATAAGGTCCGGGCGGTAATCTTCGGAGAAGACTGTCGGAAGTTCGACTTCGCCAACCTGGTTGCCTGATAAATCTAAAATTTTTGCTGTTGCCATTTATTTCACCCCTGCTGAGACTGCACGCTGACGTGAACGATCTGCGGTTCGCCGGGCTGTGCTTTTTGGTATCTGATCGGGTCTCTGATGCGGATCAATCTTTTGGCCGGGCCGGGGACGCTTCCTTTGATGAGGATGTATTCGCCGCTGACGAGACCGTAGTTGATGATGCCGCCTGCGGGCGTCACTTCTGCGCCGTTTGCGCCGATCTTCAAAACGCGTTTGTTGTATTCGGTTCTCTGGTGGTAGCCAGTTTGACCCATCGCGGGGATCTGCCACTGCACTTCTGCGGGGTGGAACGGACCGAGTGTACCGACCTGTCTCAAGCTGCCCTGACGGGAGTGCTTTCCTTTTGCGAGGGCAATGCCCCATCTTTTAACGGGACCCTGTGTTCCTTTACCGATCGTGATGGCGGCTGTATCGACGATTGCGCCGTTCTTGAAGACATCGGTGAATTTGACTTCCGTGCCGAGAATGGATTTGGCGTATTCGAACTTTGCGCTCACGTTGGTACCGCTGATGCCTGTTTCCATGACATCGGGAACTTTCTTGGGGACGCTTGCGATTGCTTTGGGCTGGGTGTAGGTGATGACACGGATGTCTGTAACTTCACCGCTTGCGATCAATTCTTCGATCTTTGCGAATGCTTCGGCTGTCTTGTCGGCTTTGGGGACGCGTAATCTGCGTGCCAATTCCGGCTCAAGAGTTGTTGTCCAGGCTTCTGCTGCTGCGATTTCGCCGAATGTGTTTTTCACATACGCGCGAATGGCGGCGACGCGGATTGCGGGTGTTTCGATAATGGTTACCGGAACTGCAATTTCTGCGCCGATGGTAAGACTGTTCTTGATGTCATCGATCATAATGACATGAGTCATACCTGCTTTGTATCCTGCAAATGCCTGTAATTTGGGTTCGCCTGAAGCCTCCGGCCAGGATCTGAATCTGGGGATATGACTTTTTGCTCTCTTGCGAGGGCTGAAGCCTCTTGAACCTCTGTCAGGTCTGTGTACGCTTGACATTTATTTGACTCCTAATGGTATTGTACTGTCGAATGTACCGGGAGCAAAAACAACAGGTCAGAAGCTATGAAGGAAAATGTAATGATTTAAAAACCGAAAAAGCAGGCTGAAATAAAGCAAATGAATAGTAAAGAAAGCAGTGGGTAAAGAACGCCCCGGGCGACGACAGCTTTGGTCCCCGTTCTGACGCTTTTGGCCTGACGATTATACTATATTATTACATTATGATCAGATGCGCAAATGAGCGCTGCATCGGCAGCTCACATCGGTTATCATCTAATTTAATCCATCCACAACATCGACAACGAAAAATATTACTGATAACATTTCCGTGTTTCCCGCCTTTTTCAAAAAGGCGAAATCGGGCATTCGTGAATTGGCCCTGACACTTATGTTGTTCCTACGAGTTCTCACCGGATTAATATTAGACAAGCAAATATTTCGCTTGTTAATAAGTAAGACGAACCGAGAATATAAGAAGTTGTATTTAAAGATTTTCCAAAGTATTTCGAGAAATATTCAGAAACGGTGTCCGAAAAATTATTATTTTGAAAAAATGAAAAATCGTATTTTTTCATGACTCCATTCATTGAGCTTGTATGGTTGTTTTTATTAACTGTCTTATGAATGTCTTACTTCTCAATATATTTTTTTTATAATGATTAATCAGCCCTGAATGGATACACCCAAAAAAGGACAGGATAAAAATAAAAAAGGAAATAATCGACATGATCGAAGGAATATACACTGCATACAAGTACAGCGTTTTAAAAGAAGTCATGGAGCAGGAAGGCAACAAGGTTAAAATTTACAAGAAAAGGTTCAAAGGCAAATTCAGTGAACTGAAAGAAGACGATGACCTGTACTTCCAACTTGCACTAAGTTATTTGGTTCGCTATCAATTTCAGGACGGTACTTTGAAACTTCTGCTTGAAGACAGAGTTCTATTTGAAAGAGAATATACAGTGGATGGGGACAGGCTGTTTCTTAAAGACCTTCGAGGAGAAACGAGATCCGAAGAAGATGTGGGTATCGTGACGTTTAAGGGGAACTTGATCTACCTCGAAAAAGCAGATGACTTTTATACTTTAATACGCCCGGGCGGCGAAGCTGAGGCGGACGCGGACGATCAAAAGGCAAGCAATGAAACGGCGGACGAAATCGTCATAGAGGAGTCGAATACAGGCGAACAGTCGGGAAGCTATGAAACGCCTGCAAATCTCGGCGGCGATTCAAACAAGCCTCTTGAGGTTGGCAAATCCCCCGCAAGTCCGCCTGTCGTTCCCGTACCCGCAGCAATCAGCACGCCCCCGAAATCTGGTGTCAGCGAGCAAACGGGAAGTCCTGAAGACAGAGAGAAGCCCGGCGATGAAACGAGTATCAACAAAAAGCCCGCCTCCGAGCCGCCTGTTCCTCCGGTGATACACACCCCCGCAGAAGACGAGCCGTTGCCGGAAAAACAAGATGAACACAATAAGACCAGACGCGTAAACAGTGGAGACTTCGTATTTCTCAAATTGGAAAAACAAGCATTTACGCCCTACGGCGAAGTAAAGGTATTGGTCGCCGGCATAACTGAGGAAATGTTCAACGAAAGAGCCTTTGTTGCCGTCTTTAAGGCCGGCGCCCCGCACACGGAATTCGGCGCGTATCAATATCCGCAAGCCGGCAGCAGTTCACTCATCTTTGAAGCTTCGGGTGACTGCGGCGGCTATGAAATGCGTTTGTACAAAAAGGATCATCAATACGATGACTCAACTTTCGTTGCAAGTGTACCGTTTACGGTTGCCGAAGATGTTTCATCCGGTCCCGCAACCCTCGAATTGGACAAAAATGCTTACAGCCCTTACGAAGAAATGAAAGTTTCAGTCAAAGGCATAACCGAAGCGATGAACAGGAACAGTGCTTTTGTCACTGTAAGCAAGGCCGGAGCGCCTCATGCGGAATTCGGCGCATATCAGTATCCCCAAACCGGTGACAGCTTGCTTGTGTTTTCGGCTCCGAATGAAAGCGGCCGTTATGAAATGCGTTTATACAAAAGGGATTATCAGTACGATGATTCGACTTTCGTCACAAGCGTCCCGTTCAATGTTGTTTAAAAAAAATGCTCGGGCATCTTAGTCATATGAATCGAAACATCCATTTTTATGAAAAGGTTGAAACCCGAACGCCCAATAAAATCCTAAAAATAAAATGTTTTAGATTAAAATTGAAAAAAACGGCGTTCCCTTTTTAGAGAATTAAAAGAAAGACGATGTTTCAGTAAAACCTTAAAATTGTATGAAATTTCAAATACGACCGCTAATTTTCATTTTTTTGCTTTGACCGGTCCGAAGGAGCGGGCAAACTTGGAGCGAAGCGAAGTGAAAAAATGGAAATTTGCGGATTCTTACCCATGAAATAAAATAAATCAATATTTACTGCCTTCTACAGACTCTGTTGTTTGCATTGCTGCTGCAGCTTGGTTTGCGTTGCCGCTTGCATCTGCTCTTTTTTATCACATCCGTTCGCTTACGCGAACGTGCCGCTGCTACCTTACCGATTCCATTTGCTGCCGCCACCCGCACGCGCGAGCCGCACAAATTTTAAAAAATAAACGAAAACATACGAGCTGCATTTTAAAAAATAAATCAGAAAAAACGATTTCCGTTTTTTTAAAAGAAAAGGAGGCGGGATGAAAATTCAATTCTCTTTCTTCGATTCCTCTTCCTTTGTTTCATCTTTCTTGACGTTTCGAACACTTTTCTTTGGAAAATGCGGCAGGAAATATTTGCTGAAATCCAGGATATAATTATGCCGAATTTCTTTGATTTCCTCCTTATGATGTTTGCGCCGCCCGAACTTGAGCGTTGTTCGTCCGCTGTCGGTGTCGGAACTCCAGTAAGAATAGCGCGAAAAGAGCAGATAAATGCCGCCGACAATCGGTGTCAGAATCGCGCAGGTCGTGAAGAGAATCGCATAATAAGAAAGAACGGACTTGCGGTAAACGGATCTGGAATTGAGAATAATCTGAGCACCCAAATCATAGTCCAAATTTCCGGGAATAACTTCATTATTAAAATATGTCCTGTTGACAGCGGAAATGTATTGTTTCGCGTCATCAAATTTCGCGATATGCTCGTAATAAATCAGACTGTCCGTCGGCAGCGGCTCTTTGGCTTTATAGAGGTACTGAAGCTTGATATTGGGCATAAAAGCCGTCACTGCCGTAACGATTGCAAATATGGAAAAGAGAAGAAAGCACCAGAAATAAATCGTCGCGATCATGGGTCTGTAGGGCGTTTCGTTATAAATACGGAAAGCGCCGATTATAAGAACGCCGAGAAGCGTGACAATAATCGTGTTTTTCGCCTCAGCATAACGAAGACGCTCTAAAATCATATCATATGTCTGGTAGAGAAAATCGCGCACAAAAATTCCTTCCGATGTTAAATACCTGTTACAGGAGATGTTGTTATTAATACAGCAGATGAGAATATAAATTATCCTATATAAATTTTAAAAAATAATAGACTTATAACAAAGGATGATGACAATAAAATGTAGCATGAAGTATAAACAGGATGAAATAAAATTTGATTTTCCGATCACGATATTTGTTAAAATTAATGATATTATAAAAAGCAAAATCGATAGAGGGAGATAAATTCAGGCGAAATTGAAGTTATAAAAAGATATAAAAAGTATACAAAATATTATAGTAGTTGTTAAGGAAATCATTGCTAAATAGAATATATTCCTGAATAAAGCGATTAATAATCGTAAATAAGCAGGATATATAAACAGCTGAATCCTTATTGTTAAAAACGACTTGTCTAAAAGACAAATAAAGTGAAATACCATAAAAACGGTAAAAACAATAAAAACGACAAAAACAATAACGAACCAAAAGAGCGCGGGGAAAAAACGAAATCTGAAAAAGAAGAAAAACGAGCCTCGCGCTAAAAACGAAAAAACGAAGGAGTTGACCATTTATATGGACAAAAACGAAAAAACGACTGCTCAGCCAAACTTTCAATTAAGAGATGAGGATGGGGAAATGAAAAGAGAATCTTTTGAAGCACTTAAGCAATTTGAAGCTGAGATCGGCTATTCTTTCGACAATTTGTCATTGTTGCAAGAAGCGCGGATTCAGGCGTCAAATAAAAGAACCGCTTTTTTCGGAGACGCTGTTTTGGATTTTATTGTCTCAGAATTTCTGTTCAAAAATTATTCGAACTTGGAACAGGGGCAGCTGACGAATTTAAAATCTCATCTAGTTTGTGATGAAAAACTAGAAAAAATAGTTCAAAAAAACGGATGGGAAGAATATTTAATCATTGAAAAAGGACTCAGAGGGAAATCCAAAAAGATGAAA
>JAIRKA010000096.1 GCA_031260345.1 Methanosarcinales archaeon
AATTAAAAGAAAGATGATGTTTCAATAAAACCCTTAATTGTATGAAGCCTCGCGTACGACCGCTAATTTTCGATTTTGAGCAGAGCGAAAAATCGGAAATTTGCGGATTCTTACCCATGCAAAGAAGCAAATCTAACTCACTGCTTTTTACTTTTTATTTGTGTTGTCGCTGCTGCCTGCCGTTTGCGTTGCTACTTGTGCGATTACTGCCGAGATAATTGGCCTTTCTACGTGTCTCTGCTCTTTTTTATCACATCCGTTCGCTTCGCGAACGTGGCACTGCTACCTTCTGGTTTGTGTTGCCGCTGGCTACCCTCAGGTTCGCGTTGCTGCTGCTACCTGCCGCCGCGCTCGAGCCGCACACTTTTCAAAAACAAACGAAAACCGCCCCTCGTTTTATAAAAGCTAACAAAAAAACAATTCATGTCTTTAACAAAAATAAAACAAAAAAACGCCAATCAGCAATTTATTTATAACACAAAACCGAAGATTCATTATTCAATTCATCAAATTCAAAAGGTTTTTTCAATGATTGATCTTCACACGCACACTTTATTCAGCGACGGAGAACTCATCCCCGCCGAACACATCCGCCGCGCAGTCGTACACGGTTACCGCGCAATCGCGATGACGGATCACGCTGATTTTACGAATTTTGAATACATTATTTCTTCACTTCAAAAAGCAAAAATGATGGAAAAGGAATTTAACATTGACATTTTTGCAGGTATCGAAATTACACATGTGCCGCCGGCACAAATTGACAGGCTTGCCAAAGCGGCGAAAGAAATCGGCGCGGACATTGTCGTTGTTCACGGTGAAACGGCGGTTGAATGTGTCGCTCCCGGAACAAACCGCGCCGCACTCGAATCCGAATACGTCGATATTTTAGCGCACCCCGGATTTATCACAGCAGAAGAAACGGAACTTGCAAAAGAAATGAATACCTGTCTTGAAATTACCGCGCGCGGCGGACACAGCCGAACCAACGGGCATGTCGCGAAACTGGCAACGGAAATTGGCGCAAAACTCATCTGCAACACCGATACGCACCGCCCGGGAGATATGATTACAACAGAAACGGCCTATCAGGTTTTGATGGGTGCGGGGCTGACAAGAGAACAAGCCGATGCCGCATTTTTTAATTCGGAAGAGATTGTTAAGAGAATAAAAAATAAATGCTGAACGTTATAGAAAAGCGAAACCTGCCAGGAGAACTGCAAGCAACAGACATATATAAAAAAGAGAGATTTATATTATAAACGTAGTCAATTGCTTAAAAAATAACGGAAGGAAGAAATGCAGCGTATACTTGATATGATAGCGAACGGAACAAAAATGAGTGAGTCCGAACATGACGAACTGATCAATGAAGTCGGAGCCGAGCTTGTCGAATTATATGAAATAGAGCAGGATCCCGAAAATTTGATTCCGACAGATGATGAAACGGCAAACAGAGTATTAGAAGCCGCATTCGACCTTTTGGAAGCCGTCGGCATCTATTCAATTGATACAAAATCCGTTATCACAATTCCGCGCGATGAAATCTTTCGAAGCATCCAAAATTCCCGAAAATATTTAAACATCGGAGAAGGTAGCGACAAATATCTGCTGACATTAACGGCAAATACAGAAAAAAAGAGAACATTGATCATGGGCGGACCTAATGCGTCTCCTGTCACGCCTGAAATGTTTATTCCGATTCACAGGTCATACGCGAAATTTACAGACATTGACTCAATTGCGCCCGCTTCTCTTGATGTGACGTTGACAAACTTTATGAAAAAAGGGCCGGCCAACTTAATGCATGCCCGCCGCGCCGTCCAACTTGTCAAAGAAGCGTGCGCGCTCGAAGGCAGACCGGACATGTGCATGACAACGCCGCCGCACATTGAAGATCCGGTGGCCGCCGTTTCAGTCGCAAACCCGAGGTTTATGAGTTCAGGCGACCTTCAAGAAATCATTCCGCAGCAGGGTTTAAAAGTCAAATACGATGAATTGTCCCGCATTTACCATTACAAAATGACCGGGTCGAATTATTTGTGCAGTCCGATGTTGGTCCGCGGACTTTCAACGGCATCGCCCGAACAATTCGCAATCGAAATCGTCGCCGAAGCATTAAAGTCTCAAGTAATTTACGGCGCGTCCGTTTTTTTCAAATATCCGACACATATTCATGCCGCCGATACACTCAAAACATTATGGGCATCATTTACCGCGACAAAAGCGATTTCTCAGAATGAAGTCTGTCTTCAGGGAAGCGTCGTGACAAGCTCCGCCGGCCCGTGTACCGAAATGATGTTTTATGAAACAGCGGTTCAAGCAATCGGTTATGTTGCCTGCGGCTGCGATATCATTTCAGGACCGGTCTCAAACAACGGCAGCATTTCCAATCAGGTCGCCGGACTCGACGCGCACTTTATGGCGGAAATCAGTCGATTCGCATCCAATTTGTCTGCCAAAGACGCCAATTATCTTTGCAGTGAACTGTATGCAAAATATGAACATAAACTGAGAACGCCGGATATCGGAAAATCTTTTGAAGAATGCTATGATATGAAAACGATTGAGCCGACGCGGGAATACACAGATCTTTATGAGTCCGTCATCGCAGAAATCCACCGGATTATGCAGCAAAAAAACAGACGGGTATCGCGAAGATAATGAATTGCGCCCTCCGTTCAGCAATCGCCGCCTCGCGCGAGCCGCATCATTTTTCGTTTAATTCAACCGGAGAGCTCGCATTCGTTTTTCATTTTTCGGACGGCGCGAAGCGGCGAACCGATCTTTAATGTTTATTTCCTTTCCATTCGCCGTTTTTTATTTTTAAAATATTTACTCTGCATTTTTTCGATTCATTGAAAACTGTTAAATCATTTCGATTCGTTTTTCAAGCATATTCAAATATCACTTTAAAATTCGTTGTGCGTCATCATGGAACTCAAGTCTTGTAAAAAACTGTACCTCAAAGAAACTCACCGCATCAAGTCTCCCGAAGAGACATTTGAAATTGTCGAGCCGCTGACGGAAGTTGCCGGCATTACGCGTGTCGCCGATATTACAAAATTGGACCGCCTCAATATTCCTGTCTTTTCATGCATTCGCCCGGGCGCGGCCGGCGGCGCGATTTCCGTTTACAACGGCAAAGGCGCAACGCCGATTGCGGCGCGCGTTTCCGCAATCATGGAAGGGCTTGAACGCTATTCGGCAGAACTTCAGGAAAGCGACGCACTGATTACCGGCAAATATCCTGTTTTGGCGGAAGAGTTTGAAGTTTTGGATCCGGCGGAACTGATTCTGCCCGAAGCGATTGATCCCGATGCCGTCATTCCGTGGACGCCGTGTTACGAAATGCTGCTTGCTGATGACGGCGAACTGATCTTGGAAGAGCTTCTCGTTCCGGCCGCGGCGGTTTATCATCCGCTCCCGTCTCATTATTATTCTATTTTCCGAACAGGAACAAACGGAATTGCCTCCGGAAACGCGCTTGAAGAAGCGACTTGTCATGCCTTATGCGAAGTGATTGAGCGCGACGCTTGGTCACTTGCCGAAGCCGGAAAAACAGGCGGCAAATTAATCGTTGACATAGATGACCCCGATATTGCAGGTATGATCCGCTCGTTTAAAGATGCGGGCGTTGATGTCCTCCTCCGCGACATTACAAGCGATATCGGAATTCCGACAATTGCGGCTGTTTCGGATGACGTTGAGCTGAAAGATCCGACGCTGCTCTGTCTCGGCATGGGAACACATTCGTCGCCGAAAATTGCAGCGCTTCGCGCGCTGACCGAAGCGGCTCAAAGCCGCGCGACACAGATTCACGGTGCGCGTGAAGACGCGACAATCGCGGATGTCCGCAAACAGATCGGATACGAACGCACCAAACGCTTGAATGCGAAATGGTTTGATGCGTCGGAAACAATTTCTTGGTCCGAACTCAAAGATGTTTCATCCGATGACTTCTTGGATGAAATCAAAAACACGATTCGCGCCTTGAATAATGTCGGCCTTCAAACCGTTATTGTAAAGGACTTGACGCGTCCGGAACTCGGAATTCCGGTTGTTCATGTGATTATTCCGGGAATCGAGTCTTTTGCGATTGATTCCGATCGTATGGGAGTCCGATGTAAAGCGGCGCGTTCAAATATTTCTAAAACAGGCGGCAGGGTTCGTAAATATGTCCGAGAAACCTAAATCATATAATTTAAACGGTTTAAATTATATGATCTGAAAGCGAGTTATATTGAAAAATTATGACGGATAAATCAGTAAAGTCGGTAATTGTTTTTCTCGGACCGAGTTTGGAACCGGAGACAGCCCGTTCTATTTTGCCGAGCGCAGATTTTCGTCCGCCTGCTTCCCGCGGCGATTTGGAAAAAGCCGCCGCGGAGAATCCCGATATTATTTGTCTGATTGACGGCGTTTTTTTTGAGCAGTGTTCCGTCGGTCATCGTGAAATTCTTTCTGCGCTCAACAAAGGCATTTTTGTTGCCGGCAGCTCCAGCATGGGCGCGCTCCGCGCCGCTGAGACGGAAGCTTTCGGAATGGTCGGCATCGGAGAAGTTTTTGAGCTTTACAAGAACGGAATTGTTGAATCCGATGATGAAGTTGCCGTTATCTGCAATCCGTTTACAAATGAAGCGGTGTCGGTCGCTTTGGTGAATATTCGAGCGACTCTTAAAAAAGCCGTATCCGCTTCTGTTTTAACGGAGGAGGAAAGCACGAGTTTGTTTAAAATCGCTGCCGATATGTATTATCCTGACAGAGTTTATGATTTCTTGATTGAAAAAGCGAAAGATATAGGCGTTTTTGAGAGTGAAAAGCCGGATCTTTTTGAAAAATGGATTGAAGACGGAAATGCCGTCGATATAAAAAGAGAAGACGCAATGAGCGCCTTGAAATTTATTTCGGCAAAAATAACTGAGGAATCAGACTGAATTTTTAAATTTTCAAGTTACAGATTTATTCCGTTCTTTGCCATCTTGCATATTGGCATCTTACATACTGTCATTTTGCATGCTTTGTCATCTTATATCTATATATAATCTTCAATTTAAATGAAATTTCGATTGATTAACCGCCCGAAACTGACAGATAAATGGCGACTTCATCGCCGTCATTTAAAATATGGTCTGCTGCTTTACTTGCCAAAACCCTTTTTTTGTTGACATGAATAATTAAATGTCTATGAAGGCTTCCTTCTTTACCAATCAATATATCAGGGTCGTACAGAAAGTTAAATGCGAATTGTGTTACTAAATCTTTGACGCTCGATTGTTCGGAAAGAGTGAAGCAGGTTAATTTTTCGTCTACTTTTGCAGATATTCCGAAATATGAAATTGAAACTTTCATTATTCGCCCCTCATTTACTTTCGGTTTTGCTACTGCAGTGACAGCTTGTTTCTTTTTCAATCTCAATGATTTCAAATCTGTCAGTAAGCCCGTCCCAAATAAACAGTTTCCCGACCTGTCTTTTTCCGGCATCCGTTATATATTTGATAATTTCATTCGCCTGCATGGAACCAATAATGCCTGCCGTTGCACCAACAATCGGAAAGATTGGCTTTTCTGCTTCAGCTTCATTATCATCACCCTCTTCATCTTCCGGAAATGCGCAGAAATAACACGGACCGTCTTCCGGATAAAATGAGGCGAACTGTCCTTGAAATCCGGAAACCGCTGCATGGAAATAAGGACGCTTCGTTTGAATTGCGAAAGACGCGAGAATTCTTCTGGTTTTATCGTTGTCCAAAGCGTCAACAATTATTCGGCAGTCACCGACTAACTTTTCAATATTTTCTTCCGTCAGTTTGCTGCAAACGGACTTCACCTGAATCTCGGGATTCAGCGCTGTTAACTTTTCAGCACCGGATTCGGCTTTTTGTCTCCCAATGTCTTTTTCATGATGGAGAAACTGGCGGTTCAAGTTAGTCTTATCCACAATATCGCAGTCCAAGAGTACGATTTTGCCGACACCCGCTGCCGCCAAATATGTCGCAACAGGGGACCCGAGGCCGCCGGCTCCGGCAATGAAAACAGAGGCATCCGATAACTTCTGCTGCCCTACTCTGCCGAAAAGCGGCAATTGTCTGTCATACCTTTCGGTCGGGGGCGTACTGCAGCTGCATTTTGATTCCGGCAGATTCATGATAAAATCTCATTTTTCCATTCATGTCATTTAATTATCCGCGGCAGAAGTCAGAACCTTCCATCGTGAACTGTTTGTAGACAGGGCATTTTTCGCATAAGCAAACCGCATTTTCTTCATCCTTCAGATTGCCAAAAATAGTTCCGACTTCTCCATTCTCGTTGCCCGAACCGTAAGTTGGGCAACTTCCTTTGGCGCAATACATAATGTTTCCGTAATTCGGACGCAAAGAACATGTTTGGCAAAGACAGGCTTTTGAGTGATGAAAAGAAGCGCAGATGCCGAAATATTTTCCGAATTTTTGTTCCGACTCCATGTTTTTCACTCCGATTTGCTTGTTTATTGCAGCTTATACTGAATTTGTTTATCTTGATGAGATGAATTATTTTGTCAGCTTCTCACTGATCTTTTTTAAGTGCTCCGGATCGGATGATTTTGCCGAATGAACAATGGAATGCGTTGTTCCGCCGCCATCGCCTTTGAAGCGCGGAAATATGTGAACATGCGTGTGCATAACCGTCTGGCCGGCCGTTTCGTAAGTGTTCATTCCGATTGTCAGTCCCGTAATATTTTCCATTTTATCCATGATTTGATTGGAGACAATGTTGACGGCTTCAAAAAGCCTTCCCGACTCTTCAGGAGACATTTCAACGAACGCGTCGGAGTGTTTTTTCGGGATGATCAGCGTATGACCGTCGGCGCATGGCGCGACATCCAAAAATGCGAGCGTGTTTTCATCTTCATATATTTTGAAACACGGAATAACGCCTGCGGCAATCTTACAAAATATGCAATCCATTTCAAGCACCTGATTATTTATTTGATGAATGAATGCATCCAAAATCATATAACTTTTACCCAAAAATTTTGTTCGGACACCGCCCTCACAACATTTCATGGCAGGGGGTGGGCGGTGCTTGCTGAAAAATCGCAGCGCGATTTTTTTGCGGCTTGCGCCGTGCGCGCGAACCGCTCCGTTTTTCATTTTATTGTTCAAAACCCAAGTCACGTTTTTATTTAATTTTTCAAATCGCTGGTCAGACTTTTTACAAAAAAATAAATGTAAAAACGAAGGCAAATTATTCTTTCTGTCCTTGGTACATCCGCTCAATCTTCTCAAGAGTATCGATTTCTTCAATCGTTTTATCTTCTCGAACACTGATCAGCCTCGGGAACCTGAGCGCGTACCCTGCCGGATAATTCGGGCTTTTTTGAATTTCTTCAAAAGCGATTTCAAAAACAACTTCCGGCTTAATTTTAAGCGTCACGCCGTTTTCCACTTCAATCAGCTCGGAGAACTGTTCGGTCAGCGCATCCAAAAGCTCATCGCTGAGGCCTGTTCCGACACGGCCGATCTCAAGATAAACATTTTTAACATTGTCATAGCACGCCAAAACATACGAGCCGATTTTGTTTTTGCGTTTGCCGGAGCCCCACTCGCCGCCGATGACAACCAAATCAAGCGTGTCCATCACCGGTTTTTTCTTCAGCCAGTTTTTGCCGCGCTTCCCCGGTGAATACGGCGAATTCGGATTTTTAATCATGATACCTTCATGACCGGCGGCAATCGCCTGCCGATATATTTCGGCTGCGACTTCAGGATCGTTCGTAATTTCTAAGTCATCGACGCTGATTCCGTTTGCGCCCGGTTTGATAATCTCTGAAAGCTTTTTTCTTCTTTCAATCAGCGGTTTTTCAATATAGCTGACGCCGTCGACATAAAGCAAATCAAACAATTTCACACTGATTGGGATGTCTCTGGATGTGTTTTCAACGTCATATTTACGCCTAAAACGGCGCAAAATATCTTGAAACGGACGCGGTTTTCCGCTTTCATCAATGGCGACCGCTTCGCCATCCAAAACGGCATTTTCTGCCGTCACGGCTTCCAAAACAGCTTTCACGACATCCGGCATCGAATTTGTGACATTTTCCAATCGGCGGGTAAACAGTGAAATGTCATTGCCGTTTTTATGAATCTGAAGGCGGGCACCATCAAACTTCCACTCAATGGCCGCTTCATTCAGTTCGGCAAAAGCCCCTTCAATGCTGTTTGTCACCTGCGCGAGCATCATTTTGACGGGACGATTGACCTGAATGTGCTGATGGGAAAGCGCGTCAACGCCGCCTTTTTTGGAGGCCGCCGCCACTTCGCCCAAATCATTCGTCACCATAAATGCGAATTCTACTTGAGCGACCGGAACATCAAACGCTTTCGCAATTGAATCCCTGACAATTCCTTCGCCGATTCCGATGCGAAGCTCTTCAAGCGCGATCCTTGAAATGTATTTCGATTCGATCGGAGATGATTCTGAAAACAAGTACTGAAGGCTTTTAATTTTTTGAGACTGAGCGCCTTTTCCGGAAGCGTCGGCGATCTCCTTCAAACGGTCATAAACTTCGCGGATTGAAAGTCTGCCGCCTGCGCTGCAAGACCCGTCCCCGCCGTCTTCCGTATCAAAAAAGCTTGAAAAAGTGGATTGGCTTTTTTTATCTGCGCAAAGTGCTCTGTAGGTCGTTTCGCCGATATCCCCCGTTTCGCGGAGAAGTGCTTTAATTTGGTCAAGGGAAATTCCGGCTGCTTTTGAAAGCGCCGAAAAAAGAAGATTCGGCCCGAGACCGAGTTTTTTGCCGGTCCAAGCCGGAAAAATTTCGCCCATGACCATATAACAGGAAACGGCAAGCTCATCATCATCAATGTTTTTTAAAAATTCAGCGAATACATCCGTCATTTCAAGTGACCCGGGAATGCTTTCAATCTGAATGCAAAGGTCGGTGAATTCTGAAAATTGCGTCATGCTTTTCGCCTCAAATTTAAAAAATTAAGTTTCAAATTCAAAAGTTTAAGTCTCTTAAGAGTCTCAAATTTAATATTCCTTGTAAATGGAAATAATATCGCTTAAGATGGCGCTGGCCGTTTCAATGGATCCCGCGCCTCTTCCCGTGACCGTGATTTCGCCGGCCAGATCCGTCTGAATGGACGCGACATTCAATGTGCCGCTGACGGAGAGCGGATGCCCGATTGGAACAAGCCGCGGCGAAACAGTCAGGCTGCCGTTCTTTTTGACTTCCCCGATCAATTTAATCGTCTTGCCGTTCTTTGAACATATTTCAAGCGCCTCATATGTGATTTGAGTAATTCCCGTTCGATCGACGTCATTAATTGTCTTGTTCATTCCAAAAACGGTATTTGCCAAAATAACGATTTTTCCTGCCGCATCAATTCCTTCCACGTCATAAGTCGGATCAGTTTCGGCAATTCCCAAGTCAACCGCTTCGGTTAAAATTTCCGAGTAACTTGATTTTTCTTCAAGCATTCTCGTCAAAATATAGTTGCAGGTGCCGTTAAAAATGCCTTTGATGCTTGCAATTTCATTGCCGGCCATAACTTCTTTTGTTAAATTGATAATCGGCATTGCGCCGCCGACTGTTGCTTCGTAGCGAAAATCGCAAACATTTTTGTCAGCCAGCTCATTCAATTCTTTAAATTTCAGGGTCAAGGGGCCTTTGTTGGAAGTCACGACATCCAATCCCTTTTCAAATGCAGTCTGCATGTTCAAAAGCCCTGCGCCGCCCGTAATCACGTCTGTCGGTGACACCTCAATCACTAAATCGTGATCAACCTGTTCAATGACTTCTGCTCCCGTCATCTTTTTCTCAGCGATTGTTCCTTTTTCAGCTTTCATATCCAGACATTTTTCCAAGTCCAAGCCGTTTTCATCAATCACCGCGCCTTTTGAGTCTGCAATTGCCACCACTTTTATGTCAATGCCTTCTTTCTCTAAATAATCTTTCTTCATTAAAAGAACGCGGGCGACACCCTGCCCGATTGATCCGAATCCGATAATTGAAGCTTTAACTGTTTTCATTTTTTGACTTCCTGATTTAATTTTTCATTTTTTCATTCGATTTCAATCGGCAGCACCAAGAGCAAATCCTTCTCTTTCGCAATCTCTTTTAAAAGCGCAACGACTTTTTTCAATTCATCATTTCCGATTGCGTTAATTGTAATCACGGCGGAAGTCGGTTTATTAATTTCCGGCATGGAGAGAGACATATCCGTGACTTCGGCGATTCCGGTTTGATCAATTCGGGAAATCGTGTCTCTGATGTCCGTGTTAACAACGTGACCGATCATAACGACCGTGATCGTTTCCAGATATTTTTCCTCCCCGATTCGAAGAATGCGGATACCCGCTTTCTCCATGTCTTCCTTTATTTTTTCAATCACAGGAACCTTAGCGTCAAGAACGAGCTGAACCTGAACTTTGCCGCCGCCAGTTTTTGTCATGCCGCCTGTTTTGTGATAGTGAAAAACAGAAATTAAATTCGCTTTATTGCTCGAAACCGGCTCAAGCGCCGAAATAAGCTGTCCCGGCTCATCTTTCAGTTCAATATCCATCGTAACTTTCATAAAATTTCCTCTAAAACCAATACTGCAGCCGAATGTACAGACATTCATATTTCATTTTCAGTAAATACGATTGTTATAATCCGCTCTTTATTTATTTTTGCTGGTTTACGTTTTTAAAACAGATGATGACAGGAAAATTAAAAGAAAAAAGAGAAAGAAAAAGGAAAGAAAAAAGGAAAAAGGGAAGAGAAGATCCCTTATTCATCAAGCCCGCGCATGTTTCTGCTTACTCTGTGCGATGCGTCGCAAAACGGCATGTTTTTGGATTCTCCGCAACGGCAAAGAGTCATTCGGTTCCTGATTTTATACTGCCGTCCGTCAGCGCCTTCAACAGTAATTCCGCCTTTGACCCAAAGCGGTCCTCTGCACTCTGCGGCGGTGTCTTGAACCAAACCGATTTCCTGATCCAACTTCGGTTCGTATGCATTTCCTTCCTTGTCAATAACTGTCAGTCTTCCGGAAGCGCAGTCGCAGGATTCTTCAATTGCAATCTGTTTCCAACCCTCTTTGTCGGAATGCTGAACAGCGTTCCAAATGCGAGGGGCGCGGTCACAGAAACGGAGGGAGGCACACAAATTTTCTTCATCAATTAAAGTCAATTCAGGTCCTTCATAGATACGTGTGTTTAATTCGTCGCGGTCATGTGCTGCAACTTCTGTTCCGTCAAATTTCTTTGCCATAGGGCCTGCCGCTTTTGCATGGGACCCGTCGCAATATGGTTTATTTTCGGAACGTCCGCAGCGGCAAAGGTGATAGGGTTTGGCTTGTTCGGGATATTTCTTTCCCGTTCTCCAACTCAGGGAAGTGCCTTGTTCATCGATGACAATAATTGACTGAACGAGTGGAATGTCCGGGCTCACTTCATACGGGCCGTTTTCCGTAATCTTTATTTTTTTAACCATTTCAGATAACTCCGGTTTTTATGATCCGTTTTGGGTACAGTCTCAAAACTGTCAAAATATATATTATTTAAACTATATATAAAATATTCTATTTACGAAGAGCAATACCCACATTTGCGAAGCGAACGGTTGTGATAAAAATGAGCAGGTGACAGCACAGCAACGCAAAAGAAGAACGGGTTGAAATGGAAAAGAAAAACGGATGAACGATTTTGAAAAACTAAAGACTGGGTCACCGCTTCGAGCCGCTCGATAAACGAAAAAAGGTGCAGCTCGCGCGCGGCGGCGGCAAGAATCTTAAAGCTACGCTCCACGTTTGCCCGCTCCTGTTGAACCGTCAAAGAGTGAAGCGGGCAAAATTGAATCAAAAGTTTTCGAAATATTTCAAAATGAGAACGGATCCGATCAAACTGAACGCAACCGTAATAACGAATCTTTCCCAACCGATGTCAATGACAGTTCCGTTGTAAGCCATATACATGAACTTAACAAGCGCCATAATGAGAATGGTCAAGCAAAATGAAACCAAAAAGGCGACAACGACAGACGTGGTTCTGCGAACGAAACGCGAATTGAAGAATTCATAGCCGACAACAAATAAAACGGCAAAAATCAGCAGGATCAAAGCGGGGTGTATCGGCTGTTCGCCTCGATCGGCAATTATTCCGTAGATGCCGTAAAGGGAAAAGGTCATGAACAAGGCCATCGCTAATGAAATCAAAAATGTTCTTAAATAGTTATTTTTAAATGAAGGGAGTTTTGGGAGGCTCGAACTCTTTTTTTCATATTTTTTCGGCGCGATAAACGACACCACCTTTGAATTGTGTGAAATAAACATAACCGGTAAATATGGCGGCCGGCAAATGAATTAAATGTAATTGATGGAAAAGACAACAATTTACAACTATTAAAAATTTACTTGCAATAAAAATGCTGACCGTTGACTGATTTTTATTTGCAGCTGTCCGAAATCATTTTTCAAACAACGGCAAAACAAATCCTGTAATAAGCTTTAAATCATAAGATATCTTTTCAGAGTCACTATTGCAGATATTCAGACTGGCGGCTTTCATGCCTGCAGTCTTATGAATTCTATTCCATTTTATCACATAATCCAAAAGGAGAGAGAAGATGCCTAAAGTCGATAACTGTACAACATGCGGCAAGAATCTTGTTGAAGACGGAAACGTCAGATTCCCCTGCCCGAAATGCGGCGAAGGAGTCGGAAGATGCCAGAGCTGCCGTGTCCTCGCAAACACCTACGAATGCCCGAAATGCGGATTCGTCGGACCCTGAGCGATCAATTGAATGTAAATATTAATTAATATCAAAAAAGGTGAAATTATGAGCGGTGTTGCAGCAACAATTAAAGTTATGCCGGCAGATGCTGAAACGGATTTAAATGTACTCAAAGAAGCAATTAAAGCGGCTATGCCCGCGGGCGGAAAAATCAACGGCGAAATTGTCGAACAGCCGATTGCGTTTGGTTTGAAAGCTTTGATTGTAACCGTTATCGTTCAAGACGATGAAGGCGGTGTTGAAGCCATTGAAGACGCATTAGGTCAAATCCCTGAGGCAGAAGGCATCAGCGTCACAAACCTCGACAGAATTTAAAATAAATATTCATTAATCACAATTGAAATCGGAAAAATTCCGGTTTCATTCCTTTTTTATTCAAATCAGAAACGAGAGAATACATGCTTTTTAATTCATATCACTGTTACTTTCAGGTTTGCGTTGCTGCTGCCTTCAAGTCTGAACTGCTGCGCCTCCTCTCAGTGGCCGCTGCCACCGCCACGTGCGAACCGCTCTGCCTTTCTTTAAACTTTCAACCGCCCACCGTCTTTTTATTAATATAAATAAAACGATTGAAGACTTAAATCAAAAAATTGAAAAGGATTCGCCGGAAGTTCACACACTTCCGGCAAAAAGAGTTTTGCAGTCCTTTTCGGGTTCACACATATTCAAAGTTATGGCTTTGGAGTTCGTTTTCACTGTTTTTCGGGTGTCGGCTTTGGCAGCCGGAGGAATCTTCACGGCAAATTGAGTGTTTTAATTTGCCGTGAAAGATCAATGCAATCGACCGCCTCTGAATTTCAAAGGCGGTCTAATCAAACTTATGATGAAAATTTTAAAATTTAAACTTTTCAGAAGTTTCCATTTTTTCAGGCTTCCCATTTCGGCCTTTGGAAGAGAATGATGTTATCGGTCATTGAAACAAATTCCCAGGAATTTGCTGCATAGTGAGCGATTTGTTCATCCAGATTTAAAACGTCGGCAATGTCGGTTTCATAATCGTAAGGAAGCAAACTGTCATATCTGTCGGAATTTTCAAATCCGCAGTTGTCGTCTTCGTAATCAGGGTCTCTGCGGAATCCGATTAACTCATCAGTGTCTTTGACCCGGTGAAATTCACGGATTATTTCAATGTCTTCGAAGTCCGAATCACTCCATTCGGAACGAATGTATGAAATACCTTTGTCATAAACAGCACCGCCGCAAAAAGCCGCTTCAACTGCTCCTGCCGACTGCTCCAAAAGAACGGTTTGAAGGTATTTTTCTCCTTTGATTTTTATAACGGAGAAGTCCGATTCGATTTCGATTGACATAATTTCACCTGAGTTATTTCGGTTCTTGTTTTTTCATTTTTAATTTTATAAGAACAAATCAAAGAAGAGGCTTGAAGAATATAAAGGTCAAATAAGCGGGGTGAAAGTATTAAACAAGCAAATCCATATCGGCAGTCTGAAATGTATGAAAAGTACGGCCGAAACTATAAAAATATATAACACGAGCGCCAATTCTTTTTCATGTTCAAATACGATTTTCATATTCATTCTAAATATTCCAGAGATTCCGAGACGCCGCTTAAAGACATTCTGCGCGCCGCAAAGAACAAAAACTTGAACGGAATCGCTATCTGTGATCATGATGAAGTGAAAGGCGGCTTAAAAGCGCTTGAAATCGTTAAGGAAAATCCCGGCAAATACGGCGATCTCGTTGTCATCCCCGGAACCGAAGTCAGTACTTCTAAAGGACATATTTTAGTTCTCGGCGTGACTGAAAAAATTCCCTCATTTATGACGCCGGAAGAAACGACGGACTACGCGCGCGATTTGAACGCGATTTCCATCATTGCGCATCCGTATCGGTCATCGGCGCACGGAATCGGCTACTTGAAAGGTGCCGGCGCGGACGCGGCAGAAACATTCAACTCCAAATGCATTACAAGTGGGTCCAACAAAAAAGCGCGGATGGAAGCCGAAAAGATCGGAATGCCGCAGGTCGGCGGAAGCGATGCGCACATCGCCGAGCTGGTCGGGCAGGGTTACACGCTTGTCAATATCGAAGTCAACACACAGGAAAATGTGTTTGACGCGATTCTTCGAGGCAAAACCGTTCCGGCCGGAGAAAATACGCCGGCAGGAATCATCATCAATCAAATGAAGAAAAATGTTGTTCGAAGAACGCGTTTAATAATGAGCGGCAATCTGAAAGAATTCTGAATTTGAAAAAATGTTGAATTTAAAAAGTGTCGATTGCTGTTTTTATTGACTGTTGCTAATTATTTTATTCTTTTATTTGAGGCTTAAAATGGAAAACATATCGGTTTATACGGTTGAAAAATCCGAAATCAGGATTCTCCATACGGGGGACACGCATCTCGGTTCGCGCCAATATCACAGCGATGTCCGCCGCCGTGACTTTTTTGACTCCTTTGATCAAGTTATACGAGACGCGATCGAAAACGAAATGGATGCCGTCATTCATACAGGAGATTTATTTGACAGCCGCAATCCGACGATTGAAGATTTAATTGACACGATTGCCATTTTAACGCGGCTGAAAAAAGCCGGTATCCCGTTTTTGGGAATTGTCGGAAACCACGAAATTAAACAAAACACGCAATGGCTGGACATTTTTCAAACGATGGGACTTGCAAAAAGGCTCGGAGGGTGTCCCGTCATTGTTGAGGGAAAAAGTTCTCAAATCCGCTTTTACGGAATCGACAATCTTTCCGGCCCGCGCCTTGCGGCTTTTGATTTTTCGATATTTGAAACAGACCCGAAATGCGGCGGCGACGGCAAGAAAATCTATAATGTGCTGATGCTTCATCAGCTTCTTGAGCCCGTTTTGACCGGGCAGCCGCTTTCATGCGATGATTTCACCTGTTCCATTCCGATTCAGTTTGATGCCGTTTTGCTCGGCGATAACCACAAATACGAATGTATCAAGCACAACGGCTCTTGGCTGACCTATGCGGGCAGCACAGAGCGATGCAGCGCCGCCGAAGTCGAGCCGCGCGCATACAATATTCTCACTTTCGACGAAACGGAAATTTCAATTACACGGCGGACGATTCCGACACGTGATTTTGTCACGATCAAAGTTGAAAGCGATGAGCAAGGCGAAATCAAAATCGAGGAAATTTATTCTAAAATTGATTCCTATTCCGAAAAAATAAATGGAGCTGTTGTTTTCGTTGAATTTTCCGGTATTAAAAAAACTTTGATTCCGATCAGCGAAATTGAAGAGTACGTCAAAAATAAAGGCGCTGTCGTTGCCCGTGTCGGCGACAAAAGAGATTTGGAAAAAGACAATTCCGATACAGTCAGGCAAATCATTTTCAGAGACCCCGATGAAGTGGTGGCGCAGGAGTTGAGGCGGCTGAATTTAACGGAAGCGGGCCTGATGCTGGACAGCATTATTCGAGATACAGATACGTCAAAAACAAATGTGTCGGACGTTTCCGAAACTCAATTGAAAGACTATTTAGACAGCCGTGAGTTTAAAGAAGAATACAGGCGCGGCAGCATTTACCTGTACGATGCGGATTTCGAACCGGATGAAGAGGGAATAGCCGTTGCGGCAGAAGTTGATATTGTGATTGAAGTCGATGTTATGATTGAAACCGATATTGAAATTAATGCCGCGGATACTATTGAAATGATTAAACATATTCGGCATGCACAAGAACGGATGGCTGAAGACGCGCCTCAGGTTTACAAAGAAGGTCTTTTCAAAGAAGAAATTCCGATATCTCAAATATTTGATGAACTGAAAGCGGAAGAGGCAGAGGCTGTTTTTACCAATCCTTTGAGAAAAGAGAAAGAGCCTGAAAAAGCGAAGCCTCACAGTAAGCCGCGCCAGTACACACTTGGCGATCTATTCGGCAAGGGGGGGGAAGAATGAAGTTTAAACATCTGCATGTTGAAAACATTCGCAGTTATCAAATGCTTGATTTAGATTTCTCCGACGGCGTGACCGTCATTTCAGGCGTCAACGGCAGCGGCAAATCAAGCATCCTTGAAGCTTGCTTTATGGGCATTTTCGGTGGCGAGGTGCTGAAAGAAACAGCGCTTCAAATTTCGGACATGATTCGAAAAGACAGCTCAAAAGCCTGCATTATTTTAGATTTTGAACACGCGGGCGATGATTATCAAATCGAGCAGCAATACCGCGTGACTAAGGCCGGCGGCGCGAGTAATTCAAAATCCATTCTCAAAAAGAACGGTGAAATCATTGCCGAGCAATCGAAAAACACATATGACGCGATTCAAAAATTGCTGAATATGGATGAAAAAAATTTCCAAAATTGCGCTTACATCAGGCAGGGCGATGTCGATGCGCTCATTAACGCAAAACCCAAAGACCGCCAGCAGATGATCGACGATTTGCTTCGCCTCGGAAAGCTGGAGGAATACCGCGAGCGTGCGCACAATTCCAAAACAGCTGTCTCAAGAGTTTTGAGGTCGGAAAACGAGATACAAAAATCCGTACAGGAAAAAATCGTTCAGCTGAAAGCCAAAAATTTGCATGATGAGTTCAACCGCCGTCGGGAAGCGATTGAAAAAATCAAGGCGGCCACCGCAAAGAAGAATGAAGAAAAAGAGACGCTTTCAAGAGAATTAACGCTTCTCGATGCTCAAATCAAAGAAATCGAGAAAGATAAAGCGGAAATTGAAACGCTGAAAAAAGAGGCTGCTGACTTGGGACGTCAATGCGATACTGAAATTTTAAAACGTGAAACCTCACTTCGGGAGATTTTGAATTCCGAAAAAGAGTTGACAGAAAATCACCGCGCTTCCGGGCAATTGCGTTCGGAAATCAACGGTTTTAAAAATCGCGGTGAATCAGCCGTTTTGGATTCGTCTTTTCCGCCTCTTCGAATCAACGACGATGACAGCAATATTGAATCTGTTTTAATGACCGTAAGTCAAGAAGAAAGCCGCGCTCTTGAAGCGAAGCATGCCGTTTCCAAAGAAACCGAAGTCATCGGTGTCCGCAAAAGCGCTGTCGAGAAAGAGATTCAGAAAAAAGAAGGTGAGCTTTCCGAGATTAAAAAAAGTTTGAATGAATTGAAAAGTCATATTGAAAAGCAAATTTCTGCCGTCTCCAAGGCAAATGCCGCAGTTGCCGGCGGGCTCTCCAATGCTGAAACTGAAAAAGCGGCGTTTTTGAAATTGTTTGATGAATTGTATGCCGCGCTTCAAAACGATTCAAAATCCCATCCCGCCGAAAACGAACTCGGTGCCGCTTCTGAAAAATGCATTTCAGGAATTTGCGATATTTCTTTTTATTCCAACGTCATCAAAATCGAAGATATGCCAAAGCCGTCTGATGAGGAATCTTGGAAACAAATGATTGCGGATATCGAAGCGCTTGAAGAATATACTTTTGAGAGAATCCGAGGCACGGAAACTCGATTAACGGAAGAGGAGAAGAAAAAAGCGCTGATCAAGGGTGAATTGGACGAAAAGGAAAAAAGCATCGAGGAGACAAATAAGGACATTCGCCGTTTAGATGAAGAAAAGGAAAAAACGCTGCTTGATTTGAAAAATGAGTCCGCCGAATTTGAGAAAAAGAAAAAGCTTGTTTCAGATTATACCGCGCTTCTTGAAATGCAGAACTCAAAACGCCGTGAAAAATTGAAAGCCGCTGTCGCTTTAAAAGAAACCGTGCCGCCATCGCGCTATCAATTAAATGATATTTTGCCAAATGATATCACCGATGCTTATGACCATTTAACGGCCCAGAAAGAAGCGTTTGCAGCGGAAAGTGCTGCCTTGGTGTCGCGTGATAAAGAAATTCAAAAAGCTGTTTCAAAGAAGGAAGAGCTTTTGAAAGCCGGCAAATGTCCGACATGCGGTCAAGTTATTTCAGCGGATGCTGCGCATCCTGAACACGGGGCCGATGAAGAAACCAAACAGCGTGAAGAAATCGCTGCGTGTCTTAAGGAACTCTTTAAGCTCAAAACCGAAACCGAATCGCAGATAGCTGTTTTGAAAGAAATTTCTCAAATTGACCAGCAAATAGAAGAAATTAAAGCGAAGATAGAAACATCTCGGGCTGAAGAAAAAGGAAAGGCGGAAATGATTGAAAAGTTCCGCGAGGATTTGGAAGACACTGAGAAACAAAAAACGGCATTAAACGCGAGAAAACTCGAACATGCTGTTTTTTGTGAAGCGCGCGGAAAGGATTTGGCAAAAACGGATGAGCGTTTAAAAGAGCTTCAAGCAGAAAACGATAAGCGAAGAGAGAAGTCAGATCTGTTGTCTGACCGCGAAAAAAGTTTTTCAGAAGCTGTCAATTCAATTTTATTCGGATACAAAACACTTGAAGCTGAAGAAAAAATGAATGCTGAGTCCAAAAAGCGTCTCAAAGAGGTTGAAAAGCAAAAAGAAGATGCCGAAAAGAATTTAACGGATTTGAGAGCGGATGAGAGTAAAATCAATGCCGAAATGATTCGAATGGGAGCGAATGAAGAACAGGCGAATAAAATTTATGCTTTGACTGTCAGTGTTCGCGTTCAAATTGAACAGCTGGATGATTTCAGAAACGATAAAGAAAAGCTGAAAGCTGTTTTGGACGGGCGTAAAACAACAATGGCGGCGCAAGACAAAACAATTGATAATTACAAGAAACAGATTTCCGAAAAGGAAGTTAAAATCAATGAACTGTCTGAGAAAAACAAAGCTGCATTTGACGGCAGTGGCGGTGTCTCCATCGCTGATCGCGCCGCAGATCGAAAACAGCAGCTTACATCTCAAATTCAAGCTGCTGCGCAGTCTGTTGCCGAGTGGGACGCCAATAAAATGAAAGTTTTGGAAGAGACGGGACGCATTCGAAGTGAAATTTCTATGCTTTCCGGTTACGAAAAAGAATCCGAGATTCTTCGAAACAAGCTTCTCTTTTTGTCTTTTGTATCGGAAGACGTTTCTGTTTTGGAAGAGATGTATCTGCGCATCCGAGCGGATTTGCGGTCAAAAAATATTGAGGCGCTTGATCAGCTTCTCAATGAAATGTTTGATTTCATCTATTCCAACAACGCTTATTCACATCTGGAGCTTGACAGCGATTACAACTTAAAGGTTCACGAAAAGGACGGGTCTGTATTGGAGCCCAAACAGCTCAGCGGCGGTGAGCGCGCGATTTTCAATCTGGCGCTTCGCTGCGCGATTTATCGCCTTCTTTCTCTCGGCTTCGGTGAAAACCGTGCGGAAAAAGCGTCACTCCCGCCGCTCATTTTCGACGAGCCGACCGTCTTTTTAGACAGCGGACATGTCCGCCAGCTGATTAAATTGATTGAACACATGCGCGGAGACGGCGTCGGACAGATTATTGTTGTTTCACATGATGAATCGCTGATTGATTCAGCTGACGTGAACTTTAAGATTGAAAAGAATCCGCAGACGAATGCGTCTTCAGTTCTTTGAAAAAAAATTTGCTCGCTTCGCTCACAAATTTTCATGCAGGGGGAGGGCGATGTTTGTGAAACGCTTCGCGTTTTATGGCTTCGCCGGTTTGCTCTTGGAGAGAGCAGGCGAATGCCGATTGGAAAACAGTTCGAGTTTGCAACGAGAGGACGTTTTAAGTTTGCAGTGGGAATGGAATTCATTGAAAAGCCGCTGCGCGATTTTCGGTTTCCCAGCGGCGCGAAGCGGCGAGCCGGCTACGCCGCGTGCGGGCTGCTCCGCTTTTCACTCAAATGTCAAAAATGCGTCACGCTTTCATTCAAAAAACAAAAGGAAAAAACGGATTAGATTACTCAAAATCGGCATCGACATTTTTTCTTTGAACTTTCTTCCAAACTTCACTGATGCCGACAACAAGCAAGTAAACAGCGCTCATCACTAAAATAATCGTAGCGCCTGACGGCAAGTCAAACTGATAGGACAAAGCGAGACCGGTTAAACTTAAAACGGCACCGATAATGCTTGAATAGACCATCATGACTTTCATGTTATGTGAAAATTTGCGGCTGATGGATGCCGGAATTGCGAGCATCGCGATAATTAAAATGATGCCGACAACTTTAATCATGGCGACCGTTGCAAGCGCGAGCAGGCAGAGAAGCAGCAGATAAATTTTATCCGATGAAACGCCGACGACGCGGGTATATTCTTCATCGAAGCACATGGAAAGGAATTCTTTGTAGAAGAGAGCGACAACGATTAAAATGATGACGGCAATTGCTGCCATGAGCCAAATATCGGAAGCCGGAACGGTTAAGATGTTTCCAAACAAATATGTCATCAAATCGGGCGCGAACCCGGGGGTCAGGTAAATGAGAATGACACCGACCGCAACGCCGAGGGACCACAAAATCCCGATGGCGGAGTCTTCGGACACTTTTGTTTTTTTGCTCAAAAAACCGAGCGCTGCCGCCGACAAAATACTGAACGGCAAAAGTCCGATCAGCGGATTCAGGCCCAGAAAAAAGCTGAGGCCGATGCCGCCGAAGCAAGCGTGAGAAATGCCGCCGGCAATAAAAACCATTTTTTTGGTGACAACGTAAACGCCGATGACGCCGCAGGCAATGGAAGTCAAAATCGTTGCAAGAATCGCCCGCTGAATAAATGTGTATTGAAGAGCATCTAAAATGTCCAGCATTATTTCGCCTCCTCTGTACAATCTGACTGGTCAGCGGCTTCAGGCTTGGGGTTACATGACGAGCCCGATAAAGAATCTGATAAAACATCTGACAGAATGATTGGAGCAGTGACACAGCCGCAAGTACTTCCGTCTGCGCCGTGCGCGTAAGAATGCGTTTCTAAAACACGGTGAGGCACGCCGTGAGTGACCAAATCAACCGAACAGCCATAGGCGGCAATGAAATTTTCGCGTGACATTTTTTTGCTGTCATGGAAAAAGAGGCGGCGGTTCATGCAAGCGATTTTATCCATATGCGCGGAAACCGCGCCGATATCATGGCTGATGACGATAATTGCCATTTCCTTTTTGAGTTCATCTAAAATGCGGTACAACTCATCCTGCATGAATGTGTCTAAACCGGTATTCGGCTCGTCCATGAGCAAAAATTTCGGGTCGTTTGAAAGCGCGCGCGCGATGAAAACACGCTGGCGCTGACCGCCGGAAAGTTCACCGATTTGAGAGTTTTTATAATCTGTCATGCCGACAGTTTCAAGCGCGCGCATGGCTGCCTCTTTATCGGCTTTTGAGTAGCGGCGGAATAAGCCGGCACGTTTCAGACGTCCCGTTAAAACAACTTCAAGAACGCTGATCGGGAAATCATAATCAAATTTGCTGTACTGGGGAACATAGCCGATATACGCCCTCGCTTTTTCGGGCGGCAGGCCGAAGACGGAAATGTCGCCTTTTGAAATCGGGATTAAACCGAGAACCGCTTTCAAAAGGGTCGTTTTTCCGCCGCCGTTCGGACCGATAATTCCGAGAATTTCGCCGGGGCCGCCGATTCGCAGAGAGACATCTTCAAGAACGGTATGCGAATCATATCGAACCCAAAGGTGCTTCACGTCTAAAACGGGCGCGTTCGAATCAAATTCTTTTGCATGCATTATGAATTCACCATCATCTATACCGTTATGCTTCCCATATTTTTCAGGTCGATTAAGCCATTTTTTCAGCCAAAACCTGGCCGACATATCTCATGTTTTCGATGTAGTTTTTCGCGAGCGGGTCAATGACATAAACACTGCCGCCGAATCCTTCGGCAATCGCGGTTGCGCCTGTGACGCTGACTTGTTCCTGAACAAAAATCACGGAGATATTGTTCTCTTTGGCAATGTTGATGAATCTCACGATGTCTCTTGGAGACGGTTCTTTTCCATCGACTTCAATCGCGATTTGATTCAGGTTGTAATCGCGGGCGAAATAGCCCCAAGCCGGATGATAAACCATGAAATTACGGGAACTCATACCGGAAAGCATATCCGTCAACTCGGCATCGAGCGATTCAAGTTCGGCAATATACGCGTCAGCGTTCGCTCTGTAATAAGATGCGTTGGCGGGGTCAACTGCCGCGAGTCCTCTGTAAGTGTTTTCAACCATGACGATTGCGCATCTCGGAGATGTCCAAATGTGCGGGTCTGCAGATCGGCCGCTTCCGATAAGTGTAATGCCTTCGGATGAGTTGATAACGGTCATATTCGGATTGAGCTGCGTGAATGTTCTCATGTGGTTTCTTTCAAACGGTTCGCCCGATCCGAGCTGCATGTAAAGCCGAGCCTTGGACAAGTCTTCCAATTGGCGCGGGGACGGATCAAAATTGTGGCCGGCGCCCGGCGGAATCATGGAAATGGCAATGACTCTGCTGCCGCCGACTTTTTCAATAAATTCAGTTTGCGGGATGACGCTTGCAGCAACCAATATTTTGCTGCCGTTTAAAACAGAATCGATGGACTCATCGTCAAGCGGATCATAAGCGGCATTCGGGTCGCCGTGATCATGGTCACTGCAATCATCATGGTCGTGACCAAAGTCAAGACAGCCTGAGAAAGAAACGGCTGCAATTAACAGAACGGCAATCGCTGCCGTCAGAATAAAGCTTGATTTTTTGATTTTCATTTTTTGCATCTCCTTATTTTGATTTTGAATTTCAGAGTTTTTATTTTTTTGAAAAGTTGAAGCGGTTGAAAGAGAATTCTTAATTTGATGTTTCAGCTTGGTTTAGTTTGATCCGGTTCTATTTAGCTTGAAAGTGATTCGAACAAACTTGAACAGTGTTTTGAATTTTGGTACTGTGCCAAATTTGTTTTTGAGGTGAGTTGTACTCTAAAGCAAAGGAAACTGAAAGAGGGGGAGCGAGAAGGGCGCGCAGCCGCATCGGTAAATCGCAAAGGCGATTATTGAAGGTTTATCAGATTCGGGCGGCTTTCATGAAAGCAAGTATCGTGATTAATTCGGCGCTCCTTGTTTGATTTGGCGCAGGCGGAAACTGTCGGGCAGCCCATTGAAAAACACATTCGATCGATTGTTTTTTTTGAAACGAGTGCTTCAATGCGTGATGTCTCGCCGCATGCCTCTTCGGGCGTTAAGCCGTAGTGAGAAAACATCAAACCAAGAATCTGGTGGCGTTTTAAGCAAAACTCGGCGTACTTTCTGCCAAAAGCCGTTAGTTTAACGCCTCGGTAAGGAATGTGGTCAATATAACCCTCTTCGGCAAGTTCCGCGATCAATTTGGTTACTGTTGACGGATCAACTTCAAATTCTTCAGATATTTCAGTCGTCCGTACCGTACCGCTTTTGCCCAGCAGGAATTTCAAATAAGAAACCTTGCGCGGGCTCAGCTCAAGGCCAATTATTTCTTCGTTTTTATTGTTTTCAGTCATTAAAATGAAATGGTTTTTTGAATTTATAAGTATATCGCTATTTTTGGTATGATGCCAAATTTCAGGTTGAAAACGTAAAAAGAAATGAAAAAACAAAAAACAAAAAGAAATCTTTAAACCGTAAAGAAGGTTAATTCTCTTTTCATAAATTTCAATGAATAGAAATACGAGAAGTACGAACAGAAATGCAAAGAAAAACAAAGCAAAATCAAAAGTATAAACGAGAGATAGATTATAAATGAAATTGACGCCGATGAGAAAAGCGAATCTGCTGCTTCTTTTAATTGTTTTCTTTTGGGGATTTTCGTATCTGTTTACAAAAAGCGGTCTTGAAACGCTTTCTCCGTTTACGTTCCTCGCACTTCGGTTTGGCCTCGGATTCGCAGTGGCAGCGCTTCTTTTCAGCGGCCGTTTATCTAAAATCAATAAAGAGACGCTCATCGGCGGCGCAATTCTCGGTTTTTTCTTATTCCTAACGCTTGCGGCCGTTTATTTCGGTCTTTTGCACACAACCATTTCAAACGCGAGTTTTCTCGGCAGCTTAACCGTCATTTTTGTCCCGATTCTATTAGCAATCATTTACAGAAAACTGCCGGAAAAGAAAATCATTATCGCAAGCGCTGCTGCCGTATTTGGTATTGCTCTTCTGACACTTGAAGGCAAAACCGGGTTCGGGCTCGGAGATTTCTTATGTGTTTTAGCGGCGATTACGTATGCCGGGCACATTTTAATTACGAAGCGGCTGACAAGCGCAAAAGAAATTGACGCGCTCAATCTCGGCATTGTTCAGCTCGGCTTTACCTTCATTTACGCAATCGTTTGTGCATTCCTCTTTGAAACACCGCATCTGCCTGAAACACAAAGCGCATGGGTTGCTGTCCTTTTCCTTGCGCTGTTCTGCAGTGCGTTTGGTTTTATCGGGCAGGTGGTTGCGCAGAAATACACAGCGCCGGTCCATGTCGGCTTGATTTTTACATTGGAGCCGGTCATCGCTTCAATTTCTGCTTATCTTTTCGCGTCAGAGCAGCTTTTGCCGATCCAAATTATCGGCGCAGCAATTGTTTTCTTCAGTGTTTTGTATGTTCAAGCGGACTTAAAAGAGCTGAGAGGGGAAGGGAAAACGCACAATGATTCAGCAAAATGAACGGAAAACAGAGCAAAACACAAATTAAAAGAGCAAATGAGATTTTCTTTCTCATCTCAAAATCTTATTGTAATTTTCAATATATTGAGCGATCAACTCTCTTGCGGTATCTGCTCCCGAAACGCTTTCAATGATCGTCTTTTTTCCTTCAAGCTCTTTGTACACTTCAAAGAAATGCATCATTTCGTCAGCAATGTGTTTCGGCAGATCCTTGATTTCTTTGTATCCGTTGTATGTCGGATCGCCGAAAGGGACGGCAATGACTTTTTCATCTTTGGAGCCGCTGTCCGTCATTGTGATGACGCCGATCGGATAACAGGAAACGATTGAGAGCGGAATCAAATTTTCACTGCAAAGGACAAGAACGTCTAACGGGTCGTCATCCATCGCGAGCGTTCTTGGAATGAATCCGTAATTCGCGGGATAATGCGTTGACGTGTAAAGCACGCGGTCCATCATCAAGAGGCCCGTTTCTTTGTCAATTTCATATTTTACTTTGCCGCCTTTCGGAATTTCGATGCAGGCGAAAAAATTATCCGGCCGGATTCTTTCCGCCGGCATATCATGCCAAATGTTCATAATTTTCCTCGTTTGACCGGTCCGAAGGAGCGGTCAATCATTAGAATGACGCTCCAAAGGATTTTTTTATCATTCATTTTCAGTGACTTCGATTTTATTCATCTAAATAAATTTTGCCGTTTGGCAGGTGGACGATTTTACCGTCTGCAACGGCTTTGTTGATAACGTTTTCAATCTTTTCTTTGACAGGTGGTCTCATAATCTTAAAGCCGAAAATTTGAGAAACGCGCTTCACCAGCTGATCCGACGGCGTTGAATATTGGGTCTTTAAGACATAAATCGTCGCTTGGAGGATTTCTTCTTCTGAAATCCAGTCGATGTTGAGCAAATCGCCTCTTCTCTTTCTGACAATACAGCCTCTGACTTTAGGCGGCCACAGGAAATTGCCGCGGACGCGGATGTAATTGGATTTTTCCGCCGACGATATTTCGCGGATGATCATGTCACGCATCGCTTTTGTCAAGCGTTTGACATCACAGCGCTGTTTGATTCCGAGTATCAGCTGCTCTTTATGAATCGGACCTTCATAACTGACAATTTCAACAATTTCATGTTCCATTTTATGGCGTGGGATCTCAAGCAAATTTTCGGTAGACGGCAGGTCAATTCTCGCAAACGGCACGTAATCGGGAACGCCGTTTAGAATCAGCGGCTCAACATTCATCAATTGCTCATCGGTAATGTCGGCAGGCATCTTTTTAGTATCACCGAAAAGAGTGTCATACGCATCGTCTTCGTCATCCTCTTCATAATTGCCTCTATGAGCGGCTCCATAACCGTCATCCATGTCAAGTTCGCCCGCGCTGTTTAAATTAACAACTTCAGGCTCTTTTTCAGAAACATGTTCTTTTTCAAATTCGAACTCTTTTTCAAACACTGCCGGCTCGGAAACCTTTTCTTTCAATGCTGGTTTGGCTTTATCTTGTTTTAGAGCTCTTTCTGGCTGCCGTTTTTCAGCCGCAGAATATTCATCTTCTTGTTTTTCTTCAGGAGCAATGACGCGCTCGACAATAACATACTCGGGCTCTTCAGTATTTTCAATCTCTTCTCCGGTCGGGTTTGTTTCATAAACAGCTTCCTTCTCCGTTGAATCTGTTTCATCAATCAGTTCCTTTGCCGTTTCGTTTCTTTCTTCATTTTCGACTGAATCCGTAACAGCTTTTTCATTTTTTGCCGCTTTTTCTTTTTCAGCTGCAGCACCTTGTTCTTTTTTCAATCTTCGGCTTTCAGCTTCTCTTTCATTGATGATTTGAATCATTTTTTCAATTTCTTTTTCATCCGTAACGGTCACGGTGACTTCTTCGTCATCGAATTCAAATTGAACAGGCGCTTCAATCTTTTTGGCATTTTCTCTCGCTTTTGCAATGGCGTCCAACAAATTCTTTTTCGCTTTCTGCGGATTCAAATACCAATCAGTTGACCAAACGCGATAAAGCTGCCAGCCGAGTCCCGTCAAAACGTCATGTCTTAAACGGTCACGGTCGCGGGCAACGCGGGAGTTGAAATACTGCGGCCCGTCACACTCGATCCCGATAATGTAATGTCCCTGAATTTCTTCATTGACAATCGCCATATCCATCTTGTAGCCGGCGCATCCGATTTTCTGATGAATCATAAAGCCGCTTTCGCGAAGGAATATCGCGACAGATTCGTCAAACGTGACTTCATCTGGCTTATATTCCGGCGTTTTGCTGACAAATGTTTTTGTTTCGGCATAGTCAAGGAATGATTTGAGAACGCGAAGACCTGCAGCGTCGTCATCGCCGACATTCAGGTCCCTTGATGTAAAGTTTGAAAAGATAACGCATTTCTCGCGGGCGCGGGTAAACAGGACATTTAAGCGGCGCTCTCCGCCGTCTCTGTTGAGCGGGCCGAAGTTTTTGGACAAGCGCCCCTCCTGATCGAAACCAAAGCCGATGCTGACAAAAATAACATCTCTTTCATCTCCCTGAATCGTTTCGATGTTTTTGACCATGAAGTTTTCACCTTTTTCGTTGGTGAAATACTTTTCAAAGCCCGGGCTGCTTTTAACGAGCGCTTCCACTTCTTTTTGAATCGCTTCCTGTTGCTTCACGTTGAATGTTCCGACCATTAATGTTTTGTCGGGGAACTGAATAAAGTGGCGCATGACTTCCTGCGCGACAACTCTCGCTTCTTCTCTGTTCACGCCAGTCTTTCCGCGTTCGTAAACAGAGTCTTTTATGTGGCGGAACCGGAGGCCCATGTTTTTGTCTTCGTGAAGCGGCGACGGATAAACATACAAATGGTTGCCGTAGAATTCATTGTTTGACACGGCAATCAAAGATTCGTGGCGGCTTCTGTAGTGCCAGCGAAGCGTCCTGTACGGGAAACTGCGTTTGCAGATGTTTAAAACGCTTTCAACATCGGAGTAGAAGGAAGCGTCTTCATTATATTCGTCATCCGTTTCCAATAAATTTTCAAAGAAGGTTGTCGGCGGCAGCTGCTTTGAGTCGCCCATCACAACCACTTGGCGGCCGCGGAGAAGCGCGCCGAGCGCGTCTTCGGGTCTGACCTGACTGGCTTCGTCAAAAATAACGACATCAAATGACGTGTTCTGCGGTTCCAAATACTGCGCGATGGAGAGGGAACTCATCATAAAGCACGGTTTGATTTTTTGAATCAGTCCGCCCGCATTTGACATCAAGCGGCGGATCGGCATATGCGCTTTCTTCTTGTTGAATTCGTTGAGCAGGATGCCGGCTTCGGATTCTCTGGACGCGCCGATGTAAATCTGCGGCATGCGCCTGTAAATTTCCGCGTTGACGCGTTCTCGGTTCTTGACAATGACTTTTTCATCCAATTCCGAAAATTTGTGAATTTTGTTTTCGTGAACTTCTTTAATGAACGTTGAAAGAACGCGCTTTTTCATAAATTCCGCGCGAAGAACGCCGTCGGCGTAGTTGCCTTTAAAAGTCTGAATTAAATCTTCCGGCAGAACTTCGTTTTCATTAATGTAGGAAACCATCGGCGCCGCCGCGGTTTCCAAACATTTTTCGCGGTATTGCAGGAATCGGCTCCAAAGGCTGAGAGACGGAAGCTCGGAATTCCAAACATGAAGAATGTTGCTGAGCTGCTTTGCGGTCAGCGTTTCTCTGAATACATTTCCGGTTTCTGTCAGTTCGTATTTTTTCTTATGGAAAATCTTGACGGCTTCTTCGGAGTCAGGCTCTTCCGTTCTTATGAGACCGCCTTCTTCAAGATTACTTGATGCACTATTCGGTGACGCAATTTCAATTTTGGAATCGGCTTCGGGCAGAATTTCTTTCACATTCTTTTCGCTGAAGAATAAATCTGGATCGGCGCCGATACTGTTCACCAGTTTCATCAAGGCTTTATCTAAAGCGTCTTTTTCCGTTTTTATACTTCTGACGGCAGCTTCAAGAGCGGATCCGTTCATGCCGCGCTCAATGGAAGCGTAAGTCTGATCGGTGACTCTTCCGCCGCTTTCCAAAACGTCAAAGAGGACAATCCAATCGTAGAAAGCGTCCAATCGAGCAGGATTGGCAAGGCCGGCTTCCCAGTGCGCTCCGAAAAGAAGAAGGGCTTTGTGCTTGGAGTTTTCAAGCTCGCGCTCTAAGTCAAGATATTCCTGAACCATCTGAACATCTTTTTTGAGGTCGGCATCGTTTTTATCAGTGCGTTTGATGTAAGCGTTTTGAATGCGGATTTTGGAATCTTTAAAGCCGCTGTCCATGAATTTGAAAAGGCTGCCGGCTTTTTTCAGGTAGGTTTGGATATCTTCTTCAAAAATCTGTGAAGTGAATATATCTTCAATCTGCCGTTCCAATTCGTGATAACGGCGCGCTTTCTCCATCAATTCTTTCTGCGTGCCGCGCTCTTTTATGCTTTGGTTTTTCAAAACATCCTGACTGATTTTCGGCGCATTTTGGAATGTTTCCATACTGCTGATAAATTGATCCAGATCGTTTAGGGATGCGGGTGCAATGAGCCCCGTTTCGGCGACAATTGCATCAACGCTGTCATTGATGACGTTTGCGCGGCGGGAGACGTCTTCTAAAATCTTTCCGATGTCATGTAAATCGGGCGGCAGGATAATTCCCGGGCGCACGTCCCGCCACGGGTTTTCTTTAACGCCGCCGACTCCGGGAAGCGCGTCTCCGATTTTTTCCAAAATTGAAACCGCTTCTACCCATTGTTTTCGATCCCATTTTTCGGGATTGTTGAAGTCAATGTGCGCCATTCTTCTTTTGTTGACGCTGAAATAATGAGTGACATCTTCGCGGATGCCGTAAATATCGTAAACGGTGTGGCCGATCGGGCCGACGGTTTGACTGAGCGTTTTGGCATATTCGTTCAGTTCGTATTTGAGATTTTCAAGTTCGGCCAAATCCTGAGAATAATTTTTTTCGGCCGGAGGCTGACGTTTTAAAGTTCTTTCAAGCTCGTCCAAAACGGCTTTTTTCTGAGCTTTGTGGCTGTGCATTTCAAGAACCAGGTCTCCAAGGCCGATTGCATCCAGCCTTTTCTTAACGACTTGAAGCGCAGCCATCTTTTCACTGACAAAAAGAACGCTTTTGCCGTTCATGAGAAGTTCGGCGATCAAATTGGTAATCGTCTGTGATTTTCCCGTTCCGGGAGGACCTTCAACAACAAGATTTCTGCCGGCTTTGACGTCTTCAATGACTGAAATTTGAGATGAATCGGCATTAACGATATGATAAACGGAATCGGTGCTTAGTTTTAAATCGACTTCGTTTTCGGCAAAGCCGCCGTCATCGTTTTCACCGGACGGATTGAAAACCTGATTGATCAGCGGATGTGTCTCGGGACCGTGTCCGGCCGGCCAAACCTTCGGATCAAGGTCTTTGTACATCACGAATTTTTTGAAGTTGTAAAAGTCGATGTTTGCTTCGCGGATGATTTCCCACTCTTTTTTGTCGGAAACCAAATCTTCAACGGCTTTGAGATAAAATTCAACTGCGCCTTTATCGTCGGCGCCGAAAAATTCGGGCAATTCCAAACCGAATTCCAAAAGCTTGGCTTTGAGCGTGATGGACGCGAAAATGTCGCCGCCGGTCCATTGAGCGGTAAATTTTCTTTTCGGGCCGACGCGCTTGAATTCGATGGGAATCAAAATCAAAGGCGCTTTGAAGAATTTTTTGGACCCGTCGGTCCATTTTAAAAAGCCGACAGCCATGTAAAGAATCGGATAGCCCTGTTCTTCAAAAACGGCGATGGACTGATTGTTGGTATAGAAAAGGCGCTCTTCAAGCTCGTCGGCATGGTACGGCGTTTCCAGCACGACTGCGGAACTTTCTTTTCCTTCTATTTTCTTTATCAGGCCTTTTAAAAATCCGGACTCTTCTTCATCATCGGAAACGGCGGTATCGGCTTCGCCCTCAGCTCCTTTTTTCGTTTTTTTCGCGGCATTCGGGTCGGCTTTAAACCGCATCGTTTTTTCCTGAATAACCAAAATATCGTAAATTTCCGAGATATTTTTATTTTTGACTTCAACCGTTCTTTTTTTAGACGGCGTGTAATTCAAAAGATTATTTGTTAAGGAGAGATCCAATAATTTTTGTCTGAGGAGTTCGAGTTCTAATTTAACGTCAACCATGAATGATACCTTCCGGAAAGGAGACTGTTAACGGGTTTGCCGATATTTTTTAAAAAGCAGTGAAACGCGGGTTTGAAATTGTTTCAGTTTTTCAATTTAATTTTGAATGATTTAAATAATTTTGAATGGTTTTGAATGCTATTAAAGAGTTTTGACATTATTATTTCAGGAGTAAAAGAATAGAGGAATGCTTCTATTTAAGGCTTATTTCAAAAATCCTTGGCGGGAAAAACCAAACATCCTTTTTTTTGAAAATATTTAAAAATCCCGAACGCCCGATAAAACCCTAGAATTTAAAATGATTGGGTTTTAATGAAAAAAATGGCGTTCAAGTTTTTGAAGAAAATTAAATGAAAGATGATGTTTCAGTAAAACCAATAATTAATTGAAAACTTCATATACGACCGCTAATTTTCGTTTTTGAACTGAGCGAAGCGAAGTGAAAAAACGGAAATTAGCGGATTCTTACCCCAAGAAAAAAATAATCCATTAAAAACTTTCTTTTGTCATTGAATTAATAAACATTTATTTAAATTTCGTTGTTTTTTACGGGTGGTGAATCTCCAACTCCTCCTTTCACTCGCTTCGCATCCGGTTCGCCGCTTCGCGCCGCCCCTCGTGAAACTCGTCGTTAGAGGAGGTTATTTAGTTTTTCATTTATTTTTGTAAAAACCGAAACATCGTTTTTTCTTTCTAAAATGAAACCCGAACGCCGATAAAACCATAAAAAATGAATTAGATTTATAATTAAAAAATGGCGTTCCAATTTCTCAATAAAATGAAAGACGATGTTTCGTTTTTATCGAATTAAACATAAAAAACAAAAAAATATTTCAGCTTACTTCTTTTCCGGCACTTTCCGCTCTTCAATCGTTTCAATCAAATCTTCGGGGCCGCTCATTCGAACGAGTTCTTTTTTCTCAATAAAAGCGGTGCTTTCAACGGATTTAACTTTGGAATTTCCGTTAATTAAGAAAACGGATTCGGTTTGAAACACATCTGAAATGCTGCTCATCAAATGCGCGCGCTTGAGCGTTGACGCGTTGTACTTGCTGACACCTGTTAAGATAATAGAGTTTTTATCCTTTGAAACGGCGCGGAAAGGCGCATGTGCGGTTTCTTTGACATCGAACCCGAGCGTTGAAACATAAGTCAGCATTTCATTTTCCGCCGCGATCTCGGGGCTGGCGGGTTTATTTTCGGGAAGGGTCGAAACCGAACCGCCGACTTTTGGAGGGGCGGCTGAATCCATTTGCTTTTGCTGCTGTTTCTGCTGATTTGTTAAAACCGCGGGATTCAAAATATCAATCGGCTGCGCAAGTTCAATTTGAAGCAGATCTTCAAGCATCAAAACCGTATCAATCGATGCATGCATCCCTTCTTCTTCGTATTTGCTGATCGTGCGGCGGGAAACGCCGATGATGCCGGCCAGCGACCCGAGAGAAAGGTTATTTTCGATTCTGGCTTCTTTGAGCGCCGTTCCGTCAATCGGCACGTAAAGACCTCCGGGGGAGGCAGTGACGATCGGCGGAATGCCTTCAATAAAGTAATCATAAAATGTCTGAATGTTGACCGCTGTAATTTTGAAGCGTGTGTAAATGACATTGTCTTCAAGCAGCTGATCGCGGGTTTTTTCGCCGATAACAAGCGGCGTTCCGCCGAGAATTTCGGACAAAACGTGCATTTCGTTTGCTGTCTCCTCCGTTAAGCCGTCCAGATTGAGCAGAATTTTGCATAAAAGTAAAGTGTTGCCTCGACGGGCGGCAATGTCAAAACTGCGGGGACGGATGTCACATTTATCGGAGACCATAAAACCGGCGTGGCGAAGCACTTCGATTGTTTGGTCGGCAAGGATATCTCGGGACATTCTGATAGCAATTTATGAATGCGAGTCTATATAAAAGTTCTCAAAAAATTTTGCTCGCGCTGCCTTTGTTTTGGAACCGTGGTTGAATTTTCAATTGAAAAAAAGAAAAAATGAAGAAAAAAATAAAAAAAGCGCCCAATGCAGGATTTGAACTTGCGCTCTTCCAAGAAGAAGCGGTTTTCGAGACCGCCGCCTTACCACTAGACTAATTGGGCATGAAAATAATTGAAAATGATTGAGACTCATGAAGAGTAGCTCAATGTTTTGAGTAATACCGTTTTTCATATAAATACTTTTAAGTTTGACGAAATGAAATAATTAATAAAACCAAAAATGAATCGTTTCAATTTCATACCGTTGTTTTATATTTTAAATAACAATTGGAAAAAATAAAATTTAAAAAGGTTTATCATAGGATTGAACCATTTAATCCATTCCAAACTCGCTATTTATTTTACAATTTTTCAATTTTTGAGAATTTTTCGGTGACATCATGGTCGTTGATGAAAAATGGAATAAAAAATTAAAGGACTTCTTAAAACGCTACCATCAGGATGACGTCTTGGAACTTGCGAACAGCTATCCCGATAAACGCAGCCTGATTGTCAATTATGACAAGCTGGAAGTCTTTGACCGCGATATCGCCCGCGATTTGATTGAAGACCCCGAGTCGGTCATTCTTTCACTCGAATTCGCGCTCAAAGAAATGGATTTGCCGCTCCCAAAAAGCCTCGACAGCGCGCACGTCCGCGTCATCAATATTCCAAACCGCATCCCGATCCGTGATCTCCGAAGCAAGCACCTTTCAAAGTTTATCGCCGTTGAAGGCATGATTCGCCGGGCAACAGAAGTCCGCCCGCGCATTACGAAAGCAGCGTTTAAATGCATGCGCTGCGATACGATTACTTATGTCGAGCAGCCCGGGAACAAATTGGATGAACCGTATTCCGGCTGTGAAAATGAAAACTGCGGAAAACGCGGGCCGTTTAAACTTGTGATCGAGCAATCCGATTTTATCGATTCCCAAAAAGGACAGATTCAGGAATCACCGGAAAGCCTGAAAGGCGGTTCCAATCCGCAGAGTATTGAAATTAATTTTAACGATGACTTAACCGGATTGATTTCTCCGGGCGACCGCGTGATTATCAACGGCATTTTACGATCTGTCCCGCGCGCGCTCCGTGAAGGAAAATCGACTTTTTATGATTTAGTTCTGGATGCCACTTCCATCGAACGCCTTGACAAAGAATATGATGAACTTGACATCACCGCTGAGGAAGAAGAACAAATTTTAGAACTCAGCCGCGACCCTAAAATTTACGATAAAATCGTTTCATCCATCGCGCCGACCATTTACGGCAACGAGCATGTCAAACGCGCGCTCATGTATCAGCTTTTCTCGGGCGTTGTCAAGCAGTTCCCGGACGGGACGCGTACAAGAGGCGACATTCACGTCATTCTTGTCGGTGACCCGGGTGTCGCAAAATCCCAGCTTTTGAGATATATTGTCAGGCTTTCCCCGCGCGGCGTTTTTACGTCCGGCAAAAGTTCATCTGCCAGCGGTCTCACTGCCGCTGCCGTTCGAGACGACCTCGGCGACGGGCGTTGGACGATTGAAGGCGGCGCGCTTGTTATGGCTGACATGGGTATTGCGGCCGTGGACGAAATGGACAAAATGCGCGACGAAGACAAAAGCGCGCTTCACGAAGCGATGGAACAGCAAACCATCAGTATCGCAAAAGCGGGCATCATCGCAACGCTCAAATCCAGATGCGCTCTTCTCGGCGCTGCCAACCCTGTTTACGGCAGATTCAACCGTTATGAAAGTCTGGCCGACCAAATTGATATGCCGCCCGCACTTTTGTCCCGTTTTGACCTCATTTTCCTGCTTTTGGACGTTCCCGAAAGCCAAATGGATAATCGAATTGCGGAGCACGTTATTCAGACGCATTATACCGGCGAATTGATGCAGCACAAAAATAATATTTCCTCTTCCAATATTACGCAGGAGTATATTGATTCGCAGATGATTAACATTATTCCGGAAATTGATCCGGATTTGCTTCGAAAATATGTCGCTTACTCCAGAAGAAACGTGTATCCGATCATGGATGAAGATGCCAGAATGCATATTGTTGACTTTTATACGAGTCTCAGAAAGCAGGGCGAAGGCAAAAACACGCCTGTTCCGGTCACGGCGCGTCAGCTTGAAGCGCTGATCCGACTTGCCGAAGCAAGCGCCCGCGTCCGCCTGAGCAATCGAGTGACAATTGATGATGCCATCCGAACGACGGATATCACGATGGAGTGTCTGAAAAATGTCGGTATCGACCCCTCAACGGGAATGTTGGACGCGGACATTATCGCGTCAGGCATCAGCAAGTCTCAGCGCGATAAAATAGGAATTATAAAAGATATAATTCGAACAATATCAGGGAGATCTCAAGATGGAATTGCTCCGCAAAAAGAGGTTCAGGCAGAAGCAGAAAAGTCAGGAATTAATGCTGAAGAATTCGAAGCATACATAGTAAAACTGAGGGCAGAAAAGGGAGAGATATACGTTCCCCCGGGATCAGATGGTTTTAAACTGGCACATAAACGATAAATAATAGACAGTGGAAAAAATATGTACATTAAAACTTACAAAACTCAAAAACATTTTATGGTGGCCGCCTGCGACAAAGAGCTGATCGGCCAAACCCTCAAAAACGAGAAATGTGAAATGAAGGTGAACGCTTCATTTTACCAAGGGGAGGAAGCAACGGAAGAGATTCTTGAAGAATTGCTGATGAAGGCAACAACTGCAAATCTCATCGGCCAAAAAGCGGTTGCTTGCGCCGTTAAATGTGAGATCGTTGATCCGAAATCAGTGATTTACTTCGGTGAAATACCGCACGCTTTGTATTTTGCGTTGTAACCAAATCCGAAATGAAGTCAAAGGATTTAAATAATTCATAATCGAATTTAGTTCAAAAAATGAAAAGGGAAAATCTGTTTTTTTATAAAATAAAGCAACAGCTAAAACTGAAAAATTAATATTCATTTTTTGAAAAATCGAACATAAAACAGTTATCAATAATTTTTGAAAAACCCTTTACAATTATTATTTTACTATACAATACAGCTTTTTACAATTTCAATAATTAACAGTGAATCATAAAAATATAAAAAACAGCCGCCAACAACAGAAAAATACATCAGGCTGTTTTAAGGTATTGCCTTTTTTGGGTGATAGTGTGCAAACTGAAGAAATCAGAATTTTAGAACGAAATGAACTCATTTCTGCCGTGATTGAAAAGCATGAACGCTTAATTGCAGAATATCAGGCAGAATACGACGCGCTGACGACAACTTCCACCGCTTTGGATACAGAAATCGAGGATTTGAAAAAGCGCATTTCCGAGAATGAGGAAAAAACGGAAGTGGATGACGAGAAAAAGCATCACTACGGCCGCGAAGCAAAAATCGAATTGGAAAAATTAAACTTGAAGCAGATGGATGCCGAAAAAATCGAAAAGGGCATCACTGATTTGACCTCATCTAAATCATCCGATTCCGCCGAAGAAAGAAAGGCAGTTTACGATGCATTGCGCTCGGATATCAACAATGCGGAAGGCGGCGACAAGACAGTTCTTCTGGCAAAGATCGGCGCAGCTTATCAGGCGTACACGGAAGAGCATTCATTAAAAGAAGCTGTAAGCGCAGACAAAGAAAGGCTTGTACAAAAACAGGGCGAAGTCACGGAAAACAAAAGAGCGGACTGGCTTTCCAAAAGAATTGACAGCCATAAAGAGTCCTTAGAATACTGGAAAGGAATGAAGTGAGGGCTTAAAATGACTGAAGAAAATATGACTTATACGGAAAAACCCGACACTGACGAAAACATATCCGCTGCGGAAACAATCATTGAAGTTGAATCCGAAGTGTTCGTTGACCCAATCATTGAGGCCGAGCCTGAAACAAATGCCGAGGCTGAGCAGGAAACGGCAGTTGAGGAGGAAGCGCCTGTTATTGATGAAATCGCCGCCGAAGAAAAAGCGGAAGAAGAAATCTTAAAAGAAGATAAGGAATCCGTTGAAAAGCGCTTGGAAGACTTGAAAGCCAAAGTTGCCCATATGACGGAGCACGAAGCGAAAAACAAATCCAATCAGCTCAGAAATGTTCTTGAGCGCGATGAAAAAAATTTGAAAAGCATTTTCCGTGAATTGAAAAATCACAGAGCTGACGGCGACGATTTAAAAGCTAAAAGAGATGAGCTGAACGCTCAAGTCAGAGAAATCTCCAAAACTGCTCAGGAAAGCCGTACCAAGAGAGATGTGGTGAATCAGAGAATCTCTGCTTTGAAAGCGGAGAGAAGTGAAGAAATGGAAAAATCCAAGTCCAAATCTGATGAAATCAACCAGCTCAAAACGAAGAGAGATGAATACAACAAAATTTCAAAAGGCACGCATGACATTTTGATGAAAAACTACAGTGAGAATTTAAGAAAATTCCTTGAAGATGACATCAATTTGGATCACGAAAAGAACCTGTTTGAACGCTTGACAGATTTGACTGAACGTGTTAAAGCAACGAAGGAAGCAAACGACCTTCACGGCCAGATTCAGGTCATTTACAGCGAAAACAAAGGCATGTACAACAAGAGTGACGAGCTTTCTGTCGAAATCAAACAGCTTTCCGAAGAGTCTCAAAAGTATCATCTTGAAATGATTGAAGTTTTCAGAAAAGTCGATGAGCTCAGAAAAGAAGCGGACAATTACCACAAACGCCTCACTGAAAGGTACGCGCTCATTAAACCGACAACGGCGAAGATTGACCCGCTTAAGAAAAATATTGCAATCACAAGGAAAGAGCTTGACATCTATTTGGATAAAATGAAAGACTTCCAAAACGAAAGAGATGAAAAGCGTGTTGATAAGATTCACACGAACGCCAAAGAAAAATTGAATCAAAAAGGGCGTCTCAGCTTAGAAGACCTCGGCGCTTTGATTGAAAAAGGCGATATTGAATTCAACAAAAAGTAATTGAATTGTCAAAAACAGAGGCGGAATCTTTTTTCCGTCCTTCTTTTTTATTATTTTTACGAAACGAAACAGCGTACGCTCTCTAAAAATAAAGAACCCAAAACGATAGAACTCAAAAATAATAGAAATTAAAAAAGACAGAATCAAAAACAATAAAAGCCAAAAGCGAAATGAAAATTAATTTTCATTTTTAAAAAGAGAGAAAAGAATGCAGAAGAGTGAAATTACTCTACTGCGCATGCCTCAGCAGATGTTTCTTCCGCTGCGGGTTCTTCTTCGGGTTCAAGGCCGAGGAGTTTTTCGATGCTCTTTGCGCCGTAACCGACGACTTTTGCGTTAATTTGGGCAGTATCAACGGAAATTTCGTTGCCGCGGATGAACTTTCTTCTTCTCTGGCCGTTGATTTTCGGGGAGAAGCCGACACCGGTTGCGCCGAGAATCTTTCTCTTTGCAGGTCCGGGGAGGTCGCCTTTCATGACGAAACCACTCTTGTCGGTACCGCCTGTGATTTTCATAGTATAGCCGGGAAGACCGACGATACTTGCGTCAACATCCATGCCGATTGCTTTGCCGATCATGTCTTTTTGTTTTGCTGCATCGAGTGCGATCTTATATGATTTACCTGTTTTCGGGTCTGCGAGGACCATTTTCATTGCTGTTGAAGCCGGTGGCATTGAAATAACTCCGTATTTAAGTTGGTTGTTTATAAATTAATTTAATGTTTATGTTAATTTACTGTTCCTTTCGAATACGAAAATAAAAAATGTATTCAAGTGAAATAATGGATATAAAATTGAGTGTTTGAAAACCGGATGCAATAGGAGAAATCAATGAAAATGAGATCGGAGCCGAAAAATCCGATTCATAAGAAATCAAATACTAAAGACAATTTGCCGATTTTAAACAAATTTCGAGATAATAATTACCGTCGTCGTGTATGGTGTAGAATGTTTCATTGTTTATAAATGTTATTCGTGGCAGCAAGAAATAAAAGAGAAAAATAGAAAAGCTGGGATTATTTACCCCAAAACGGCTTTTCTTTTCTGCGAATCGCCAGATATTTTTCAAGCGTTTCCTTTTCATCCGATGTCAGCGTATTAAAAATTTCAAATTCCAAAACTTTGGAGTCTCTTTCCGGAATGTGAACATACAAAACATCTTCTTCTTTGATTTGGCGGCCGACGGTAACGCCGTCAATCGCCATTGCAACTTCCATCCCGACAGTCGCTTTCGAAATCTTTTTGCCGTTAAGCTCAAGACCTTTAACGGTTCCGACAACGGTGCCGTCCGGAAGCATGACATCGGTATTGTTTTTCACAACGCCGCCCAAAATGCGGACGCCGACGACAGCAGGCTTGCTTTGTCTGAAAACACAGCCCGGCAAAATCTTAAACTGACCCGGTTTGGTAAGCGTATCGGAACGAAGTTTTTCAAGCTCTTCTTCCTGCTTTTTTACAAAGTCCTGATATTCATCTAAAATGCGGTAAATGACATCATTTTTGAAAACTTTGACGGCCGGCGTTTCTTCCAATAACTCCTGCGCATCCGGATTCACTTTAACGCTGAAAGCCAAAATAACAGAATGCGTCGGGTCATTGATGATAGACGCTTCCGTAACGTCACGTTTTGTGACGTCGCCGACTTCCGCTTTTTGAATTTGAATCTTTGCTTTCTTAAATTCATGAACCATAGCTTCCAAAGAGCCGATCGTGTCGGCTTTAATCATAACGCCGTCGGTATCGGTTTGAATCTGAACATCATCAATCTCGGATTTGACCTTTTCAATGACTTCGTCCAATGTCTCAGGCGTTACAGAGATGAGCGTTGCTCCGGCAAGCGCATCATCGATATCGGATGCGGAAATTTTAATACCGGCGGCGGCCGTCACTTCCGGAATCGGCTGAAATCGGCTCTCGTACCGGATTTCGCTGAGCTCACGCGGCTTAAAAAGCGCGCGGATTTTCGTTACAATCGGCTCACCGAGGCGGCCGATGACAACCGTGTCACCTTTTTTCAGAGTCCCGTCATACAAAATCACATCAATCGTCGTTCCGAGACCTTTTTCTTCTTTGACTTCCAAAACAGTTCCGATGCCGGGACCGTTCACGTCAAAGTGAAGCGAAGACTCCAAAAAGCGCTGTGCCAAACCGAGAAGAATCATCAAAACATCGGGAATGCCCTCACCCGTCAAGCCGCTGATCGGAACGACGCCGAGCGTTTTCTGAAAGTCGGTGACGCGGTCAAAGCGATCGGCACTGAAACCTTGTTCATAAAGGCGGCCGACAACATCATAGAATTTCTGCTCAAAAAGAACCTGAACTTCAGGCGTTTGTTTTTTGTAAGTCGATAAAAAAGATTCACCTTTGTGGACTTTCCAGCCCATAATTCTATCGATTTTGTTTGTAACGACGATGAAAGGCGTTTTGAAACGCTTGAGAATGTTTAAACTTTCAATCGTCTGCGGCTTGAATCCTTCATTAATATCGACAACAACAATGGCCAAGTCGGCAAGCGAGCCGCCGCGGCTTCGAAGTGTTGTAAAAGCGTGGTGTCCGGGCGTGTCAATAAAAAGAAGCCCCGGGACGATGAATTTATCGGCGAGGTGTTTGTCGCCGCATTTTTCAACGATGACATCGATCGGCACTTCCGTTGCGCCGATATGCTGCGTAATTGCGCCCGCTTCCCCTTTAACAATTGCCGTTCCTCTGATTTGGTCCAAAAGCGTGGTTTTGCCGTGGTCAACGTGCCCCATCACACAGACAATCGGCGTTCTTAAATTTTTTTTCTTCTCCTCTGCCATAAAATCACCTGCCGGCCGAAAAAACATACGAAGCATGATGCGGCATGCATACGTGCTGTCTGTCGGCGAATAAAAATAAATCTGAATTTGTATAATGATAAAAACGCCTTAGAAGTATAAAAAACTTTGAAGCGGCATATTATCAAACGGCTGTCAAACAGCTGAAATAGAATAACAGCAACAGCCTTTCATTATAAAAACGTCACTGTTTCAAAACATTTTCATTTTCTTTTTTTGAAAGGTTTATCTATTTCTTTTTCATTATGAATCTTTATGAAAATACTCGCTGTTACCGGTCTTTTGGCAGCCGACGCCGTTAAAAAGGCCGTCGGCAATCTTGCAGACGTTCTCGTTTTGCCGACGCCGGTCGCCGCATTGATTACGCCGCAAAAATTAATCA
>JAIRKA010000001.1 GCA_031260345.1 Methanosarcinales archaeon
AAATCGACATACTGCGGTTTTTGTGAAACTTTCAAGCTGCCGGAAGAAGCAAGTTTAAAGTAGTCGCCGAGCGCCGTTCCTGAATAATGAGCCAGAACTTTATCCCAGCTCGCGTCCGCTTCGCCGAAGTTCGGAATGAGAGCGCCTGAAAGAATCTGAACAGCCGTACTTTTACCGATACCGTTCGGGCCGAGAATACCCGTTACTTTTCCTTTCTGGGGAACAGGCAGACCGTAAAGCGCAAAGCCGTTTTGACCGTAGCGATGTGTCGGAAATTCCAAAGACTCGGGGAGGCCGATGATCATAATGGCGTCAAACTGGCATTTTTTAACGCAGATGCCGCAGCCGGAGCAAAGAGATTCTGTAATGATCGCTTTGCCGTTGTCTTCGTCGAATAATATTGTTTCATCACCCGTTCGAACGCGCGGGCAGTATTTGTAGCACTCTTTGCTGCATTGGCGCGGCTGACATTTGTCTTTATTTAATACGGCTATTCTCATAATGTTCTTCCTTGAAAGTAATCTGTTTTTGAATGAATATATGGATTTGTAATAGATTCGAAATGAAATTAGAATAGATATCGATGGATTTGAAATGAAATTGAAAATTAAACAATTTTTGAATGAAACGAATTGAATTAAAATATAATCATAGGAGATGTAATAAAAAGGAAAAAAAATCGGCCGCAGCCGACTTACTTCAGAACAAAGAATAAAGGATATATGTGTTTAAAAACAGCATCCATGTGACGAGACAGTAGACTAAAACCAAAAACATGATTCCGAACCAACTCTTCCAGTTCAGAAGCTTCATGTCCATTCGAAAAGCGGGGAAAATCAATCTTCTTTGGATGTAGTAAGTAAAAATCAAAACAAGCGGAAGAACAATGAACCACGCGTGTCTCAAGGGTGCCGGTTCGCCTTCAATCGTTGCAGCTGAACCAAACGTCAAGTAACAAATAATGCCCGCAAGAATACCTAAGGCTGAGGCGGTAATCGTTCTGATAAGACTTTCCTTGTACGCTGTCTTCTTTTCTTCGGGCGTCTGCTCAATTTTGCCGTCCGCGCTGATATGGTATTCGGACTCGACTTTTTCCGCTTCCACGTGTTCAAGCTCTTCCTGTTCAGCCGGCTTCGCTTGATATTTATTCCTTTTGGCCATTCTTCCATAACTCCGGAAATTCATAAATAAATATTTGACATTCTTTATTGAAGTTTGAATTAATTATTGATATTTCATATTTAAACCCGTTGACGATTCAAAATTCGACCTCCTCGGAGTTCCGAGGAGGTCTATTAAAAAAGAGCAGATGAATAAGATTCATCGGATTAATTTGATTGAATCAGATCTCTCAATCAAACAGCTTTCATGCTTGCCGATTCATTTTATTCAGTCGGCTTGATCTGTTTTTCATTTCCGATTATATCTTGAATTTGATTGATTGAAAAGGCTTTGAAACCGTTTTTTTCAAGGTGCTTCGCGAATCTGTCTGTTCTTGAGCTTTTGTTCGGATGATAAATAATCGTGATTTTCGGGCAAATATCTTTGACCATCTGCGTCAGCCCGTCAACGTCTAAATGGTCGCTGAGGCGAATGCTTTCAAACGGATGATCGGAGCGGCATGTCAAAACGTACTTGCGGATGTCAGAGCCGAAAAAAGAGAGATCGCCGATTGGAACGATGCTGATATTGCAGCTGATCGTTCGGCAGACCTTGATCTCAACAAGTTCTCCTGAATTTTCAACGAAACTTTCCGTCAAAGAGAGAGCTTTGCCGTTCATCGCAATCGGACCGTTATACCCCATGCTGCGGAGAATGGAAACGGCTTTTTGAGATTTGCCGAATTCATAAGCGCCGAATACAACTTTTCGCTCGCCGATGTGAGACAAAACGGCGTGATGAAGCCCGTCAATGTCGTCTTCGAAATAACAGCTTAAATCGGCAGGGTCGCCGTAGCTGGCTTCCGTCAGCAAAACATCGCATTTCGGCAGATTTCGGGCATCTTTGACGTCGCCGGTGATAAGAATGCTGTTTCCGAGATCGTTTTCCCAGTAAAAAGCAGAAGATCCGGGCGTATGATAAACGTCAAAAGTTCGGATGTCAACGCCGCACACAGAAAATGTTTTACCGTTCTCGAAAGTATTTCCTTTGTAACTTTTTTCATGACGGATTTCAAGAGCGCGCGCGGTTTCTTCGGAGCACCAAGAAGAAACGGACAGCATCGCTGATTTTCCGTAGTGGTCGGAATGGGCGTGCGTTATCAAATACGCATCCGGCTGATTTTGGGAAGCTGGAAGGCGGGTTGTATCAATCGCAAAAGTCAGCAGGCGCCCCTCTTTGGATTTGAAGCGTATGAAAAGATGGGGTTTCAGCCCGCCCGTATCATTTTGGCGGCGAAAAACAACAAAACCCAATTCAGCCAATTCTTTTGAATACACGATTAACAACGCCTGCGCCTTTTTTTAACTGTTCACAAAAAACACGGCAATGCATTTAAATTTTATCATAAAACGAAAAGAGAAAACTTGAAATATGGAGAACCAAAAGCAAACAAAATAAAAATGCGATACCATTTTTTAAATATCAAAAATGAAAAATGGAGCTGCTCACGCGCGGCGGCAGCAAAGGGCAATTTCACCCGAGTCTTGTAATTTTCATGACGGCGACGACGGGAACGCCGTCGATTTCATCAAAACCGACTTTGTCAACCAAAACAGCGGCTGCAATCGGGTTTCCGCCGGCAGCTCTTGTTTGA
>JAIRKA010000085.1 GCA_031260345.1 Methanosarcinales archaeon
GTCACTGACCCGAAGACAAACAAAACCCTGCGCGCAACCGCTGAGAGAGTAACCGGAAACACCGCGAACAACCACTACGTCAGACGCAACATTATGACAAAAGGCACAATCGTCAAAACCGACATTGGTCTTGTCAGAATCACAAGCCGCCCCGGCCAAGACGGCGTCATCAACGCTGTGCTCTTGGAAAAGCAAGAGTAATTTTTTAATTACTCATTTTCTTCATTTCTTTTTTTAAATTGATTATTGAAAAGCGTAGGCTATGTTTTTTTGGCGGTTAAAAACCTGCAGGCATTATCATTGTTTTTTAAAAAACCCAAATAACCGCCTCCAACGACGAGTTCATGAGCGAAGCGAATGAAGAAGGAGTTGGAGATTCGTACCCATAAGAGAACGAAATGTGGAGAGCATTTTTAATCAATGATAAAAGAAAGTCTTTAAAGAATCATTTTTTTGGAGATAAGGGTCCGCAGCTTTCCGTTTTTCTGTAACCATCCGCATCCGCCAGTTTTTCAACTAACTCCCTCGTCTCGGCGCCGCACCATCCTTTTTTCACGTATCTCGGATGAACGGGAAGGCGTTCTTTGAATTCATATCCGTTCGAACCCAACAGGTTTTTCAGCTCTTCAATTTTCGGCCATGCTGATTCCGGATTAATATAATCAATCGTCACGGGCGATATGCCGCCCAAATCCGTAACGCCGTATCGGGTCAGCTCAAGCGGCGGCATCAAATTCGGCGGTGCCTGTATCGAAATATCCGGCGTTAAAATGTTTTTCGCCAAAAGAATCACGTCAATCATATCCGCTTTCGTCGGCGGATTCAAATCCCCGATTCCCCTGATCCGGTTTTCCTGACCCGAATTCGGCGTGTAATTCTGCAAAATAACTTCCTGAATATGACCGTATTGATCGTGCAGCCTTTGAATCGCCTGCAAAGATTCCATCCAATCACTGCGCGTTTCGCCGATACCGATGAGAAGCCCCGTTGTAAACGGTATTTTCAATTTTCCCGCGTTTTCAATCATTTCAAGACGTGCCGTCGGATTCTTTCCGGGACAGTCTCTGTGCGCTGAAACAGCGGCTGTCGTCTCAAGCATTAAACCCATGCTCGCGTTCAGCGGTGCCAACTTTTCCAATTCACCAAAAGAAAGAACGCCGCCGTTGACGTGAGGAAGCAATCCGTAATCCAAAGCCAAATGGCACAGATGTTCTGTATATTCAACGACAGTTTTAAAACCGACATCATTCAATTGTTTTCCAAACCGTTTGATGAATTCCGGATCCTGCTCGGGAGATTCACCAAAAGCAAACATTGCTTCCGTACATCCCGCTTCTGCGCCGCGTTTCAAAACAAAGATGATTGCATCTTCCGTCAGCAAAAAGGCGTCTTTATGTTCCGCCATACGTCTGAAACCGCAGTAAGCGCATTTGTTTCGGCAAACATTTGTTACAGGAATAAAAACATTTTTGGAATAAGTAATCGGGCGGTTTTTCATTTTCATGATTCTCACGTCTCCGATTACATTTCCGTTTTTGAAAAAATACCGTTCCGATTTGAAAGTTTTGAGTCTTTGAAATCTTACCGGTCCATGCTTCGTATTAATTTCATCGCGTCACGAACACCGAACGTAATCCCTTCGATTTCAATGCCGCCTTCGCCTTTGGCGCCGTCGCCGACGACAAGCAAATTCGAAACGGGCGTTTTGTTGCCGAAATCCGTTCCCGAGAAAGCGCGATTCACCGGCCATCTGCCGTGGTGAACCTGAACAATCAAAATCTCAATCTTTTTGTCGGGGAACAAATCTTTGACATCTTCAAGACCGAGTTCGATTTCCTCATCAATCTTGTCCAATCTGTCAAGCGCGGTTCTCTGATGGCACATCACCAAATGCTTTCCGGGCGGCGCAAGGCTCGGGTCGGCAATCGTCACTTCATTCAAACCGTTGATTCGGCGCGTATACGGCGTGAGCATCAAGCTGCAGCCGTCCGGCAAAATCTGCTCATCCGACGCAAAACAAATTTTCAAACCGGCCGACGGTTTCATCCCGGCAAGCTTTTCTTCATACTCTTTAAACGCGGGATTGGAAAAGCCTGAAACTTGAGAAGCGCCGCCGCATTCAACACCGTCAATTTCGCAGATTTCCCAAGCTTCTTTGTGGCCGATGTCACTGATTACAAGATCTGCCGCAATCACTTTGCCGCCTGCGATGACGCCCGTTGCTTTCCCGTCTTGAATGATAATTCGGGTGACTTCCATATCAGTGTAAACAGTTCCGCCGTTTGAGGAAATAATTCTGACAAGTTCATCAATGACGGTTTGGCAGCCGCCGACCAAAATGCCGGGGCCGCCGTATTTGTAAACATTGCGGAAAATCTTAAAAACTTCGCGCGTCGTGACTTCATCCGCTGTCGTGCTGAGTGCCCAGCCCGTAAAAGAGTCGGCGCAGCGGTCAATTCTGTCATCATGAATGTACTTTGAGTACCAGGTTTTGAATCCGACTTTTCCGGGGCGGATCAAACCGGCATTAAAGCTGAGCGTCAAAAGAACCATCATCAGTTTATTTTTGGACGTCAGATGCTTCTTAAAATCTACATGTGAAGTGTCCTCATAACCGTTTTTGTAATCCGTCTCCCCCGAATTTTTCGGCATTCTGACAATGGCCATCGGGCTGGACTGTATAATTTCAAAATCCGCTCCGAGTTCACGGAGCATTGTCGCAAGCGGACCTTTTGTTCCATGCGGAACCATATGAAGCGCACCTGTTGAAAGTTGGTAGCCGTTGTATTCAATGTTTGCGAAGCGGCCGCCGATTAAAGAGAGTCTTTCGTAAACGTCAACGCTCCAGCCGTCTTTGGCAAGCTGCGCAGCCGTCAGCAAACCGCCGAGACCCGAGCCGATAACAACCGCTTTTTTAGCTTTTTCCGTCATTTCAAGCCTCCCGTCCGGGCTGAATTGCTTTCATCGGGCAGTAAGAAATACAGACGCGGCACTCTACGCAAATTTTTGAAATCACGGCCCGTCCTCTGGCAGTGATCGCGCCGTGTTTGCAAAACACGATACATTGACTGCATCCGACACAATTGCTGTTGACATACATTTTATCAATACACCGACTCATTTTTCCGCCTGTTTTTCACAGGATAATTTGAATCTGCCTTCCGCAGATATTTAAAAAGTGAGATAAAAGTCATATTTATTTTGACTTTATATAAAAAGGTATCATCATTTTGCAGGTTCCGCCTTTCTTTTCAGCTTTTTTCAATTTTTCATGGATTCTTATTTCAGTTATTCGGGTCAAGCATTTCCATTTCTTTTTCGGGGCTGATTTCGGAGCCGAACGCGTTGATGCCGTATTTTCGAATCACTTTCAAACTCGCCAAAGCGCCCGCCAAGATGTTGACGTAATACGTAATCGCGCGCCAGGCGATAACCGTCACGCCGAGAACAGAGCCCGGAACAAACAGTGAGAACAGCGTGAACGCCGCGATTTCCATAACACCGCTTGAGCCGGGTGTTGCGGGAATGGTCATAATGATTGCAAGAACGACTTGCGTCGCGAACATTAACAGCAGGCTTGGTGAAACGTTTAAGCCGAGCAGAATCAGCCAAAGAACGGAGAAGTGCACGATCCAATAAATCACCGTGTAAAAGATGGCAACGATTAAGTTCAGCTTCCCGACGGAAATGAAGCGCTTGAAGCTGGATTGGAACAAATCAATTTCATTCTCCGACATGATAATCATTTTGTTGATTCTCGCTTTATATTTCGCAGGCGCTTTCTTTTCTGCAAAAATCAATATTTTGCGGCTTACTTTCTTGGCAAATTCGGGGCGAATAATCGCGTAAACCAAAAAGGCGAGAAGGATGAACAGACAGACGATACCGATAAATAAAAGCGTATCAATGCCCCAAATTCCTTTTCCGCTTTCACTCGCCAAAAACGATCTGAGAATAAACAGCGTCGGGATCAGGCAAATAAAAATGAAAAACGCGTCTAAAAGACGCTCCATAAAGATGACAGCCGTTGCTTTTCCGACCGGAACGTTCGTGTTCTTTCGAAGCAGAAGAATTCTGACAGGCTCCCCGCCGACCGATGATGGTGTCAGTGATGCCAGCAAAATGCCCGTCAACACATTTTCAAGCGCGTGGCGGGTTCGGATATGGTAGCCGAGTGACCGCAGCAGAAACTTCGTTTTCCGCGCCGTTAAAACATAAGAAAGAATTTGAAGCAAAAGCGCTCCGATGATGTATTCCACACGAATCTGCTTCAGCGCGTCAATGGTTTGGGCATCTGTCGTCAGGAAGATGATTGCGACAGCTGAAATCAAACTGATTGCCAAGCTGATTATGAAAAATTTCTTATAATTCACCATTTGAATCGATTAAATTTATTGTTTAAAAGTCCGTGCAGACTCGCTTGTGCAGATTTATTTTTACGGATTCATTTTTGCGTATTCGCTTTTGTTATTTGAATTCTGTTTAAGAACCGCTGATGTCGGTTCCGTACTTTTCGTTTAATCTGTCATCTTTGACATTTTCGCCCTTTGAGACGAATGTTTCCGGCCACAGTTTAACGCCCGAATGGATTGTCACGTTTTCTTCAAGGCGTGAGTTCGGGCCGATGATGGTTCCGTTTTCAAGGCTGCTGCCTGCACCGACAACCGAGTCGCCGTCAACGATTGAGCCTGACAACGTTGTTCCTTTGCCGATATTCGTTCCGTCAAAAACGTAAGAGGATAAGATTTTCACATCATCTTCAATGACGCAGCCCGCGCCGATCACTGAATACGGGCCGATTAAAACACGCTCACCAATCGTTGTATTTTCGCCGATCACGAGCGGCCCGACAAGCGAGGAGTTGCCGCCGATTGAAACGCCTGTTCCGACATGAAGCGGTCCCTGAATCTTGCCGTTTGAAATGATTTTGCCTTCCAAAACGGTTTCGGTCATGTCATCCAGCATCCATTTCTGAGCGTCGCGGTAAGCGCCTGCGCTTCCGACATCCGTCCATTTGCCGCGGACAAGAATTCCGTTGATGCGCTCATTATTGTTTAACATCATCGGGAACAGGTCTTTTGCGAAGTCAAACTTTTTGCCGGCAGGGATTTTATCAAAAATTGAAGGATTGCAGACGTAAATGCCGGTGCTGGCGAGATTGCTGAATATTTCGCCGGCTTTCGGTTTTTCAAAGAATCTTAAAATGCGGTTGTTGATATCCATGTCGGCGATACCAAATTCCCTCGGGTCATCAATGGAGAGAAGTCCGATTGTGACGTCTGCGTCATTATTCTGATGAAAGCGGAACATTTCGCGCAGGTTCAACGTCATCACGTGATCGCCACCGACAACGATAAACGGTTCATTGCCGAGAAGCTCCTGCGCGTTTTTAACGCTGCCTGCCGTTCCGAGTTTTTCTTTTTCATAAACGTAGTCAATGTGAACGCCGTAGACGCTTCCGTCGCCGAGTTCTTCTTCGACGTCTTCTCCCTTATAGCCGAGAGTGATAACGATGTCGTTGAATCCTTCTTTTGACAAATGTTCAATGAGATGAAGCACTGACGGTTTGTTGGAAATCGGAATCATCGGTTTGGGCCGCTTAAAAGTCAACGGGCGGAGACGCGTCCCGGTTCCGCCGCACATGATACACGCTTTCATGAATCTAATACCATCCTTAATGCTTATATAAATTCGCCCTGCTATTAAACATTTTGATTCCGAATCAATCTCATCAAAAGCATTTTTTGAATAATATATTTTCCATCATAAATTCCAGTTTAATTTCCGACTTGAATTCGTGGAAATAAAGTGAAAGCGTGCCTGATTTTTGAGCAGCGAAAAATGAAAAACGGAGCGGCTCGCGCGCGGCGCAGCCGCAAAAAGACGCGTAAGCGATTTTTGTCATTTAAAACTGTTGACAAACTGTGCTAACCATTAGCATATTATAGAATGATGAGTAATACCTCTCTACGTAGTAGTTTACTATTATTGCACTTATGCACAAACTTGTATGTAGTTTTTGATTTGAAAATATAAAAAAGAGAAACATTATGAACAAGATTAGAATGACAAACGGGAGCGAGCTGCCGCTTGAGATGCACAAGGTCAAGATTGTACAAAAGATTGCGCTGAAACCCATTGAGCGCAGGCTTGAAGCAATTAAGGAGGCCGGCAACAACACTTTTATGCTTAACAATCGGGATATCTTTTTGGATATGCTGACGGACAGCGGCGTTAATGCAATGAGTGACCGCCAGCAAGCCGCGATGCTTCTTGCCGATGACAGTTACGCGGGCAGCGAGAGTTTCTACAGGCTTGAGGCTTCGGTTAAAAAAGTTTTTGAAAAAAAATACTTCTTGCCCGCGCATCAGGGGCGCGCGTGCGAACATTTGCTCTCTCGCGTTCTTATCAAACAAGGCGATATCGTTCCGATGAATTTCCACTTTACAACCACGCGGGCGCATATTCGTTTGCAGGGCGGTGACATTTTAGAAATTCCGAATGATGAAGCGTTAAAATTAAAATCCGTTCATCCTTTTAAGGGAAGTTTGGATATTGATAAACTCAAACAGGCTTTTAAAGACCACGGCGAGCGAATTCCGTTTGTGAGGTTAGAGGCAGGAACGAACTTGATTGGGGGCCAGCCGATTTCGCTGCAAAATATTAAGGAGACGCATGCCGTTTGTAAGCAGCATGGCGTGCCTTTGATGCTTGATGCGAGTTTGCTGCAGGACAATTTGTTCTTCATTAAGACGCGTGAGGCCGAATACAAAGACAAGAGCGTACTTGAGATTTGCAACGAGGTTGCGCGCAATGTTGATATTATTTACTTCTCGGCGCGTAAGTTTGGAAACGGACGGGGTGGCGGAATTTGTCTTAATGACGATGCGGTTTACGAAAAACTCAGGGAATTGATTCCGCTTTTTGAAGGCTATGTGACTTACGGCGGTATGAGTGTTAAAGAGATGGAGGCCATCGCCGTCGGTATCGAAGAAACCATGGACATGGACATGATTTCGCAGGGGCCCGGCTTTATTAAGTACATGGCTGACGAACTGATTAAGGCGGGTGTGCCTGTTGTTACGCCTGCGGGCGGTTTGGGCTGCCATTTGGATGCGGGCTCGTTTTTGCCGCATATCAAAGGCGAGGAGTTTCCTGCCGCGAGTTTGGCTTCCGCCTTGTATATCATTTCAGGTGTTCGCGGGATGGAACGCGGCACGATGAGTGAGGAGCGCAACGCTGATGGAAGCGAGGGTGTGAGCGCGATTGAACTTGTGAGGCTGGCTATGCCCCGCCGTGTGTTTACGATGAGCCAGATTAACTTTGCGATTGACCGCATTGCATGGCTGTTTAAGAATCGCGACATTATCGGCGGACTGAGGTGGAAAGAGGAGCCGAAGATTCTGAGGTTCTTCAACGGAAAGCTTGAGCCGCTGAATGATTGGCAGGAGAGGCTTGTTCAAAAATTCAAGCAGGATTTTGAGGACAGTTTGTAAAGGAGCAGATGGCGGCTTGTGACAGCGAAGTCGTAGCACTTGCCGCCGCTTAGACAGTATGGCTGCCGATACAATAGCAATCAAGAGGTTATGTTTTGTCAGACAATATTTCATTGGGGATTGACGCGGGCGGCACATATACGGATGCTGCGCTGGTAGACATGGACGACCGCCGCATAATCGATTCAAAAAAAGCTTTGACGACTTATCCGAATCCGCTTGCCGGCATCCAAAATGTTTTAGATTTATTGGATCCGGAAATTTTAAAAAAAGCGAAATTGCTGTCGGTTTCAACAACTTTCGCGACCAACACAATTTTGGAGAAAAACGGCGCAACTGTCGCTTTAATTTTAATCGGCTCTCAAAAAATTCCCGAACATCTCATAGACAATTGCGCTGTCGTCAGAGGCGGCCACAACTACAGCGGCAAAGAAAACGAGCCGCTGGATTTGGAAGGCATTTCTGAATATGTTTTATCCGTTAAAGACAAAGTATCGGCTTTTGCGGTTTCTTCTTTTTACAGCATTTTAAATCCCGAGCATGAGAAAGCCGCCCGTGATTTGATTCATGAACTGACGGGCTATCCTGTCGTTTGCGGCTATGAGCTTGCGCAGGCGCTCGGCGCTTATGAACGCGGCGTGACGGCTTATCTGAACGCTTCTCTTCTTCCGGTTGCGCGCGTTTTCTTAGATGCCGTTCTTGAAGAGACGAAACGCCGCGGCATGAATGTTAAAACAACGATGCTCAAATGCAACGGCGCGGTTGCGATGCTTAGCGAAGTGATGGAGCGTCCGGTCGAAACGATTTTTTCGGGTCCCGCCGCAAGCGTCCTCGGCGCGTCTTTCCTGTCGGGAAAAGAAACATGTCTTGCGATTGATGTCGGCGGCACGAGTACGGATGTGTCGATGATAGAAGACGGCATTCCGCAGATTTCAGATCTCGGCGCAACGGTCGGCGGCTGGAAAACCAAAGTGCGCGCGATTAAGATGGAAACGATTGCCGCCGGCGGCGACAGCCACATTTGGGTGGATGCGGACAACGTAATGGATGCGCGCCTCCCAAATGTGATGATCGGCCCGAGACGCGTTATTCCGCTTTGCCGCGCCGCCGTCATGTATCCGGAAATTATCGAAACAATTCAGAATCATTGGACGCCGCACAATATGCCTTTGCATGAATTCATGCAGAAGACAACGCTTGTTTTAAAAAGCGGCTATGAAGCGGTGAATTTATCTCCCGAAGAGATGAAAGTTTATCAAAAAATAAGTGATGCGCCGATTTTTGTTGATGATTTGGACCGGCGAGATTTTCCCGATGGCGAGATTCCGTTTGACATCATTGAAATATTGGTCGGCAAGCGGCTGATTCAGCTCATCGGATTTACGCCGACAGATGTCCTTCATGTAACGGGCGAATTTGAGGAATGGGATTCAAAGGCTGCAGCTCTGGGCGCCCGAAAATTAGCCGAAATATTCAGCATGGCAAAAGAAGAATTCTGCCGTTTTATCAAGCGGAAATTTGCGAAAATCATGGCGGTTGAAACCGTCATTTTCCTGAATGATACATTTTCGCGCGATGAATTGAATGCGTTCATGGATAAGTTCGACGGCGTCGGCAGCAGCGGCGGCGCAGGCGGCGGCCCTTATCTGCGCTTTAAATCGGACATCCCGATTATTTTAATCGGCGCTCCCATTCGCTGTTTTATTCCCGAACTTGAAGAATTTTTAGACGCCGAAATTATCGCGCCGGAACATTACGCTGTCGGAAACGCTGTCGGCTGTCTTGCCGGAAAACTTGCGAAGCGTGTTGAAATCCGCGTGGATGTCGAGTCCAAAGAAGAGGAGAACGGCAGCTGGACACTTCGATACAATACATTTACGACGGAAGGTCAGCGTACTTTTTCAAATAAAGATTCAGCCGTTCATTATACTGAATTGTTTGCCAAAAAAGACATTTACAAGTATATGAAAGAAAACGGCATCAATGAAACGGACGTTGAGATTCGGGTAAAAACCAAAGAAATGATTTATGACCCGCAGAAGCCGCCGGTTCAGATTGATGTCTTGGTGGAAGGATTTGCCGAAAATAAAGTTTGAACATTTTTTTATCCTTGGTTCAAAAAAAGAAACATCCCTTTTTTATTTTTCTTAAAACCTGAACGCCCGATAAAACCCTAAAATAAAAAACGGCTTAGATAGGAAAATAATAGAGGGCGTTCGTTTTTTATTTTAGATTTGGAGAAAATCGATGTTTCATTTTTTTCGAAAAATAATGGGAAAGCCAAAACAACCACCTCAATCGGCGAGTTTCATGAGCGTAAGCGAGTGAAAGGAGCCGATTGAGATTCGCACCCATAAAGAAACGAAAATATGAGCCTGCTGACTTTTAGATTATTATAGAAATAAGCAGAAAATGAGATTATTTTTGCCTCGGGGCAATAAGCCGCATTTTTTGCTTCCGTTCGCTGACGCTCACGGAATCAAAAATTGCGGTCGTTTGTGAACTTTTCATTTCTTGATTCAAAAACGAAACATCGTTTTTATTATAATTTTTCTTTAAACCGAACGCCGCTTTTTGCTTTAAATTTAAAATTTTAAGTTTTAGGTTTTTAGCGGCGTTCGGGTTTAATACATTTTATGAAAACCGGATGTTTGTTTTTAAAAAAATCTAAAAGCGGTGGGTGATAAAAATGAAAGCTAAAGAAAAAGAAGGGACGCTTAAAATGAAAAATAAAAGAATAAATGATGCAGCCCGCGCGCGGCAGCAGCGGCATCAAAACGGCTGACAAGTGTCCAAAACAGCTTTTACAAAAATATCGACTTCTTCTTCCGTATTGTAAAGCGCGAATGACGCACGCGCTGAACCGTTGATTCCAAGAGCTTTCTGCCCCGGCATTGCGCAATGATAACCGCTTCGGATGCAAATTTTTTCGGCTTTGTCAAGGCGCATTGCAACGGTGTGCGGCTCAAGTCCTTCAACATTGAACGAAACGAGACCGGCGCGGTTTTCCGGGCCGTAAACTTCAACGCCTTCGATTTCTTTTAAACGCTTTGCCGCATCGCGCGCCAATTTGTTTTCATGTGCCTCCACATTTTTAACGCCGAGTTTTTGAAGATATTCAACTGCGGCGCCGAGCCCGATAACTCCGGGAAGATTCGGCGTTCCGGCTTCAAAGCGCTCCGGCGCCGGTTTCGTTTTAAAGCCGCAGGCATCCGCGTCAGAGGTTGTGCCGCCGCCGAGAACGGTCGGCTGAATTGTCTCAGGGTCCTTTATGTAAAGAATACCGGTTCCCTGAGGCCCGAGCAGACCTTTGTGTCCGGCCGCCGCAAAATAGTCACAATCCAGCGCCGCCAGATCAATTTCCATGTGTCCTGCCGACTGCGCGCCGTCAACCAGAACGGGAATATTGCTTTTGTGAGCGATTTGAATGATTTTTTCAATATTTTGAATGGAGCCGAAAACATTTGAAATGTGACCGACGGCAATCAGCTTTGTTTTGTCGGTAATCATCTCATCAATTTGCTCGGGGTTTACAAATCCTTCGGGATCAATGTCCGCAACGCTGACGACGGCGCCGTTTTCTTTTTGGCGCAACCAAGGGACAAAATTAGAATGGTGCTCGCCCATCGTTGTAATAATGTGGTCATCCTTTTGAAATCCGAAGCCGTTTGCGACAATATTGATGCTTTCCGTTGTGTTTTTTGTCATGATTGTATTTTCAGGCGGCGCGTTAAAAAAATCCGCGACAATTTCACGAGCATCTTCAAAAGCGTTTGTCGCGGCAATTGATAAACGGTGAGCGCCGCGGCCGTAGTTGGCGCCGTAGTTGTAAAAGAAATCATTCATTGCCTCAACGGCGGGCTTCGGCGTTTGCGTTGTCGCGCCGCTGTCCAAATAAATGACTTTTTCTAAAACGGGAAAGTCTTTTCGAACTTCGTAAACATCGTACATGAAAATGAAAATGTGCTCCGGATAAAAAAAGATACGGGTTGATAAAAATCCGGCGAAAACTTTGTTAATTTAAACGATTTTTCAAGCAAGTATCATTTCAGTATCAATTTAGGTATCATTTCCGCTTCATTTCAATTTCAGTTTTTTCTTTTTATCTTCCCACTCAAAGCCCGACGCCGTTTTTCTGAAATAGTAAAATTTGATTTCATCTTCTTTTGCAATCGCGACCGCGGCGCGAATCTCGGGGCTGTCATAATGAATCATTGAATAAAGAGAAATTAATTTGCCGTCAAACCAACGTTTAGTGCCGCAGGTATGTGACGTATGCCCGCGGATAATGACTTTCAGATTGTTTTTTTCCAGAAAGTTTTCAACCACGTCCGGACCGACACTGTAAATGCCGCTGCCGCGGACGGACGGCGATAATCCGTTTTCCGCTCCGGGATCGTTCCATAAATATTTCATCGTATTCTTTTTGGAAATATCGTCCAATGTTTCCTCTTTGTTTCCTGAAATGCACCCGTGAACGCAGAATATCTTATCATTCAACACAGCTGCAATCGGCATTGATTCAAAAACAGAATTTGCGTCGTCAAGGGTTTTCGGATGATATGCCAAATCTTCGCTGAATTCAAGCCAGGTGCTGAGCTCGCGCGTTTCGTGATTGCCGCGAAGCAGAATCGTATTTGTCGGCAGTTTGCACTTCAATTCAAAAAGAGTATTTAAAACATCAACGGAACGCTGTCCTTTGTCAATATAATCACCAAGGAAAATATATGAATCGACATTTTTCATTTCGGCGAATTCCAAGATGAATTCAAGCGCAGCGAAGTCGCCGTGAATGTCGGTTGCAATCAGCGTTTTTTTAAAAGATGAACGGATGACGGCATCTTCTTTCTCGAAAAGAGGTTTGACGCGTTTTAAATTTTCGCTCAATTTTTTAATCTTTTTTGAGTCCGACATATTTGACTGCCTTTGTTTTATTTCATATCAATTTCGTATTAATGACATATAGCATGTTATATAGTATTTTTTGATTCTTTTTTAATTCGTTTTTTGAGTCCTTTTTGATTTCTCTTTAATTCTTTTTTGTGTTGTTATTTCCGTAATTGTTATTTTCTGTAACCGTTATAAATCATGAAAACCATTCATTGAAAATATTGTTTATTTTTATTCATCTGATTCATTTCTTCATTAAGTGGTAACCATGTCAATTCTCATAAAAAATGCTTATATCGTAACGATGGACAAAGACGGCGATGGTGTTATCCCCAACGGTTTTCTTTTGATTGAAAACAATCTCATTTCAAAAATCGGCGACAATTCCGCGAGTGCTGCTGACGGCATTGCTGCTGACACCGTGATTGATGCGAAAGGTGCAATTCTGATGCCCGGACTCTCCAACACGCACACACATCTCGGAATGACGCTGCTGCGCGGCTTCGCCGATGACATGGCGCTTCAAAGCTGGCTTGAGTCCAAAATCTGGCCGGCGGAAGCCAACTTAACGGCGGAAGACGTTTATTACGGCTCTCTGCTCGGCTGCCTTGAAATGATCCGCTCGGGAACAACAGCTTTCTGCGACATGTATTTCTTCATGGATGAAACGGCAAAAGCGGTCGAAGTTGCAGGTATCCGAGGCTGTCTGGCTTACGGTATGATCGAATTCGGCGACGAAGAAAAAGGCAATAAGGAACTTGAAACGAATGAAAAATTTGTCAAAAATTGGCAGGGAAAAGCAAACGGCAGAATCACAACAATGTACGGGCCGCATGCGCCCAACACCTGCTGTCAATCTTTTATCGGACGCGTCAAAGCGGTGTCGGAAAGGGACGGCGTCGGCGTTCACATTCATGTTTTAGAAACCGAAGCCGAATTGAATCATATGAAAGAAAATTTCGGTGTCTGTTCCGTTCACCATTTGGACGCCGTCGACTTTTGGAACACTTCAAAAGTTCCGATCCTGGCGGCGCACTCTGTTTGGATGTCTGACGGCGACATCAGAATTTTCGCCGAAAAAGGCGTTACCGTTTCTCATAATGCAGTCAGCAATATGAAATTGGCTTCGGGAATCGCACCGATTCAAAAAATGCTTGATGCCGGCATTTCGGTGACTCTCGGAACGGACGGCTGCGCTTCAAACAACAATCTCAATCTGTTTGAAGAAATGAAAACAGCCGCGCTTTTACAAAAAATCGGAACGATGGATCCGACAGCGCTTCCTGCAAAAACAGTTGTTGAAATGGTAACCGTAAACGGCGGCCGGGTCATTGACAAACAGACGGGCGTTTTAAAAGTCGGCGGCAAAGCCGATATGATTTTAGTCGATCTCAAGAAAGCAAATGCAACACCCGTTTTTGATGTTTATTCCCATTTGGTTTATTCGGCAGCGGGCAGCGATGTCAAAACAATGATCGTTGACGGCAAAATTCTGATGCAGGATTACAAAGTTCTCGTCATGGATGAAGAAGAAGTAATGAGAAAAGCAAAAGAACGTGCTTTATCACTTGCGGAAAAAATCGAAGTCCAAAAATGAATCATTTCCGGCTCTTCATTCATTTTTTCATTCATTTTAATTGAAATGAAATCGACTTCTTTATTATATCTTCTTTCTATTCCATTACATTTAAAATATATTTTTTCCCACTCGGTCAAATATATATAATTTCTAAATCTTTTACTAATTGTTAATCTGAAGTATTTCAGGTTGGTATCGGATCAGACTTGCTTTAAAACCGGTTCCGAGAAAAACGAAAACGATACATACAGCAGCATGAATTAAACCCGTAAAAACAAAAAAACGAAACGGTTGATAAAACAAAATCGAAAGTGTTGAACCGAACACAGAATGTCGGTTTTGCTTTTATCCTCAAACCCGAACGCCCTTTATCACCAACAAAAACGAAATGATAAAAACGAACCGATAAAAACGAATTGATAAAAGGCGTTCGGTTTTTCCTTTCTCTCAAAAAAAGATGTTTTTTCTTTAATTCTTTCTTCATTAATTGTTTTTGTAAAAGGAAAAAGGTTGTGAATGAAAGTTAATTTATTCTTCATCCACCATCATCAATTTCAAAAGCACCGCTTTTTGAACGTGGAGTCTGTTTTCCGCCTGATCAAAAACAACAGAATGCAAGCCGTCAATGGCGCCTGCCGAAATTTCAAAGCCGCGGTGCGCAGGCAGACAGTGCATTACGATAACGTCCGGCTTCGAAACGGCAATTAATTCTTCGTTAACCTGATAGCCTTCAAAGTCTTTGAGACGCTTTGCCTCTTCTTTTTCATCGCCCATCGAAACCCAAACATCCGTGTACAGAATGTCCGCATCTTTTGCCGCTTCCATCGGGTCGTCCGTAATCGTTAAAGTGCCGCCGAGCTCAAGTGTTTTAATCACGTATTCTTCAGCAGGCTCGTAGCCTTTCGGACAAGCGACGACGATTTCCATGCCGACGATTGCGCAGGCGAGCATCAAAGAGTTGCAGACATTGTTGCCGTCGCCGACCCATACGAATTTCATGTCCGATATTCTGTTTTTGTACTCTTTAATCGTTAAAAGATCGGCTAAAACCTGACACGGGTGCTCCTTGTCGGAAAGCGCGTTAATCACCGGGATAGAGGCGTTTTCGGCAAGTTTTACCAAGGTGTCGTGAGAATAAACGCGGCCGATAATTGCGCTTAAA
>JAIRKA010000020.1 GCA_031260345.1 Methanosarcinales archaeon
TGTATCGTTGATGTCCAGCCCCGTTTCAAAATATGAATTGAATTTGAGTTTGAAATCTTCATCTGAAGCGTTCAGACCCAGGACACCGAAGTCAAAATAGTTTCCGATAACTGCCGCAAGAACGGCTTTTTCAAAACTTTCTTCCAAAGGCTGGGGACTGCTTTTTATTGTATGCGCTTCTCCGTTTTCTTTCATTCCGAAAATCCTTTTTTGAACGGACGGCAAAAGTTCAAGAGCCGTTTGAGTATTGATTTTCTTGACCTCTTTGTAAGGGTCGTAATTTCCAAGCACTTCAAAAAACCTGCGGTGAACAGCAGTTCCGATATGCGTTGATGTCCGCGACGGGTCGTATTCATCATTCAGAACCGAAAGACATTCTTTCATCACTTTGTTGACTTGATCGACATCATTGGTAACCAAATCGCATTGATAATGAATGCGAGACAACAAACAATAAGTGCAGCGAGGCGTAATTTTCATATTTTGACAGTCCTTTGAAGCAAAGTCCTTTGAAAAATCTCTTGAAAAACTTTGTAAAAGGCTTTGTGAAAAGACCTTTTTTTGAAAAATACATTGAAGTTATGATTTAAAGTTTTCGTTTTTGAAAATTTCGGCAGCTAATTAAGGCTCGGATAACTCTGTCCGGTTTATGTCAAAAATAAAAGATTTCGAACAGCCTTTCGGCTTCCAATTCATTTTAATACTTGCTCTGCTGCTCTGTGCCGCTTCCATTTTGTTCAGCCCCGCTTTTGCGGCCGAAGCCGGAAGCGGCATGTTTTACGCCAATCTGAATGAATATGACTCAATACCTGACGGCGCCGTCTTCTTTATCGTTGACGGGCTCGGTTCTTATTATTTGTTTCCCGAGTTAAGGGGGGAAACGCTTTTGGGTGAACCTGTTCAAAAAGCCGTTGTTCCCGTTCTCTCAAACATGTGGAACAACGGGTTTCGAATTTCTGAAATGAAAGTTCCTGCTCCGTCAACAGAAAGAGGTCACTCCGTTCTTGTTACGGGTAATCCCGCGGCAAATGCTGAAATGGTCGGATATACGGATTCGACTTTTTTGGACGTTTTGAGGCAAGAAGGATTTCTCTGCATCGGCATAATGCAGCGCGGCGACTTTGAATCCATGCGCGGCAAATTTGATGTTATTATTTACGATCGAACGAATTCAATCAATAACATGAATTTCACGGTTCAAACGAATTATTTTGAAGACTCGGATCAAAGAATTGTCAATGAAATCGCCTCCGTTTTTGACTCTTTGAAAAATCGAGCTTCTTCTTATAATTCAAGAGATACAGCTGAAAGATATGCCGGATACAACCGCTTTGGCGTAGATGCCGCTTATGAAGTATTGTCTTTGATGGAAAAATATCCCGGGCAGAAATTCATTGTTGTCGTCAACGTCGGCGCCGTTGATTCAACCGGACATTACCGCGGCTATTACGCTTATTTAGACTCTGTTGAAAGACTTGACAAGGATTTAGAAAAGCTGTTTGAAAAATGCCGCCGCAACAATCTGTTCTTTATACTTGCGTCTGACCACGGCATGTCTTTTGAGGCACAGGATAAAAGGAGCGGCGGCCATAGTTCAGCAAAATATAACAGAACAAAGGAGGCTTTGTACATCCCGTTAATCATTTATGGAAATAACATTCAGAGAGCTGTTTATTATTCAGAAACAGGGCAGGAAGATGCGGCGCCGACTTTGTTGTCTCTTTTCAATATTCCGACACAGCCGCGCTTCTCAAGAGGCAATATTCTGCCTGCAAAAGAAAACCCGGCGCTCTACCTCGCTGCGCCCGAATCCGTTCAAGTTCAGCTGTTTCAGCTGACGGGAGACGGAGAACGGGTCGTTTTTAATTCACTTGAGCTTGGAAGCGACGGATATTCAAGTTATTCAATTGCCGGTTTGACGAAAGGAAATTATTTGCTGAGATGGATGACTGCAGATTCTCACACTTCTCAAATAAAATATTCTCAAAACGAAATTCGATTATACATTTCAGCAGACACAACAATTGATTTATCGGATTATTTACTGAAATCATCTGATTTCCTCCCGTCGATTTCGAACAATTTTGTCTTTTCAGGGTCCGATTCAAATTCAGGATTCTTGCCGAAATTGACAAGACCTGTTTATTTTTTGCTGATTGCAATAATTAATATCGCCGGCGCTGCCGGCATCTATTATTTGTACAAAAAAGAAGGTTTCTCCAAACTTTAAATTTGGTAAATGGAGAAAAGAAGAAAAAAGATGCAAAACATCTTTTCATCTTGTTTAATCTCTTTGACAGTTGCCGCCGGTCGTTTTTCCTTCCAGAATCAGCACTTTTAATGCTTCGCGGCATGCGGCAACTGCGGGAGCGCCGGATGTAATGGAAATCACTTCCATCGTTTCCATAATTTCGTCTTTTGTTGCGCCGTTGTGAATCGCGCTTCTCATTTGAGACATGACGCATGATTCACATTGCTTGGACGCAACAACCGCAAGCGCCATTAAAATTTTCGTTTTGGCCGGGAGAGCACCATCGGTCAACAATCTGCCGTTGCAGCGGCCGTAGTATTTGAGAAAATCTTCATTAATCTCCGCCAATGTTTCAAGTATATGCGGCGTAAAGCCCATTTTTTCACCGATGCTGTGTACAATTTCTTTTCCGGATTGCTCTTCCATTTTTTACCCTCTTTGTTATGCATTTGGATTGTATGATTGCATTTATATGCAATTATTTCCTGATTTTTTAATTCTGTCAGAATTTATAATTTTTATAATTATACATTGATAAATCAATTCGTTTTTATTTATATATTCCGTCTTAGAACAGGACAACAGTTTGAAAAGGCGAAAAATAAGATTTCCGAAGGTAACTTTTTTAAATAAAGGATTCTTTTCATAAACAACTGATTACCTGTCATCGTTTCAGATAATGAATACAAGTACAGGAATTCTCTGAAATTTGTTTATCTTATTTCGGCTTCAAACATTTCTCAAAATCATCGTTTCTGACGATGTTTTTGATTTAATTTATCATGTTTGTTACTCATGATTATCCGGTTTAAAAATTTAAATTACAATTAATAAATAAAACAATTCATATCAGGTTATACATATGGCAAAAAAAATGAATCAATTATTGGGAATTGTCGTCGGAGTTTAGTGCGTCCTTCTTCTTTTCGCAATTATCGCAGTTATCGCATTGTTTGTTCAATTAATGTAAAATTAATGTAATAAAGTGCTCAAATCACAACCATAAATTAAATCAATTTATATCGGTTTGTATACACATGGCAAAAAGAAAAAATTCGTTATTGGCAACGGGCGGCATGATTTCTATTCTTCTGCTTGCCGCAGTTGTTCTTTCTGCGGGCTGCTTAGGCTCGGGAATGACTGCTGCTGAAGGTGACACCGTTTCTGTCCATTACATTGGAATGTTTGAAAATGGAACGGTTTTTGACTTCAATCAAGGCGAAGGCGGCAGAGATCCTCTGACGTTTGTTTTAGGGCAGGGTCGAGTTATCAGGGGCTTTGAAAATGCGGTTTACGGCATGAAAATCGGCGAAACCAAAACAGTAACAATTCCGACCGAAGATGCTTATGGGCCGTACGATCCCCGCAGAGTTATTACGTTCACGACTGCGGAAATGATAGAGCAGCTTGGATATATTCCGGAAGTCGGAGATACTTTGGTGAGAACAGACGGTTTTTCCTATTCCGAACAAGGCATTGTCATTGAAGTGACGGGGGCGATTGTTGTCGTTGACTTCAATCACGAGCTCGCAGGCGAAACGCTTGTTTTTGAAATTACCGTTGTTAATATCGTTAAAGGCTGAAGCTGCAAAACGGCAAAGCCATTTTAACTTTTTTTATTTGGTCGGTCCGAAGGAGCGGCCAAACTTGGAGCGCAGCTCCAAGGTTTTGTTTTCAAATCAGCTTTGCTGTTTTACTGTCTTTGATTAAAAAGTGGACTCCCTATTTTGAATGTTTTTAAGAATGTGTGCTCTCCTATTCTGAGATATTTTTAAAAATGGTGCAGTTCGCACGCGGGCGGAAGCTGCTGCAAATGCGGGAACAAACCTGTTGGTAACAGCGGCACGTTCGCGATAGCGAACGGATGTGATAAAAAAGAGCGAATGCACATGCAATTCAAATGAAAGAAAGGCTTGGTTTATTTTTATTAAAAAAGGATGTTTGGTTTTGATTAAAATGAATCAAAACCTCACCAAAATTCATTTTTATAAATTCAATTCTTTTCCTTTCGGATATTTCACGCTGTAAGCCAGTTTGAAAACTTTCGTCTCCCCCGGCTGCATATTGTATTCCCATGTCACGACGCCGACATCTTCTTTATTAAAGGTAAACGGTGTTGATTCCTTGGATAACTCAATCGTGATTTCTTTATTGGAAGAGATCGGATACTGGTCTTTTAAAACCATACGCGCCGCTTTATTCTGATTGTTTCTGACCGTCAGCTGATAAGCGAATTCCTGCTTCATGTCACTTCCAAACAAACCTTTGCTGCTGAATTCCTTCAGTTTTTCGCGCTTCACGGCAACGCGTCTGTCCGTTCCAAGCGTGAGTGAAAGCTTGTCGCGCGTCGAATCAGCGTCAATGTATGTCTCACCAATGAACGTGCCGTCGTAAGTGACATTTGCTTTTCCGCTGAGAAGACCGAGCTTTTCCCAATCCTTAATTTCCGCGATCAGATACGTTTCATAATCTAATTTCGGCGCGCAGTAATACATAAATGATGCAGGCATTTCACTGCTTTTGAGCTCAATATTTTGCTCTTTTCCGTTTCCGGGAATCGAGTATGGCAAATCAATTTCATATGTGATGTTCAATGAGTTGTCGGATTCTTTAACAAAATCTTCCATGCCGGATTTCAGCGTCATAACATAAGCGCCGCCCGATGCGGATGAGCCAAACATATTGATTGCCGCTGCCGAATCTAAAAATTTGCTTTCTTTGACCATCGATTGATCAACTGATCGGAAATATCCGGCATCTGTAATTGAGCCGTTCACAACATAAATCGGTTCGGGGCAATAATCCATGTCGCAGTTTTCTTGTACATACGCACATTCGTCCACTGCTATTTCCTCATAAGAATAAGCTCTTTGAGCCATAAGCGCAGGTGCTGGTGCTGCACGGATTTCAGAAACCCTTCCCATAGATGCGGCAATCGTCGGGCGAATCGGTTCAGCGAAGTTTAAGAACCAAGTGTTAAACAGCGGCGCTGTTTTTCCCATACTTGGGACAGCAGTGGAAAGCGTGATTTTAACTTTCTCCCAGTCAATTCCTGTTTTTTGATGCACTTTTGCTTTGGAAACGATTTTAACAGGACTGTCAGCGGCGGCCACATTTATGTCGTGATACGGATGCCAGCCGGCATTGTTTGTAAAGCAGCGAATGACAAAGTCACAGTCGCAGTCGGCAGGCGCCGAAAGATTCAATTTTAAAATGCCCGATGATTTCGTATTTTTTGAAGATTCTTGTCTGAACTGGTTTGACAAATCGTTCACTTTCTCACGGATTTGATTTGCCTTTTCACGATCTTCCCGAATTGAATTTTCAAGTTCTGCAGTTTTCGTTTTGAAGAAGTCCAAAGCTTTCATCAAATCGTCAATGTTGGGACCTTTTTTCGGGCCGGACGTTTTCTTCTCAATACTTGTCCGAAGCAGAAAAAGCATTTCATCATTGATTCGAATGTCCGTCTCAACTTTTTTGAGTTCATCCTGCTGAATTTTAATTTCATCTTTTAATTTTTGAGCCGTCTCACCCAAAGATTCCTCTTTCAAGTAATTCACGGAAAATTCAAAAGAAGACACGACAACACTGTTTGATGTTTTGACTTTGATGCTTTTCTGATCCGTGCTCGGACTGAAACCTTCAATATAAATCTCGCTGCTTCCCTTTACAAGAGACGCCTTGGCTTTATGAACCAACTCCGCACCGTTATAAAAAACAGCGGCTTCTTCAACTTTTGATGTAATTGTATAAGTATCATTTTCCATAGCAATTGCTCCTATTATTCAATTGTTTAAATTTTTAAAATTCGTATCGCTGCCTCTTCTCTTCAAGAAGTCGGTTCATTCAGCCGACGCAGACGATGATTCCATTCGTTTCAATATTTGTATATTTGAATATCGAATTATGAATCGCATTTCCAGTGTACAATGATTACGGAAATGCCTTCTTTTTTAACTTCTTTAAAACTCGCTTCGAACAACAATTGTATGTTCTCCTTTAAAACTTCTTCGGGGGATTTTTTCTCTGTTGATATTTTTTCCGATGAAATGTGTTTTAAAGAAATTTCAAAATTAAAAGTCTGAACAGAATTCAAATTCCGATTCATTCCTGTTTTTAACGCGGCGCGCGCCAGCTCTTCCGGATCATAGACCGATTGCCCGCCTGTCATCGCTGCTTTTTCATTGCACATCACATAAATCAAAATGGAAACTCCTTTTTCGGCAGCCTCAGCCAAACTGAGCAAACCCGAATGGAAAAAGCCGAAGTCACCGATGACAGCAATGGATTTCTTGGGATATTCGATATTGTTTATTGTCTTGTTGCCTGCATTGTTGCTGGCACTCGCATTGTTGCTGACGCCCGAGCCGATGCCGATTGCAACGCCAAGCGAAACGGCGGAGTCTAAAACAGAATAGGGTTCTAAAATGCCGTGCATGGAGCAACCGATGTCGCCGCTGACTGAAAGATTTGTTTTCTCCTTTAATTTGCCGAGCATTTCATAAAAAAGCGGATAAAAAGAATCGCCGCAGAAGTCGGGACCGCCTGCGGGACGTTTGAACATTTCAATATCCGTTGAAATCGGAACGGAAACGGAATCTGCTTTTTCAATCGCCAATAAAACATGCGCTTCCGTCGTGCTCCCAAAAGGCAGATGACCGGAGCGTTTTCCGATGACGTTTCCAAAAACGCGGATTTGGTCTTCAATAAACGGCTCGGATTCTTCAACAACCAAAACCGTTTTGTGTTTTTCCAAAAACTTTCGAATTTGAGAAACAGGGGGCGGTGAGACAACACCAAGCTTTAAAACGGAAACGTTTTCAGGCGCAAGTGAGATTTTCTTTTCACAAACGGATTTTAAAACATTTTGAACGCGGGAATAACAATACCCGGAGGTGATGATTCCGAATTTGCTGCCGGAATTTGAGTCACTCTTTTCCTTCTCTTCGATTCTGCAAAAGGAGGCCGCCGCCTGTTCGGAGATGGCATCATTGACGTAATGCGAACGTAGATAGCGCCCTGTCATTCGATACCGCCAAACAGATTTGTCGGTTTTTAAATCAGCCGGAGCTTCAAAAGCCGAGCCGGAATCCAAACTTGAAACTTCTGACTTTTCGTTTAAGACGGCTGCCGTTACTCTGACAATAACGGGCGCCTTCATTTTTTCAGACAAAGAAAATGCTTCTGTCAAATAATCATAAATTTCCTGCGGCGCTGACGGGTCAAAAACGGGAGATCTTGAAAGGCTGCCGTAATACCTTGAGTCCTGAGAATTCTGAGACCCCGTAACCTCCGGATCGTCGCCTGCTAAAATAACGATTCCCGCGCCGATTGTATGAATCATGGAGGTCATCAGCGGATCGGCCAAAACATTCATTCCGACATGCTTGACGACGACAAGAGAACGTTTTCCCGAAAAGGAATAGCCGAGCGCCCACTCAAAAGCAATTTTTTCGCTGACGAACCATTCGGTTTTGTTTGAAAAATCGGGCGACTCTTTAAAAGCGCTGACAACGGCCGTTACAGGAGAGCCGGGGACGCCGAAGACGGCACCGACACGATTGTCGGCGGCGGACCGGATGACAGCTTGAATGCCCGATAAAAACGTCATGAAAAGAAAAAGGCGGGAGGAGTATATTTAGTTTTTAGTGAGTGTAGCTATCGAGAACCTGGCTGCTGTTACCTTCGGGATTGCCTCCGCCGCTACCTTCTGGTTTGTGCAGCCGTCGCGCGCGAGACGCCGCACCTTTATTAAAACATTCAGCCCGTCCGCTGTTTTTCATTATTCAATATCAAAGTCGATTATATGATTTCAAAAATGAAGCGGCAATATACCGCGGGCGCTTCACAACAATTATAAATAAACAATCCACCTTGTCTTTAAAAACCGCAGTTTTGGTTTGTTTCGAATTTTTACAATTTTATTTATCATTTAATTTTTTACTTATAAGCAGGTACAGATGGACAGGTCTCA
>JAIRKA010000031.1 GCA_031260345.1 Methanosarcinales archaeon
GACCAGCCGTCACCAAGCCACCCGTATTGACCGCCGACACTTTGACTGTTGTAAATCAATTCAACTCTCGGCTGAAAACCGTTGATGCCTGCCGGAACTTGAATCGGATACGTATAAACAGCCGCGCCTGAAAAAAGACTTGTTAAATATGCGTCATTTGCAAAATTAAGGTCCGGAGATTGAATTGCCGTTAAAGAAGGAATGTCAATTCCGGGAATTCCTGTTGATGTTGTTGAAGATGTCATTGAATCATCTAAATCCAAATTATCTCCCCATTCAGAAGGGTTATCAAATATTTCAGATTCATCCAATTGTTCGAATTCGGAGGCATTCAAAGACGAATCCGAATTCTCAAAAGTATCTGAATTTCTTCTCTCGGAATTTTCGAAATTTGATTGAGATGATGCAGCGTTACCGGATTCCGAACCGGCAGAATCCGATTCGGCAGCAAAAGCAAAAGAAGGCGTTAAAAACATCAATACAATTAAAAGAACGATGACTTTTTTGAAATTCACTTTGTTCAATCCAATTTTTTGATAAACATAAATCGGTTGATTGAATTCAGTTACTGCTAACCAAACACACCAACAATCCCAAACCTAAAAAGCAAACTATATTTAGCTTTCAAAAGATATTTAGCATTGTCGGGTGAACTTCTATTTAATTTTACATTACCAATAGATTTGAGTTTTGAGTTATAAGTATTGATTTTATGTATGAAAGTAAATCACGTTTCTTCATACTAAAAAAATTTATTCAGTTATGACTTATATTTAGAGAGCTGAAGAGATTAATAGATCCGAACTTAACATTTATTTTGAAAAGCGGAGCGATCCGCACGGTGGAAACCGCTCAAAATCCTTAAAACAGAAAAACCAAATAAATTTTCATCTCAATCTTTAAATAACTGAAAAAACTCTTTTTGCCCGAGGAAGCAAATGGAAGTCACCGACAAAAGATTTTTTATGAAATTTTACGATGCCGCCGGCAGAAAGTTAAGGCAGCAGACAGCTTCTTTTGTCGAAAAATTCGGCAATTTATCCGATGAAGAAGATGAAGATGTTTTCAGGCGGTTGGCTTGGTGGCTTTGGGAAGCTGAAAAAAAATCCCCCACAAAAGATGTCGGCGAAGATGAAATTGTCAGGGGCATTCTCGCTTATCAAACCGCTTATCAGAAAGAGTTAAACGAACAAAACTTCCATGAAGCCGTTTATTATTTATCGGAAATTCTGAAAGGCCCGAACAAAAAAACGATGGCGGTTTCTTACCGTCGTGTTTCCGTTGCCATATTCAATGAAAGAGGACGGCGAATTTACAAGCCGCCCGAATCGGAATATGTTGAAGCGCTGATGACATCTCTGTTTCAGCAGATTCGGCAGCTGCTCAAAGAAGAAATGTCGCCGGCAGAAGTTTTCTATCATGCTTCACTCATTCACCTGAAAATGTTTCTCATTCACCCGTTCGTCAAAAACAATATGAAAGCGGCGATTTTGCTTCAAAAATGGTTTTTGGCGGAAAAACTCGGAAAAGTTTACCTCAAACTGCCGGCCGAGAAATATTATTGTCAAAACAAAGACAGATACAATACCAACACGCTTCTCGGAACGGCATTCAGTAATGTGGAGGATTCAAGAAGCCTGCCGTTTCTTTTGATGCTCCCTGAAGCGCTTAAGATTGAAGATATCGGAATTGAAACAGAATGAAATTGTACTACGGTTTTCGAAAATTGAATGAAAATGAGGGTTGGTTTTTGAGCAACTAAAATGAAACGAGTCGCACATGGCGGCAGCCGTCAAAAAATAGCTTGCTTCGTTCACAACTTTTGTGACCAACATTTTATTAATATCAAACATTCTTTTTTATTCCTATGGAAATCTTGGTCGATGTCGGCGGAAATCCCGGTACGGATTGCCGCGGATTCTGTAAATATTGTTATTTTAAAAAAGTCGGCAAAACGGAGCCGCTCGGCTGCAAATATTGTCCGCCTTTTGTCAAAGGCTGCGACTATTGCACGAGAAGCGTCCGCGAATCCCATCACGGCTTTAAGCCGATGAGACAGGTTTTGGATGAAACCGCCGCCAAGGTTTACAACACAAAAGCCTCCGACATCACAGGATTTGTGATTACCGGCGGCGGCGATGTCAGCTGCTACCCCGAATTTCTGCCGCTCCTCTCATTTCTTTCCGACTTCGGCCTTCCCGTAAAAATCGGCTACACGAGCGGAAAAGGATTTGACGGATCGGAAGCGCTGTTTTTAAAAGACGCCGGCATCAAAGAAGTCAATTTCACGCTTTTTTCAGCTGATCCTGCTCTTCGAAAAGAATACATGCTTGACCCGACACCCGAAATGTCGCTCAAAGTTTTTGAAGAACTCTGCTGTTTTTGTAATGTTTACGCGGCAATCGTTCTCGTTCCGGGCGCAAACGACGGCGCCGTTTTGGACCAAACTCTTTTTTGGCTTGAAAAAGTCGGTGCAAAAGGCGCGCTTCTCATGCGTTTTGCAAACAAAACGGAAAACGGTCTGATTCTCGGAAACGAGCCCGTTATTCCCGACGTTGTTTCTCATACGATTGAAGAATTTATCGAAATTGTTCGAACAGCCGCAAAAAATCATCCGAATTTAAGAATTTCAGGAACGCCGCTTGAAGACCCCCTTTTAGATTCACCGTTTGCAATCAGAAAGGTTCCAGAAGCGCTCGCAAAACTTCCGAAAATCAACATGGAAGCGACAATTATCACAAGCAAAGCCGCCGCCCCGCGATTATCCGAAATTTTTGAAAAGCTCGGCGGCACAGTCAATGTGATTGCCGCCAAAAAGGATATCGGTTGCTTGATTACGGCGGATGACCTTCGAAAAATTGATCAGACCGATATGAAAGAGACGGTTTTCATCCCGGGGCGCTGTTTTGTTCATGAAAGGGATGTCAAGGAAATTCTGATACCTGAAAAGTCGAAGCGGATTGTTCGCCGCGGCCCTGATACGCTGACAATGGATGGGGAAATGTCGGCAAGCATGACAAAAGAAGAATTATTGGAATTTGAAGTGCAGGCGTTTACCGAATTGATTCATTTGATTAATACACTTGGGCTGCCGCCTGAAAAGTGAAAAACGCGAGTTATCATACCTTTTGCTAAATAAAAAAATGAAATTAAAAAAATGGAAAATAATTAATAAAAATTTTATTAACTATTTACCTTATTTTTAGAATTGACGCCAATCAAAGAAAACACAATAGCCAAGACACAAATAATACCGGCTAATATTGTGAATACTTGAGAACTTAATATCAATTCAGCAGAGTTTTCCGGAATCAAATGCAATGAGCCCATGAATATTGCAAATACTAAAGTGAGCATGCCTAAACTTAAAGCCTCTCCTATAACTCTTGTTGTTGAAACTGTAGCTGTTGCTATTGGAGCTAATTTTGAAGAAAGAGCACTGACCACAATGTTTGTATTTGGAGAGACGAACATCCCATAACCTACTCCCTGAAGGATAATAGCCGTTATAATCACAAACAATGGCGTGGTTTTATCTAAAACAGACAGAATGACAAGGGCAATAAAGATAATTCCCAAACCTGAGCTGGCGATTATGCGGGGATTGAACTTATCAGACAAATGCCCGGCAATAACTGTAGACACTGCCATTGATATTGGAAGCAACATAGTGATAACGCCTGTTTGATCTGTCGGCATTCCTTTAACAATCTGCAAATGATAAGTGACTATAAACAAGACCGCAAAAGTTGCAAATGAACATAATATAGCGGCAATACTTGCAAATGTAAATCCTTTATTCTTAAGTATTTTAACCGGATACATCGGGTCTTTAACTTTTAGCTCCCATATTCCAAAGAGTGCAAACAGAACAATTGAAATTATAACCAAAATTCCGCCGGTTAAAGTGTTTAATACAGTCAGTCCGTAGATAAAAAGCGAAATTGCTGCTGCAAATATGGCAGCCCCTATATAATCAAATTTAGAGCCCTCCATAAATTTCCATTCATTCGGAACTTTTAAGTAAGTTATAACCGCGGTGAGCATTAAAAATGGTATGACGACTAAGAAAATACTTCTCCATCCGAAGTTATGAGTTAAAAATCCGCCTATAACCTCAGAAGCTACAAGACCGACATATGCAGCAGCAGTTATTATACCGATTCCTTTACCGCGCTCACTGAGTGGCATAGATTCAACTAAAATCGCCAATGTTGAAACATTTAATATTGCAACACCTAATCCTTGTAAAGCTCTGAAAGCGATTAGAAATTCAACAGACGGGGAAATAAAAGACCCGAATGATGCAACGGCAAGAGTCATCAACCCCAAATAAAAAGTTCTCTTCAAACCAAACTTCCCTGCTATTTTTCCAAACGGCAGCGAGAAAATAGCAATGGATAGGAAGAAAATTGTCGCTATCCAGGTTTGTGCAACTGCGCTGATTTCAAAATCGTCACCGATATGTCTCAGAGCAATTGAAATGACCGATACTGAAAATGCACATAAGAAGTAAGACAATGAAGTTATCAATAAAATGTATTTCTTATCAGACAAAGTACTCTTAAGTTGAGAGCCTTCTTTTGGATTTTCTGTCTCATTTGAATTTATAAACAATATAAACACCTTTTTTATTATCGCGATTATTAAATAATTGAAAAAAGCCATATTTATCATTATTAATAATTGCAGACACACCATTTGTTTTTCATATGTAAATGTGACGATACGTTCATTAAAAAATGGATATTCTTCATCCTAAATCTTTCAGTTTATGCAGTTACATCTGCGCAACCCGAAGATAGAAATAATGAAAAAACGATGGGCGGGTTTGAAAATTAAAAGAAAAACGGAGCGGTAGCGTGTAATCTGATATCGACTTAAAAAGATTTCGTTTTTGAAAAAAACGATCGGCTTAATTATCTATGATGAATGACCCTGTTATGGAAAAAATAATAGAAAATGAAATTATCAATCAAATAAAAAACCGATTTGAAAATGTTGCTGCGGAAACACCCGAAATTTATCGAACAAAAAACAATAAAAGAAACGGCAAAAGAATTGATTGTTTCCTTTTAAAAGAACTGATACCTGCAGAAGTCATGGCAATCGGCAATTATCAGGACATTTACCCTTGGAATGAACAAAAATTGGATTGGAGTTTTGAAATTCCAAAACATTGGAAATCAAAAGCTTATTGCTTTGCGATTAATTCCTGCTGCCGCTTTGCCGAGTTTTACAGCGCGCTGATGAAAGAAGAAAAAGAAATTATTGACTTTAACTTACAGCATTTAGACAGCGCTATTGAAAAAGGCAGAATATCGGGAAATCCGTTTATTTATCGAGGTGTTTTTGAAGTGAACTGGCTTCCGAAAAATCACGGAATTGGTACGGAATATGTTGATAATGCTTTTGGAAGTTTCAGCTTAAAACTTGAAACGGCACTTCAATATACGAATCCTGAAAATCCGATTATTTTTCGATTAGAAGTAACAGCAGATATGGAAGCATTATAGATAGATGAAACAGAATTTGAAGTTTTGAGGCCTCGAAACTCAAGATATGTAATTACTTCTGTTTCAAACGAAAAAATTAAACCTTCTGAAAATGTTTATATGAATGTCGTGTTCTACTCAATTAGAGAAATAAAGAAGTGAAATTATGAGATATGAATCATTCGATGAAATAGTGAGACCGACAGGACGAATCATAAAATTCACTCCTGAAGAATTGGAAGAAATAGAACAATCTAATATAAGAGCGAGAAAAGACTTGGAATAGCGTATGGAATGCGCAAAAAAGGGGCTCCCATTTTAAAAATGGATTGAAAAATGAAAGAGTTAAATTTGAGTTTACGGCTTTAATTTTTAAACTCTAATTTTTATTCATCTTTTTTTAAATAATTTTTAATCAAACTCCTGCAATCTCTCTTTTCAACTCTTCAATCGAAACTTCGCCGTAAACTTCATTTTCAAAGATTCCGTCACCGCTGCTTGTAAAAGCACTCGGCCAATCGACGTAATACCACAAAATAGGATTGCCTTTGACATCTTGATTGTTCCTCAAAAACAAAAGCACTTGGTCGCCGACTTCAAACGAAGGCGTTGGCGTTGCTTTTTGGGTATAGCCATCCACAGTGCCCCCGTGTACGCGCCCGAAAATTGTGGTCGTATTTCCTTTCAAAACCTCATCCGGCTTGAACGAGTATACGGTAAAAATACTGCGGCTTCTGAAAAATAAAGGAGCGGGAGTGTCATTAGGCCCTGACCACCAAATGCCGGTTTTATTCGTAACGGTCGCAACGACAATCAAATCCGAATTTGAAACGAGTTCATCATACTCCGGAATATGCCAACAGATCATGACTTCGCCTAAGTCTTTGCCTTTGGGAGAGAGATTTTCATAACCCGTATAAATAACGGCAGCGATGAAAATCAGTGAAGCGACAAGTAAAATAATACCGATTTTTTGCCAAGTTGTAAAATTTGAAATCATGATAATCTATATAATAAATAGATTCGGCTTTATAAATCCTTTACTTACATTATAAACAATTTTTGTTTTAAAATTTTTGAGAAAATAAGGATCAGGGCGGCAAAATTTGATGCCGGGCAATAAAAACGAAGCTTCATTTTAATATTTTTAAAAACGGCTTCCTCTAATTCAAACATGTCGGAAAAACTTGTGCAGCCCGCACGCGGCAGCAGACTCAAAAAAAAGAAAAAAGTTGCCGGACAAAAGTCCGGCGGTTTGTTAATTTTACAGTTTTTAGAATTATTTGGCCGGAATGACCAATGTTCTTTCACCGGCAGGCTCGAATTCTCTGAGCGCACCGCGGCCGAATTCGTATCTCGGTCTGGTGAAGTCGAACGGAAGGAGATCGTCTGCGAAACAGACTTTGATCAACGGGTTGACGGTGTAGGCGTCGCCTCTTGTGGAGTGCGCTGCCATTGTGATACCGGCATAACCGCCCTGGTGACCGACGTTCATAGCGTAGTTGGGGTAGTTGGGACCGCGAAGTTCTGCGGGGGCACCTTCGTCACCCTGGTATGAACAGACGTTTGAAGCACCGCACTGGTCCTGCAAGTCGTAGCCGTAGAAGCCGAGACGGCCCCATGCTTCCTTGTGGAGGTACATGGAGAGGTACCAGCCGGAGAGACCTGCGTTACCGTTACCGGTTGCGATAGAAACACCGCATCCTGCTGCTGCTGCAAGGGAGGTTGCTCTCTGTGAACCGCCGAAGTGGTCTTCAAGGGCAGACGGGAATCTCTCGTATTCTTCGATACCGAAGAGCGTGGATTCTGTTGCGATGTCTTTGATGACGTCGTTGGTTGCTTTGACTTTGTTTGCAGTTCCTGTCTTGCCTGCGTGGTTGTACTTCTTGTTGATGTAATCAATTGTGTAGTACAAGTTGTTGTCCAAAATGTCGTCAGTGTAACCTGCGGTTGCATACTGTGTGAAACCGACACCGCCAGACATGTAGGAACCGAGCCAGATCTGGTCGTACATGACACAGCCTGCGCCGACAACTTCGAGTGCGACCTTTGCGGGGTCGTCAACGTTGACACGGCTGGTCTGGACGATGTCACAAAGGTGACCGAACGGAACGCCTCCGGGTTCGTTGGGTGCTCTGACACGTCTTGCGGGGAGCATTTCACCCATGTTGATGGAACCTGCGTGCTTTGCAGCGTAGGACAAGTCAGCGACAGCTGCTTCACCGGCACACATGTTGTATGCGGAGATGAAGGACATACCGATCTGCATTGCAGACCATCTGCTGGTCTGACCGCCGTCAGTGGATCTGATGACGATTGTCGGGATGTGGAGTGCCTGCCAGGAAGAGTTTCCGATGGCTGCCTTCAACTGTTCTGCCTGGTCTGCGGGGAACATTTTGTTGATGTCGATTAAGAACTGCTTGTCGATTTCGTCTGCAAGTTCATCGTTGCCGGTGAACATCTTGACGTAACAGTCGTCAACCAAGCCGGGGTGACATTCAACCATCATTTCCTGAACGACAGCACCGCCCGGAAGGGAGTGGTTGAGGTTTTCAAGGTAGCTGTTGATGGTTTCGGGCGTAACTTCTTTACCCAATCTCTTTTCGAGTGTGTCGTGAGCCATGTCGAGACCGACGATGTTGGTTCTCTTAATGTCGTCAACCATCTGCTGCATTGCGGCGTTGTTGACATAGTGTAAGTCATCCGGGTCACAAACGAGGTCTGTGCCTGAAATTCTGTACGGGGTAATAGCTCTCTGACCGAGAGGTGCACCGGTGTGCATCATGGGATTGTAGCCGACAAGTCCTCTTTTCTTTGCGATTTCTTTACCGGCTTTAATCATGTCTCTCTTTCTGGGGCTCTGTTCCGGACCAAGTCTGTAGAATTTTTCAGTCTTGGAGGTAATATCGGTACCGCCCTGTCTGTTGTCACCATAGTCTTCAGCGAATTTGATTTCCATGGATCTCTTAAATCTTGCAAAAATATCTTCGTGTGCCATTTTTAGTCACTCCTTACTGTGCTTTCTCCACACCGGGTCTGAAGCCGTACTGGGTTCTCTGTAAGTAAACTCTCTGAACCCATTCAACTGCTTCTGCGTCGGATCTGAACGGAACGTTGTCCACACGGTAGATGGTTGTTCTCTTGGCCAATTCTGCTTCGGACATGGGTTTGCCGAGGACGACTTTTCTGTCGAGCGGAATTGCGACCTGGTCTTTGTCCATGATGATGACGTCGCCTTCGCGTCTTGCTCTGTCGAGCATGTCGAACATAACGCCGTCTTCCTGAAGACGGACAGAGTGTCCGTGAACGGTTGCACCGCGGAGGTGTGAGCGTGCGGGACAGGTCATTTCAGTTTCGAGCTGGTCCTTTGCAATAAGTTCCATGTCTCTTTCACGTGCTTCAACGATCTGACGGCCGGAAAGTGTACCGGGGTCAACGCCTCTGAAGTTGATGGCTGCGTAGTAGGATCTGACGTACGGAACGGACGGTGCGTTGTACATAGAGTCAACGAACTGAACGTATCTGATACGGTCGCCTGCTTTTGCGCCGGGTGTGGGTTCGACCAATTCTCTGATCGGGCAGGGCGGTTCTTCCATTTCCGCAAGCGGCGGGTGGGTGCTGGGGTAGTCCGAGCCGGGGGCGCGGTGACCAAGAACTGCGGTCAAGTCTTCGTCGGAAATTTCTCTCAATTTTTCCGTCTTGTGGCCCATGTGCTTTCTTCTGTTTTCTGCAACAGAGGTTGTACCGGGATAATATTGTGCTTTGTATGCCTTGTTTATTTTGCATGTGTCTGCCATATTCTTAACTCCTTATTGGATTTGGCCTAATGTTTCCTTTACTTTAACAATAATCTCACTGAGTTTCTCGCGTGACGTCGCGTCACCTCGAGTAACGTCTGTCACGATGTTTGTGATAACGCCATCGGATAACTGGTCTTTCTCTTTGGGTTTAACATAGCGGGTTTTAATGCCTACTTTTGCGAAATCCTCAAAATCGACAAACGCTTGTGTAATAATAACTGCTGGAATGCGTACGCCGCTGAAAATATCTCTGGCTTTTTTGACAAAGTGGTTTCTCACGTTACCGAAGTGTATGATTGCCATTTTGTGCATGTTGATTTGGTCAATTTCCTTCGGATCAATGCCGAAAGAGCCCATTGTGCCCGACTCGGGGTAGCCGGTACCGGCGTAAAGGACCAAAACGCTCGTTTGGATGTTTTCTCTGCGGATTGCGAATGTAATCTCACAAATCGGTTTTGTCACGTGTCTTCTTCCGGAACCCATCGCAACGACGACCACGTCCGGCTCGCCGGCTTGAGAAAGCGTTCCCGCTCTCGCGAGACTTCCGCCTTTTCCGTGGCTGATGCCGAGGCGGCAGTCAACGACTTGGGTGTTTCGGTCAAAGTTCATCATGTGATTAACCTCTTTGAGCTGTACAGTCTGCAGTTAGTTTACAGTTACTCGCTGTCTTTTCTTTCTTTTTCAATGTAAACAATTTGATCGAGTTTTCCTTTCGGATCGGTCATGCCGAGCAATCTTTCGTCGGGGTTGGGACCCATTTTAGCGTAGTCAACGATGGTTGAATATTTCTTGAAAAAGACGCCTTTGTAGAATTCAAAGGGGAAACTGAACGTTTCGTCGCATATTTTCTTAATTTCATCCGCCGTGCGGTCACTGTCAACTTCAACAAGAAGACGGCTTAAGGTGACGCGCATATTGACTTGCTGACCTTCCACTTCGATTGATTTCTTAAGCGGATGGTTGACTTTCTCGCCGGTTCCCGGACCGTAGCCGACTTTGTCGGGCAGACGGGATCCTTGGACCTGAACTCTGATAATACCGTCGCAATCGTAAACTCTTCTGAGAAGCTTTTCCGATGTCTCAGGATTTAAGATTCTCTGCGGAACAATTTCTATCTGAACTGTATCTCCGCCTGCGGATCCGCAGTTATATCCTGATTCAGTGGGACTTGTCATAGTTTCATCAGACCTTCATCTTTGGTTGCTTAGAGGGCTCCTGCAACGGCTTTAATCGGTTCTCTGAACTCGTCCATTGTACCGAACACATCACCGATAAGCTGGGATGTGGATTCGATTGTGAACATCTGGGTTCCTGCATCAAGTGAGCATGCTGCTGCGACACAGGGGATTGCAAATCCTCTGGAGTGTCTTGTAACGACGTGGTTGCCGTTGAAGATACCCGGTCCGCCGCCGCCGTAGATGGAGTGACTGAAGAAGGAGAAACCGACGGATGCGCCCTGAAGCTTACCGTAGTCACAGCCCGGAAGGCCTGTTTCTTTTTCGAGGATGTCGTTGAAGTAGAGCATTGTTGCTGCGACGTCCTGTGCTGCGCGTGATGCACCGCAGTTGACCATTGTAGCGGCAAGTGTACCTGCTGCTGTATATGCGTTCCACATGGCGACATCGTCTGCTTTGTAGAAGTTGTAGCCGGAGGGGCCGGTTTTGTCAACGTGGATGATTTTGTCTTCGATGGCTCTGCCGACAAGGGATTCGATAACGCTTCCGATTGTTCCTGCTTTGCCGTTTTCTTTGACCATTTCGTAGACCATGTTGTTGGCGTTTAAGCCCTGGTAAGCGAGACCGAGGAGCTGGTGTCTTTCGAAGTCACCGATTGCGCCGCCCATTTCGAAGATACCGGTTTGTTCGTAGATTGAAGACAAAGCGGCTGCGTTCATTGCGTTTCTTCTGGTAATGGCTGCAACGTGGTTGGATGTGATGTTTCTGAGTGAATAGCCGAGACCCTCATTGTTCTGGGGGATGTCGAGAATTCCTTTGATCGGGCTGCCGGCCATACCGACTGTGATCGGGTAGCTGCCCCAGCAGGCTGCTTTGACGATCATGGAGTCGTACATGTCGGTGTTGTAAATGTCAAGAATGGCTTGTGTCATGGCTGCTGCACTGACTGTCATGGAGGCAGTGGATTCAGCGCCTGCGTTCAAACGGGCAGTCGGGATCTGAATCAAAATCTGTTTGCCGCCGGCCAAGGGTTTGACAACAGTGTCATCGCCTTCATCGACTTGAACCAATTTTTTAACTGCATCGACGATTGCGCCTGAGTCACCAACTAAGTTGTACTCAAGTTTGCGGCCGAGAATGCGCTTTGCAGCGCCGCCCATTTTACCGGTTTCAAGTGATTTCTGAATACCGGCGATGTCAACGGCAACTGAACGTTTGGTGTCCATAATGATTTTTTGGATCGCCTTGTTTTTGACCGGAGCAAGGTCTCTAATGTTGATGTTGCTCTCTAAGAGTTGTCCTCTATCGCTGTAGATATCTACTGTGTCAGACACGGATATATCCTCCTTATTATTTAAAACGAAATCGGGATGATAAAAAAGTACGAACCGATGCGAACATTTCGATAAAATAGATCTATTACGAACTGCTCAGTTTATCATTCCAATCAACTATCAGATTCGCAAATTTCGTACTTAAAGGTTTTGAGCTTACAAATGACAAAGAGCTTACAAAGAGAGCCGGCGGAATAACATCAGACTAAGTTTTAACAAATGGTATTATTTTAAAAATGAATCGTGTTATTTTGTCCTTAATGGAAAATAAAATCGAAAAATGGCCGAAAAAGGATAAAATTGAATAAAATTCCTATCAAAAGGTTTTTAATGATTGTTTATTTATCGTCGGCAAAATTATAAATTTTTTATAACAGATAACATGAATAAACAGGTTTGACATATTCTTTTTTGCAGTCGGCCACTGTCGTTATCGATCACTTTTTGATTCAACTGCCTTTTTGGTTTGGGCTGTCCGCGCGCGAGACGCACAAATTTTTCAAAAAATAAATCGAAAATGGGGGAGCCGCTTTTACAAATGAAAAACCAAAAACAAAAAAAGCTTTAGAAAACGAAAAGATGGATTTCAACAAATAACCGAACCCTTATAATCAATTAAAAGAATATTGACGACTCATGAGAGTTTCCGTTAATAAATCAACACCGAAAGGAATGATAACAGCGCCTGCCTCAAAAAGCTACACGCACCGCGCTGTTTTGATCGCGTCTTTGGGAAAAAATGAAGTCAAACTGTCTCATCCGCTGTTATCGGCAGATGTAAGATCAACGATGGAAGCCTGCCGTCTTTTCGGAGCAAGTGTTGAAGAAAAAACAGACTCGGAAACAAATGAAATAATTATCAGCGTCAAAGGCTTTGGCGGAAAGCCGAAAAACCCTGAAAAGCCGATTGATGTCGGCAATTCGGGAACGACGCTTCGTTTGATGACTGCTCTTTCAGGCGTTACCGACAGTGAGGTTGTACTGACCGGCGATGAATCCATTCAAAAACGACCGAATACACCGCTTTTGGAAACGCTGAATGAAATGGGCGCCGACGCTTATTCAGCCAAAGGAAACGGCTGCGCCCCGCTTGTCGTGAAAGGAAAAATAAAAGCCGGCGCCGTTTCAATTGACGGCGGCATGAGCTCTCAATTTATTTCGGCTCTTCTTCTCTCCTGCCCGCTTTTGGAAGCGGATTCAAAAGTTTCGATTGACGGTGAATTGAAATCAAAGCCGTATGTTGATGTTACATTGGAAGTGGCTCAAAAAGCAGGCATCCGCATTCATGAGAAACAGGAAAGCGGTGCAAAAGGTGATGCCGGAATTTATTATGAAATTCCCGGAAACCAAACATACGCTCTTGGTGATTATATCATTCCGGGAGACTTTTCCTCCGCCTCTTATCTGCTGACGGCGGGCGCTCTGATTCCCGGAGCGGACATCACGATAGCCGGTCTTTTTCCGTCAGCTCAGGGTGACAGCGCGATTGTTGAGATATTGGAAAAAGCCGGCGCCGATATTTTTTGGGATAAAGAAAAAGGAATCATCCGTGTTTCAAATAAAGACGGGAAAAGATTGAAAGGAATTGTTTGGGATGCCGGAAAAACGCCCGACCTTGTTCCGACACTTGCCGTTCTCGGCGCGTTTTCAGACGGTGAAATGAGAATTACAAATGCCGAACACGTTCGTTTTAAAGAAACCGACCGCCTAAAAGCAATGGCAGTCGAACTGACAAAAATCGGCGCAGTCATCGAAGAAACCGCCGACGGTCTTCTTATTTCAGGTGAAAAAAGCAAAGGGCAGATGAAAGGCGCAGCCGTTCACGGCTGGGACGATCACCGAATCGTCATGTCTCTTTTTATTGCCGGAATGATGCTTGGAGAGACCGAAATTGACACAATTGAGTCCGTGAAAATTTCATACCCCGACTTCTTTGAAGATATGAAAAAAGTCGGCGCCGATTTTGAATAATTGAAATTAAAATACAAACATCGGTTTTAAGCAAAATTGTTGAAAACCCGAACGCCGCTAAAATCCTAAACTTAAAAGTGGATTAATAGATGAAAAGAAGGCGTTCCATTTTTTAAAAATCATTGAAAGAAAGAAGATGTTTCAGTAAAATTAAAATTGTTTGAAAGTTCACGTACGACCGCTAATTTTCATTTTTGAGCGAAGCGAGAAAATGGAAATTAGCGGATTCTTACCCACGAAATAGATCAAATTCGATTCACCGCTTTATCTTATTACTTGTGTTACTTCTGTTGTCTTCCTACTTGCACTGCCGCGTGTACCTGCTGTTTGCGCTACTGCGTGCATCTGCTCTTTTTTATCACATCCGTTCGCTTCGCGAACGTGCCGCTGCTACCTACAGGTTTGTGTTGCTGCTGTCTTGAACTCTGCCACTCAGCAACCGCCCACGCGCGAGCCGCTCCGCTTTTCTTCAAATTTTCAACTCGCCCCCCCCTGTTTTTTACTAAAAAAGAAAAGGTAATCGGACCAAATCCGATTACTTTTACATTTTCTCAAGTTCTTTGAGAACCATTTCACGGGCCAGCCTTGCATCCGCCTTTCCTTTGGCTTTCTGCATAACTTTTCCGACGATAAAGTTCAGCGCCTTTTCCGTGCCGGCTTTGTAGTCGGCAACAGCATCGGGGCTTTCAGCGATGGCTTCTTTGGCAGCCGTTACGATGAAATCATCCGCAACCATTGCGAGTCCCTTCGCTGAAACGATTTCTGTCGGTTTGCCGCCTTCATCTAAAAGCGTGCGAATAACAAGAACGCCGCTTTCTTCGCTGATTTCTTTCTTTGAAACCATTCCAATAACGGCAAGAATGTCCTCGGCGCTGACGGATGTGACAGGCATGTCGCGGTAGTTGAGTTCACCCTTCACGATGTCGGCTGTCCAGGAAGCGGCAATCTTCGGGTCAACTGCGGCGGCAACATTTTCAAAAAGGTCCGCAAAAGCGCGCTCAGTGACCAAGCTCTTCGCATGCGCGTCGGAAATACCGTACGTTTTGACAAAACGCTCGCGTTTCGCATCCGGTAATTCCGGAAGAGTCGCACGGATGCCTTCAACACGGCCGCCGACAACCATCGGCACCAAATCAAAGTCGGGGAAGTAGCGGTAATCGTCCGCCGTTTCCTTGACTCGAAGGCTGACCGTCACGTTTCTGTCTTCGTCATAGTGACGGGTTTCCTGAACCAAGGGCTTGTTTTTCCGGAGGAAATCTTTCTGGCGCATGATTTCGTAATTAATTGCTTTTTCAACGGCTTTGTGTGAAGAAATGTTTTTGATTTCAACGCGCGTGCCTTCAATACGCTTGCCGTTGAAAATGTTGACCGAAATGTTCGCATCCGCCTTCATCGCGCCTTCACGGGAGCCGTCAAAGACATCTAAGTACTCCAAAATGCTTCGAAGCTTATCTAAGAAGCGGCGGGCTTCTTTTGACGATCTGATGTCGGGCTCTGTGACGATTTCAACGAGCGGCATCCCTGATCTGTTGAAGTCAATGATACTGCCGGTTGACTTTTCAATCGAGCCGAAGTGCGCCATTTTGCCGGGGTCGTTCTCCATATGAGCGCGCTTGATACGAATTTTTAATTCCCCGTCTTCGCCCTCAATCATAATGTGGCCGTTTTTAATAATCGGTTTATCAAACTGAGTAACCTGATAACCGTTTCCGATGTCGGGATAGAAATAATTCTTCAGGAAAAAATCGGTTTCATTTTCAATTTCGGCGTTGAGCGCGAGACCGATTTTAATGGCGCCGTCAACGGTTTTTTCATTAAGGACTGGAGTCGTTCCGGGAAGCGCCATGCAGCCCGGACAAACACAAGTGTTGGCCTCTTTGTCAGTGTAATCCGTTGTACAGCCGCAAAACATTTTGGTGTTTGCTTTGTTGAGCTGAACGTGAATTTCAAGACCGATCATGATGCCGTCAGGGTTTTCATAAACCATATTAAACCGCCTCCTGAACTTTAACAAAGTCAGCCGCCTTTTCAAATGCCTCAGCCGCCGCAATCACATTCGCGTCTTTTAAATAGCCGCCGATAATCTGAAGACCGGCCGGCAGTTTGCCGACAAAGCCGCAGGGAACGGTTGCCGCAGGAAGGCCTGCCAAGTCAGCGCCGGCAATTGCTGCGGAAAAGGAACTGAGTTCATCAGCGCAACCGCCGTTGCAGGGGGTGCCGATAACGGGCGCAATGTCCTTCGTTGTCGGTGAAACCAAAAGGTCGTATTCTTGGAACACGGATTCGAACTCTTCAATGATGAGCGTCCTTGTTTGCATGGATTTCATATAATAGTCATTGTACTGAGCAGTCTTCAAAAGATAAACGCCGAGCATAATTCTGCGGCGGACGACGGGGCCGAAAAGCGCCCGCGTTTTTGCAATCATCTCGTGCCAGTTATCCGCTTCAGCGCGCGGACCAAAACGCGTGCCGTCATACTTGGCAAGCATCGCAGAGCTTTCGCCCGCTGCAATGATATCGTGAACAGGCTGCATGTATTTGGCCGTCTTCATGGAGAACTTTTTGCATACCGCGCCGAGTTTCTCAAAAGTTGAAACGGCTTCCTCAAATGTTTTCATGACATCCGCGGTGACGCCTTCCAAAAATTCTTCAGGGATTCCGATACGAAATCCGTCAAGCGGCTTATCGCCGGACTTGATTTTATCGGTATATACAAGCTTTTCCGGAAGAGAAGTTGTGTCGCAGAGATCGTTTCCTGAAAGAATCTCAGCGACGAGAGCGGCATCAGAAACGGTCGCCGCCGTAACACCGATTTGGTCAAGCGACCCGGCGTAATAAATCAAGCCGTATCTTGAGATTGCGCCGTAGCTGGGCTTGAACGCAACCGTTCCGCAAAAAGAAGCTGAAACGCGTAAAATGCCGCCCGCGTCAGATGAGACGGCTGCCGGAACCAAACCGGCTGCAACGGCTGCCGCCGCGCTGCTCGGACCGGCTTTTTTTGTTTTGTCGTGCGGATTTTGAGCGGGACCGTAAGCGCTCGGCGCACCGAGGATTCCGAATTCGGTCATATTTGTTTTGCCGATAATAACGGCGCCGGCGTTCTCCAAATCAAGAACGGCTTTGCCGGAAAACGGAGGAATGTAACCTTTTAGAATTTTAGAAGCGCATGTCGTTTCAACATCTTTGACAGAAATGTTATCGGATAAAGCGATCGGAACGCCTGCAAGAGGGCCGGATCCTGCGGTTTTGGAGCTGCCGCAAACGGTAATAAAAATGTTCGAATCATCCTTTTTGATTTTTTCAAGACTTTCTAAAACGGCTTTATCGCCCGCCGCTTTAAATGCTGCAATATCTTTTGCCATATTTTCCCTCGAGTAATGAATTTGCTGATATGTTTGCTGATTTTCCACTGCAGTACGTTACAAGATTTTGGGAATCTTGAAGGATGTTTCATAGACATCCGGCGCATTTTTGAGAGCGTCTTCGACACTCATAGAGGGAACTGTGACATCTTTTCGAAGAACAGTCTTCAAGTGAGACGGGTTGACGGTCTTTTCAACACCGGCGGTCGGCGCGTCCGCAATAACGGCATAATAGCTTAACTTTTTATTGATTTTGCCTTGGTACTCGGGAATGTCTTGCTCTTCCACGACAATTCGAGCGGCCCAAGCAAGCTCTTTCGTTTCATCTTTTTGAATCATTCAATTACCCCTTATGCGGTTTTTTATATTCACGCGGGTTTATTAACGTGTTTTTTAAGATATAAATCGTATGAGTTATATTACATTTCAGGTTTGACTTCAAACAGAATACATTATAAAGCATAAAGATTTTTTCAAATAAAAAAGAAATGAATGTTATGCCTGCGGAACATGAATTTGCCGGAAGCCGATTTTTAGGCAAAAAAAGCAATCGGAACAAACCGAATATGACGGATTTGTCATTCATAGTCGCATCTGTCGAAGCGGGCAACACGACAACGAAATGCATTTTAACGTCAACGGACTTGGAAACGGGAATAACCGAAATCATTGGAAAAGCGGTTCGACTGACGCGCGACATCCAAAAACCCTTGGACGAATCGGACGTTTTCGGAAAAACGCTCGGCGGCACAGCGCTGGCAAAAGACACGCTTGCAGAACTCGTCAAAGAGACAATTCGGCAGGCGCTTTTTGAAAAAGATATGACGGCGGATGATGTTTCATTTGTCGTTCGCTCAACGGGCGTGACGGCTGTCGATGGCATTCAGTTGGAAATGATTATTTTAGCGCTTGCGGAAGGCTGTCTTTTGGCGGGATTTCCGCCGCGGAAAATGACCGGATATTTGAGTCGGGACAACATGCCGGACCAACTGAAATCTTATTCTTATTTAGACCGCGTTTATTTCGACGGCGCTGTTGCCAGTGTCCGTCCGCCTGCCGGTTCGGGTGAAGGAATCGTTTCCAATGAAATGGAGGGCGAGCTGGCGCTCGCGGGATTGAAGGAAGCCGGAAAGCACATCGGAGCGGACTTCAGAAATCCGTGTATCGCAATTGACATGGGAACGACGCTTTCGGGCAGGATCACCGATTGCAGCCGCCCGTATGCCGAAACGATTGCCGGCTTTTGCGGTTACGCGGGAGCGGCAGCCGATGCGCTGATTCAAGAGATTGATCCGAACAAAAAAAGCGCTTATGAATTCATTCAATCGAAAAATGAAACAAATGAGATCATGCCTTCGGAAATTGTTTTGGAAGAAATCGAAAGCGCGAAAAATGAAATTATGAAATCCGTTCATGTGATGCGAATTCCAGACGAAAGAGAACGAATCGGACCGTTTTCGATAAAGACGGCGGCGGCAAAAGAGGCCGGCTTAGTTCTTTTCGGATGCGATGTCGGTGAAAACGGCTCGGATTTTGAAAAGCTTTCAATCATCGGAAAAAAGATTTATGACCTCGGCGGAATGAACGCCGTTTCATCTTTGGCGGATGAAGTGATGTCTGAAATTGCGGTTTTGCTGATTGGATGCGTTTTAAATGAAGGACTGCTCACAGCGGAAGACCTCATCGGAATAACGGGGCGCGCCGGAACAACTGGCAGGAAAAAGGAATTGATCATTCAAAAATTAAAAGCCCGAAATATCATTGCAGAACCCGAAAAGAAATTGATTTTTGCCGAAGACGGTCTTGCGCGGGGCGCGGCGGTCATGGCACGCTGCATGAATTCTCTCGGATGCCCGAAGAATCCGATCGGCGGAAGAAGCGGCGGCAAATGTATTATGAAAGAGCGTCACGATCTTCAAAACACGCGCTGATTAAACAGGCAGCATAGAAATAAGCAGAAGCCAGCCGATAAAAACGATTGACCGAGAAAACATTCGACCAAATAATCAGTGAGAATAAGATAAAGCAGCGGTTATTTCCGCCGATTTTTTTAATTTTGATCTTTTTTAATTTTAAAAATATTTTACTTCAAAAAAACTGTTTTGAATCAGCCGTTGCTGAGAGCCGATTGTTACGGCGATGAAGAGCATCAAAACAAAAAAAAGAAAAGTATAAACTTATCCTGCGCCGCCCGGCGCGTCGCGGCTTTCAATATTTTGAAGGGATTTAATCGCTTCTTCACGCATATGGATCTTTTCTTCAATATCGGATTCCAAACTTCTGCGTTTAGCTTCAGCTTTCGTGATTTCGTCCGTGAGTTCCAAAAGTTCGATTTTGTAATAAAGCTCGGTGGAATCAAGGAGCGCCCAAATGCCTTCTGCGTCTTCCATAATTTCCGTAATAACGCCGACGGTTCCCGTGTTGATGTATTTGACAAAATCGCCGACTTTCATTTCACGGCCGCGGATATCAAAAACTTTGAGCTCTGCCATGTTTTAATTGAATGTACCTCAGGATTAAAAAGATTCTGTCACTCAAACATTCGGTAGAAATTAAAATGTTGAAAAATAAAAATATATTAAAATGAAATAATACAGATAAAATATAAATACTAAAAAGAAAAGAATACTATACATTGTCAATAAAAATTATATCATAAAAATTTACAATTGGATAGAAATATAACTAATATAAATGAAAGATATATATAAAGAAAAAGAGATTTATGTTATAATACTGCATTACAAAAGTTACGATATTTTGCATAACTGTATACAAAAGTGCAGGGGGAAAAACTTATGTATAAATATAAATGCACATCCTCACTTCGCGAACAGCGGTTGCTATACATAAATTTGAGTTTAGCCAGCTAATTCTGATTTTTTTGGTTAAATTCACGACAACATGGCATTTTAAAGACACTTTTTCATACAGATGAAATATTTGGATGTATTAAAAAATAAAAAATTTAGGAGAGACTTAAAATGAAACATTTAAGAAAAGCAGCAAGCTTAATGATTTCAATTCTGATTATACTTTCGGCATTTGGCGGAATGGTGGCAGCCGAGCCTGAATTCTTCCAGGCAAATGTTAAATTTATTGAAGACGATTTAACATTAATCCCAAACAGCATCATCAACGATAATGGAAGTATGCAAGCTCCGCTTAATGAAGGAAATGTTGGCATTCAACCCACACTTCAGATTTTTTCAACAGGAATGCCGAATTGGATTCCAACGCCGGACTACGGAAATCCGACTGTTGTTGAGATCCATACAAAACAAGAACTTTTGGACAACATATTAAATGCGCTTGGAACAAAAAGCGGAAGCAAAATAACCTTCAAACTGATGGATGATTTTACTGTTTTATCCAGCGAACTGGATGATACGCATTTCCGTCATCAGTTTCATTCAAATGCGGGAACGCTTTACTCAAACATTGACGGAAACGGCAAAACAATCACAATCATTGTAGATACGCCGAACCCTTCCAGACCTCTTCTGAACCGTATCAATGACGTCCATAACACAAGCCTAAGCGACCGCCTTTTTGTCAAAGATTTGACAGTAAGATACGTCGGTGACGGCACACACACAGGAGATGTAAAAGTTTCACCGTTCGTAAACGACGACATTACATTTTGTGATTTGGAAAACATCATCATAGAAGTGGAAGGCGATATTGTCGGAGATTACCGATTATATGAACAGCCGGGAATATCGGGTGAATGCGCGCGTACTTTTGGATTTGCCAGCCATATTCAAACACTTTCAAATGAACCGCTGATTATAAGAAACATCAGCATTACCGCCCAAACAATCGGATACGTTTCAGGAAAAACACCCGAGGACGCTTCTAACGGGGAATGGTTGGGAGAAGTTAAGGGGTTTACAACAACCACGCCGCGTCGAACGACTCTTGAAAATATTACACTCAATTACGCAAGAATGGATGGAACAACCACCAGTGAATTCATCCAGGTCAGAGGATTTGCATATTTCATTCACGGGGCTGTCGATAATGTTCACGTTAATGTCGGAGACGTGTACGTCAGAACTCAAAATTCTCTCAATCAGCTCGGGTCTGCATACGTAGTCGGGTTAGGAGATGCCGTATACATGAGCAATTCAACGTTTAACGTCAGCGGCGATGTAAAATTAGAATACTTAGAACTGGCGAGTGCCTCGCTCAATGGCGGAGGCATCTTCTTCTATGGTCTCGGAGAACAGAACAAGGGGTGGGACAACGAAGGTTACTTTTACTTTTCCAATAACAGTGTAAATATTGGCGGTAATCTGACTGCTGAAGCACCTGGATCAGTCTGGATATCAGGGCTCGTTGATACCCAAAGTTCATGGAACACCGCACATACAGTCGTCGCTATTGATAACTCAGTAACAATCGGCGGCAATATGGAAGGCATATCCGCCAAAAAGATTCCGACGAATAATTATCTCAGATATCAGTCGGTTGTGATTGGAATGCATGGGGGTGTCTCAGAAGACGTTAATAATACGTTTACTGTCGGCGGAAATATGACATCTTATTGCGCAGACGGAAACAGTTTCCTATTCGGCTATGCCAGGGGTTTGACAAATCTCAGAAGCAATATTCAAGATTCAACAACGAACATTGGCGGAATCATGTCATCCGTATCTGTCAACGGGTCTGCCGTCATTCATGGAGTAAACAGCGGCGAAGTTGGAACGCATGATGGAAACAGATTAATTATCCGAAACATTTTCAACGCGCCTCATGGAATGTATGTGGAAACACAGACAGGCACAGCCCAAATAAACGGTTACGGCATTGCACCTTCGGCCTCCAATCCGAATCCGACAGTTGTCACAAACAATTCTGTTGCAGTCAACGGAAATATGACCGTAAAAGGGCCGGGTCTTGTCGCCGTTGCGGGAATGGCTTACAGTCTCACAAACGCTGCGGCAGGCTCTGTTGTATCTGATAATATCATCAGAGTTGACGGAAAAATTCAAAGTCTTTCTGACATCGACGATGCCTTAACGGCAGGATTTATCACATTCGCAAATCGAGAAATAACGGATAATGTTGTTTATGCAAGAGATGGTATATGGGACGCAGGACTCCCGACAGGCTTTTCCTTATCCGTGAACGCGAATTCTCAATTAACAAATAATACGGTGATAGACCGTCCCGGAGAAGCGGACGATTCAACTCCGCCGTATCGAGCCGATTACAGAACCTTCACAGGCACTCCTGCAGACGGCTCTGTGACCGCCGGAAATTTCTATACATCCTTATTGGAAGGGCAGCGCGTCACCAATGAACTTGTGTTTAATGAAACAGCAGATTTATGGGAGCCGTTCAGCGCGGATAAACGCCCGCTTTTGGAAATCAGTTCAGCAACGGACTTCTCAGGCGGCGTCACATACATTATAACAAAAGATGCCGACATCGGAGCGCTCGGACTTACAGGTCCCGACGCTGCAAAAGCAACGCTCGTCGGAAACGTTTTGACGATGCCCGCGGATTCAATTGTCTTGCTGACAGCAGTCGAAGACGGCAAAACCGTCGTTAAAGATATTATCGGCATCGGACACGTTTATTCTCACGGCAATATTACCGGACATATATTCGTTGACAGTAACGGCAACGGTGTCAAAGATGCCGGAGAAGGAGTCGCAAACATAGTTGTCAATGCGTACTACGGTGAAGAGGAAGTGGCTTCAAACACAACGAACTCGGATGGAAATTATTCAATCACAATTCCGCTGCTTTCCGTATTAAACCCGGAAATCACGCTGGAAATGGAATATCCGAGCGGATATACGCTCAGCAGCCATGTCAATAACACCTTTACAGACCAAAATGAAATTATTCTCAACCTTCAATGGACCGTTCCCGTCTCCGGTCAAAACGGTATATTGATTGGATCAACTTATACCGTTACCTACAACGGCAACGGTGCTGACGGCGGCACGGTTCCGCAGGACAGCAGCACCTACAATTTGAGCGAACAAGCAACTGTTCTCGGAAATTCAGGAAACTTATGGAAAGCGGACTACAAGTTTGACGGATGGAACACCATGGCAGACGGAACAGGAACACTGTATCAGCCCGGCAATACCATAACCATGACCACAAATGTCACGCTGTATGCGCAATGGACACCATTGACGCCGCCGGAATACTTGGCAGTCACTTACAACGGAAACAGTGCAAGCGGCGGTAATGTTCCGACAGATTCAACTCAATACAGTCCGAATCAACCGGCAACGGTTCTCGGAAACACGGGAATTCCGCCATTGTGGAAAGCAGACCACAGGCTTGACGGATGGAACACCATGGCAGACGGAACAGGAACGCCATATCAGTCCGGCAACACCATAACGATGACCGCAAATGTCACGCTGTATGCACAATGGACACTGTTAACACCGCCGGAATACTTGACAGTCACTTACAATGGAAACGGTGCAAGCGGCGGTAATGTTCCGGCAGATTCAACTCAGTACAGTCCGAATCAACCAGCAACGGTTCTCGGAAACACGGGAATTCCGCCATTGTGGAAAGCAGACCACAAGCTTGACGGATGGAACACCATGGCAGACGGAACAGGAACACCATATCAGTCCGGCAATACCATAACCATGACCGCAAACGTCACGTTGTACGCACAGTGGATTACGCTGACACCGCCTGAATACTTAACAGTCTCTTACGATGCAAACGGTGCGGACAGCGGCACGGCTCCAACGGATTCACATGACTATAGCCCGAATGAGCCGCATACAGTTCTTGCCAACGCTGATCTCACCAGAACCGGCTTTACGTTTAACGGCTGGAGTTATAACGGCACAACCTATCAGCCAGGATACACCATCTTCGTGATTGAAAACGTCACTTTGAGCGCTGTTTGGACACCAACCAGCGGAGGTGGAGGAAACGGCACCGGAAATGCAACGGTTGTTCCGCCTGGAAATGAAACCGAAAACAACACACCGCCTTCGCCGCCATCTCCCCCTGCTCCGCCTTCACCGCCGGGCGGCGATGAAACAGACCCGGGTTACGGAAGAGAGAATGTCGGCTGGCTTGTGATTCTTTCTATCATTGCGATTGCAATTGCCACCTTTACGATCAGAAGAAAGGTTGAAAGAGACGATGAAAACGATTATCTGAGAAAGCATTCGATCAAATAATCAGTGAAAATAAGATATGACGGCGGTTATCTCCGCCGTTTGACCGGTCCGAAGGAGCGGTCAAACTTGGAGCGCAGCTCCAAGTCTTTTTTTAATTTTAAAAATAAAAGATTCTGTTAAGCATAATATACATGTTATAAAAATACACTAGATTGCTAAAAATATATTTTGAAGAAATGCATTCCAAAAGAATAAATAAAGGAACGAATTATATTCAATTTACTAGAATATATTAGAATAAAAAAATAAAGAAAGAAATATTTTTCAAAAATCAAAAACTTTTAAAGAGGAATTAGAAATGAATAATAACAAAAGCGCATCGAAAGTCGTAAACGGCCCCCCTCCGACACTGCTCCATAAAGGAGGGCTGAAAAGAAAAATCCAAAAAACTGTCCCTTTACTGATTTCAGTTTTGATTATACTTTCAGCATTCGGCGGAATGGCGGCAGCGGAGCCTACGGTGATAGCTTCCGGATCGGTGTCAGATTTAATTAATACCGGCGGATCAGCACCTTGGAGAATAGAATCTGATGGAACTGATGTAATATTATATATTGGTGCCGGAACTGTTTTTAGAACAGCAGCTTTTCAGTCACAGTCGCCTTGGTTTACGTATCGAACTAGCGTTACTAAAATTGTGTTTGAGGGTGATGTATATGCAGGAGCAGATGTCAGAAGCTTATTTAGAGAATTTAGTTCTGTTACGAGCATTGAACATTCAGAGCGTTTTCATGTTACGGATGCAACCACAGATATTGGAGCAATATTTTTAGGGATGAGCAATGTTTCTTTTGTTGATGTTTCACATTGGGACGTTTCAAACGTAACAATGATGGACGGTGTTTTTTGGGATATGGCTAACTTGACTACGTTGGATGTCTCAAGCTGGGATACTTCAAGCGCAACAGGTATGTCTAGTCTATTTGATGGAACAAGCCGTTTAACTTTATTAGATATTGGACATTTTCAGACAGGGAATGTAACATGGATGAACACCTTGTTTCGAGGGACAGGAGCACCAACATTAGATGTCTCTAATTGGGACACTTCTAATGTAACAACTATGTCGCAAATGTTCTTTGTGAATACGCACCCTACAGCCGGTGATCCACTGGCGACCAGATTTACAAATCTTGACGTATCAAATTGGGATGTATCTAATGTAACAGATTTTAGTAATATGTTTTCGGGGCAAAGCAATTTAACAAGTTTGGATTTGTCCGGTTGGGATACGCAAAGTGCAACAACAATGTTAGGTATGTTTAATAATGCAACGCGATTAAGGGAACTGCATTTAGGAAAAGACTTTCATTTTCATCTGGGTAATGCGGGGCTAATGGCAGTACCAGGTAATGCAACATTATCAAATAACTCACAGTGGCTGGCGGCGTGGCAATATATTGGAACGGGAACTGTCGAAAGACCAAATGGTACAATATTTACAAGCGCACAGTTAATGAGCCAATATGATGGCGCAACACACGAAGGAATTTGGGTGTGGAGACCGCGCATTTATGAGATTACTTTTAATCCAAACAGCGGAACCGGCACAATGACGCCCGGGGCTCCGCGCCACCCAGACTTTAACGAAAATTACGCACTGCCGCCAAATGCTTTCACAAGAGACAACTATGAGTTTACCGGATGGAATACTGCAGCGGGCGGAACGGGAACAGCATACTCCAACGAACATGTGTTTACACCTTGGACTCTAAGAAATAACATGACGCTCTATGCTCAGTGGCAGCTCAATGTTGTTGAATACAACTTAACCTACAACTTAAACGGCGGAACGGGCGGACCGACTCCAAACCCGGTGACGGGACTGAGCGCAGGCACGCACACCTTGTCAACGACTGCGCCGACGCGCGGGCAAGCTTCGTGGAACGGCAACATGACGAATGTCGTTTTCGTTGGCTGGAGCAGTACTCTTGATACGCACATCTACAGCGCAAGCGACACGCTTCCGACAGGCCTCATCATCACAACGGCTGCAATTACGACTGCGGATGTGACTGTCTACGCTGTTTGGGGATGGGACACGAACGGTAACGGCACTCCCGATATTTTGGAAACAAAATACAACTTGACCTATAACCTAAACAATGGTGCGGGTGGACCGACGCCGAATCCGGTGACAAACCTTGTCGCAAACACGTACACTTTGTCAACGACTGCGCCGACGCACGCTCAAGCGACGTTGGACGGCAACTTGACGGATGTCGTTTTTGTCGGATGGGGCAGCACTCTTGATACTCACATCTACAGCGCAAGCGATACTCTTCCGACAGGCCTCATCATCACAACAGCTGCAATTACGAATGCGGACGTGACTGTCTACGCCGTTTGGGGATGGGACACGAACGGTAACGGTACTCCGGATATTTTGGAAACAAAATACAACTTGACCTATAACCTAAACAATGGTGCGGGCGGACCGACGCCAAATCCGGTGACAAACCTTGTCGCGAACACGTACACCTTGTCAACGACAGCGCCGACACACGCTCAAGCGACGTTGGATGGTAATTTGACGGATGTCGTTTTCGTCGGATGGAGCGGTACTCTTGATACTCATATCTACAGTGCAAGCGACACTCTGCCGACAGGTCTTCTGATCACTTCAATTGCAATCACGACCGTGGATGTGACCGTCTACGCTGTTTGGGGATGGGATACAAGCGGCAACGGTAAGCCTGATGTTCTTGAGGACAAATACACGATAACCTACACATCAAACAATGCCGACAGCGGTACTGTTCCCTCTGATCCCAACTATTACATTTCAGGTGCATCTGCAACAGTTCTTGACAACATAGGAAACTTGCAGAGAACAGGCTTCACATTCGGCGGCTGGAATGATGGCAGTACGACTCACCAGGCAGGCGTCACTATAACCGTAACCGGAAACGTCATTATGAGCGCTGTTTGGACACCGGTTGGCAGCAGTGGAGGAGGCGGAAACGGTACAGGAAACGCAACGGTTGTTCCGCCCGGAAACGAAACAAACGTTACACCACCCGAACCGCCATCTCCCCCTGCTCCACCTTCACCGCCGGACGGCGGAGATGAAACAGATCCGGGTTACGAAGGTGAAGTTGCATGGCTTGTGATTCTTTCCATCATTGCGATTGCAATTGCCACCTTTATTGTCCGAAGGAAGGATGAAAATGACAAAGAAAATGATTATTTGAAAAAACATTCAATCAAATAATCAGTGAAAATAAGATACAACGGCGGCTATCTCCGCCGTTCTTTTTTTAATTTTAGAAATATTTCATTTTAAAAACGCTTGAGCACAGCCCTCAATAGATTTCGAATTTTTGTGTACATTCCTCGGCGATTATATTAAATATTAGATTTAATATATTTAATTTATTATTTGATGATACGATTACTTGCAAGTATCGCAGAAGATAATTGCAATATTTGCAACTGCTCGTATTTCCGAATATTAAGAGTAAAAGATTATGTAAATTTTCGCTTCGTGCGAAGCAAACAGGAACAGCAACCACTATTCACAAATTTTAATTTATTTTTGCCTCAAAAATCTTCGACTTAAACTTCAATTTTTTTTCGTAAATTTAAAATAATCCGGCTTTCGGACAAAATCACAATAATATAACGGACTTGAAAAGACACTCTTCACGCAGAATATTCTCAGATGTACAGCAGAAACAAAGATTCAGGGGATTTAAAAATGAAATATTTAAGAAAAGCAGCAAGTTTAATAATTTCAATTTTGATTATACTTTCGGTATTCGGCGGAATAGCAGCAGCCGATCCGAACGCGGCCGAAATTGAATTTATTGAAAATATAATTCCGATCACCAAAATTTCAGACGACGAGGCCGATGAAACAGAAAAAAAGCAAACACTGTTTGAAAAAATAAAAGCCGGCATTCTTCGGATGCTTCATCCTTCTTCTTTAAAAGAGGCGCGAAATAATGTTGCAGAGGGCGGTATTCGTCAGCTGCTTCGGCCCTCTCCTTTATCAGGAATGCCGAACTGGGTTGCATCGCCCGACTATGGAGCTCTGACAGTTGTTGAAATCACGACAGAACAAGAACTTTTGGACAACATATTAAACGCGCTCGGAACAAGAGAAGTCGTCTCCGGAAACAGAGTCAACAAAACAACTTTTTTACTGACAGATAATTTTACCGTTAATGCCAGCGAGTTGAGCAATACGTATTTCTCTGCTTTTACCGGCCCAAATACAGCAACACTTTTCTCAAACATTGACGGAAACGGCAAAACAATCACAATCGTTGTAGATACGCCGAATCCGGCCAGACCTCTTTTGAATCGTGTCAATGATTTCAATAACATAAACATGGGAGATCGACTCTTTGTCAGAGACTTAACGGTCAGATATATCGGCGATGTCAAAACTTCGCCGTTCGCAAACGGCGATATTTTATTCTGTGATTTAGAAAACATCACCATAGTCGTTGAAGGCGATATTGTCGGAGATTACCGATTATGGGAACAGCCCGGAGTGTGGGGCCAGACAGCACGCACTTTCGGCTTTGCCGACCATATTTCGACACTTTCGGATGAGCCGCTGATTATGAGAAACATCAGCATTACCGCCCAAACAATCGGATACGTTCAAGGAAAAACACCCGAAAATGCTTCTAACGGAGAATGGCTGGGAGTCGTGAATGGTTTTGCAACGAACACGCCGGTCCAAACAACTCTTGAAAATATTACAGTCAATTATGCAAGAATGGACGGAACAACAACCAGCGGACACATAGAGGTCTCAGGATTTGCATGGCGCATTAACGGAGCCGCCGATAATATCCGCGTTAATATTGGAGAGATATACATCAGACCTTCAAATTCGGTTAATCCGGACGGAACCACAACTGTGCGCGGACTCGGAGACAGCACATACATAAGCAACTCAACGTTCAATGTCAGTGGCAATATAACAATGGAACATCTGGAAGTAGCGAGTCCTTCAGCGGTTGTAGGGAATATTCTATTCTACGGTCTCGGAGAACTGAGATTGCAGAGCAACAGCGCTTACTTTTACAATAACAGCATAAACATCGCCGGCAATCTGACAGCTGAAGGACCGAGCGCGACTTGGATAGCAGGACTTATGGATTATCAGCAGTCTTGGAACACAGCAAACAATGCAGTCGCTATTAATAACTCGGTAACGGTCGGCGGCAATATGGAAAGCAGATCCGTCAGAAAGATTCCGACAAATACTTACTTCGGCTCATCTCAGTCGATTGTGGTTGGAATGTATGCGGGCATCTCAGAAAGCGTTAATAATACGCTTACTGTCGGCGGAAACATGACATCTTATTGTGCCGGCGGAAACAGTTTCCTATTCGGTCATTCCAGAGGCTTAACAAATCTCAGAAGCAATATCCAAGGTTCAACAACGGATATCGGCGGAATTATGTCATCCGTAACCGTCAGCGGTGCTCCCACGCTTATGGGAATTAACAGCGGCAACCTGAATAATCACGACAGAAACAGACTAATCGTTCGAAACGTTTTCGGTGCACCGGACGCGATGTACGCAGAAACGCAAAATTCTTCGGCATCCGTCAATCTTCAAGGTTACGGTATGACTCCTACTGCCGGCATGCCGGTGTCCTCCGTAACAAACAATTCCGTTATTATCAACGGAAATATGACCGT
>JAIRKA010000041.1 GCA_031260345.1 Methanosarcinales archaeon
AAGCTGAAGCGGAAGCTGAGGCAGAAGTTGAAGAAGGAATGGACGATGAATCTTTCATTCAGCAACCTCCGTACCACCGCTTTGGGATTCAACAATTTCTCTGTAAACTTCGCAATTGACCATTAATTCGGCATCCGTCCCGATTCCTGAAATTTCACCGTCGTCTAAAACAATAATTTTGGGAACGTTTCGGACTGTTGCGACGCGCTGTGCGACAATCAGAACAGCCGCGTCTTTAATTTCCTTGTTCAGCGCGTTTCTGAGGTCTGCGTCTGTTTTATAATCCAGTGCCGAAAAATTATCGTCAAAAATATAAATTTCGGGACGCCTGACGATTGCGCGCGCGATTGTCAATCTTTGTTTCTGACCGCCTGAAATATTTGTACCGCCTTGGGAAATATAAGACTGAATACCCTCTCCCATGTTTTCAACAAAATCGGATGCTTGAGCGATAGCAAGCGCTTTCCAAATTTCCTCATCTGTCGCGTCTTCTTTGCCGTAGCGGATGTTTTCGGCCACCGTTCCCGAAAATAAAACAGCTGTTTGCGGGACGAAGCCGATTTTTCGGCGCAGATCGGATTGCTTGACATCTCTGACGTCAACGCCGTCAACGTAAACGGCGCCGTCGGCAACGTCGTAAAAGCGCGGTACTAAGCTGATTAAAGAAGTTTTTCCGGAACCGGTGCCGCCGATGAGTGCTGCGGTTTCTCCGTGATTGATTGAAAATGAAATATTTTTCAAAATCATTTTATTGGAATCGGAATATCGAAAAGATACATTTTTGAATTCAACTGCGGGGATTTTTGGCGTTCCGCTTTCATTTGTATTTTTATTTGTGCTTTTGTTTTCAAAATATGCTGCTGTTTCTGAATCCTGAATCATTTCATTTGTATTCAATACTTCCGAAATACGGTCGGCAGAAACTTTCGCGCGCGGGATGATAACGAAAATAAATGAAATCATGACAACAGACATCATAATCATTGTCACGTACTGAATAAACGCCATCATGTCGCCGACTGTTAAGCCGGCTGTTTCAACCTGGAAGCTTCCGAACCATAAAACCGCGATGATTGCCAAATTCATCAAAAAAAGCATTCCCGGAAAAAGAATCGCAACGATTCTGTTGACTCTCAGCGAAACGGCGGTTAAATCTTCATTTGCCGCCTCATATCTTTTTGATGCCGCCGCTTCCTTATTAAAAGCGCGAATGACGCGAACGCCTGTCAGCCGCTCTCGAAGGATTCGGCTGAGGTTGTCCAACTGCTTTTGCATTTCCCGGACGCTCGGAATAATTTGACGAGAAACGAAATAAACAAAAATTGAAAGCAGCGGAATAACGGCGAGCACAACCAATGACAAAGTCACATCTTTATTCAGCATCAGCACAATGCTGCCGAGAAATGTCAAAGGCGCGATAACAACAACACGAAGCATCATCATGATGACGTTTTGAAGCTGAGTGACATCATTTGTCGTTCGGGTGACAAGCGTTGACGTTCCGAAGCGATCAAACTCTTCCAATGAAAAATAGTCGATTTTGTCAAACAAATCTTTACGAAGCAATTTTGCGAAACCGACAGAAGCTTTGGATGTATAATAGTTCGCCGCAATTGAAAAAATCATGCTGAAAACGGAAATAACAAGCATATAGGCGCCCATTCTGTAAATGTAATTAATGTCGCCGCCGACAATGCCGAAATCAACCATTCTCGCCATTAAATCCGGGAGCAGAAGCTGTGTCAGACTTTGAAGGAAAATTAAAAAAACTGCCGCTGCTACATCTAAACGGTAAGAAAGCAGATATTTCATCAGTTTTTGCATATGTATAGTCCGTCCGTCATCGGATAATCTTGTTTTAACTTTGTTTTTTTTAATTTGTTTTTTGTCAATTTGTTTTTTGCCAATTTGTTTTTGCAAAATTTTTGTTTAAAACCGGCGGAATCTAAGATAAAGTTAAAAAGAAAAATGAATTAGTTAAATGTATTCACAGATATATTTAAAGATTCAGAAAAACAGGTGGATAAATGAATTACAGTGATTGGGAGCCGCTCTATCGATTTATTTTAGACCGCTTTAATTTTTCGGAAGCGAGTGATATAAAAACGGCGGTTTGGTTTTCAGCAGTTCTCAGTGATTTTTTTAAAAATAATCCGGAATTCAAAAACAATGAGTCTGCAATGTTTTCATTGAAAAATAAAATTGCCGGCAAAAACATTGTTATTTGCGGAAATGCGCCGACATTGGAAATCGAATATCGTTTACTTCAAGAGAATAAAAACGCTGACGGCAGCGAAATTTATATCGCGGCGGACGGTGCGGCTTCCGTTTTGCTCAAAAACAAAAAAGTGCCGGATATTATTGTTACCGATTTAGACGGCAAACACCCGAACGACGCGATTAAAGAAATTGAAGCGGTTGACAAAGGCGCTTTGCTTTTAATTCACGCGCACGGCGACAATTAGGATAAATTGGAAAAATATTTGCCGGCTTTTTTGGATAAAATCAAAGAAAACGCCGTCATCCCGACATGTCAATGTCGCCCGCCCGAGTATTTGTTTAATTTTGGCGGTTTTACGGACGGCGATCGCTGCCTCTTTTTGGCCGACGCATTTGACGCTGCGTCCGTTATCTTAATCGGTTTTGACTTTGATGATCCGGATGTGCCTCCGCTGAAAAAGGAGAAACTCAAATGCGCTGAAAAATTGATTGAGATTGTCCGGCAAAAAAACAAAAATATCCGGTTTTTTTCGAAGTTAGAATAAAGCCCGACATCCATTATTTTTTAATCTCTATTAATTTTTCATTGCCCCTTTCATTTTAACAGAAACATTTGCGTCAACCGACAATTCATCTGTTTCGGCTTGACACTCTTTTGGCAGCTTTATGTTAAAAACATCATTTCCGAGCATTAAAAATGCAGAGTTTTTGCGCTTCTGAACGTGAAGTGATGCAAAAACAGAATAAAACGGTGATGAATTAAACATTATTTCAGCAGTCTGATCTGTTTCTTTTTTCATCATCGGCTTTAGAAATTGGTTCAACTTTTTACCGTATTTTACGGCTGCTTGAATTACCTTTATAATCATCATTATATTGTACATTTTCATCCCGTTAAGCGGTTCTTTTATATGAGTTGAATATAAGTTGAAATTAAGATGATATTGATTTAATTAAGGCGATATTAATAATTAAAATGATAATTAATTTATTTTAACTTTTGGAAGGAAGCGGAAGAAAAAATATGTCTTGCGGCTGTCAAAATAAATCAGAAACGGCGTCAACGGATGTCGTCATTCAAACAATGGAAATTTTAGCGGGCCAAATCAAAGAAACAGCAGAAGCCGTTTCCAGAGAAAGCATTTATGATATGCTGGCGGTGCTTTTAATGGCCAAAGAAAAAGGCGCCGCCGTTTTTGTCGCAGGCGCCGGCCGCTCGGGTCTTATGGGGCGCGCTTTTGCGATGCGTCTCATGCACATGGGATTTCGGGCCTATGTTGTCGGTGATACAGTCACGCCTGCCGTTTTAAGCGGCGACGTTTTGATTGCGATTTCCGGCTCGGGAAATACAAAGTCGGTCGTCGAAATCGCTGAAAAGTGTAAAAAACACGGCGCTTCTGTCATTGCCGTGACATCCAAAGACGGCTCCGAACTCAAAGAATTGAAATCGGTTAATGTTGTTTTACCTGTAAAGTCCGGAGACAGCACCTCAAAAACGCCGATGGGAACATCATTTGAAATCTTGGCGCTTGTCTTTTTAGATTCCGTTATCATGCAGCTTATTGAACTGATGGGAATAACGGAAGCAGAAATGAAAGCGCGTCATGCGAATACCGAATAATTATCAAAATTTCTAATATCCGTTTCTAATTATTCTAATATTTACCACAACTTTATTGTTCCGGAGGAAAAACATGTCAAACATTCAATTTTCACAAGGCGTTTCAAACATCAATATTTCCGGTATCCGCAAACTCTTTGAGGCTGCCGGCCCGAATGCAATTAATTTAGGTATCGGCCAGCCCGACTTTGACACGCCCGCCAACATTAAACTTGCGGCCATCAAAGCCATTGAAGACGGCTTTACAGGTTACACTCCGGGTCTCGGCATTCCCGAGCTTCGAAACGCGATCAGCGATAAATTCAAGCGCGAAAACGGTTTTGAAGTTGCTCCGGGTCAGGTAATTGTGACATCAGGCGCGTCTGAAGCGCTTTACATCACAGCCGCATCCTTGGTCAATCCCGGCGATGAAGTTTTGATTCCGAACCCCGGATTTTTGTCTTATAAAGCCATTGTCAACATGCTCAACGGCAAAGATGTCAGCGTTAAAATGAAGGAAGATTTGACAATTGACCCGAATGACGTTTTAGAAAAGATTACGCCGAAAACGAAAGCGCTGTTTTTGAATTCTCCCGGAAATCCGACCGGCGCCGTGTCTTCAAAAGAAGATGTGAAAGCGCTTGCCGAAATTGCCGAAGATAAAAACATCACAATCATTTCTGATGAAGTTTATGAATATTTCATTTACGACGGAGAACATGTCAGCCCCGCGCAGTTTACCGACAACGTTGTTACAATCAATGCATTTTCAAAGAGCTATTCTATGACCGGCTGGCGTGTCGGCTATTTGGGCGCCAAAGGCGACTATGTCGGGCAAATCATAAAAGTGCATCAATATTTGCAGGCCTGCGCCAGCTCAATCGGCCAGAAAGCCGCGCTTGAAGCAATTACAGGACCGCAGGAATCTGTTGTAATTATGAAAAACGAATTCGAAAAGAGGCGCAATGTCCTGATTAAAGGACTTCATGAAATCGGAATCGAATGCGTGATGCCTCAAGGCGCTTTTTATGCCTTCCCAAAAGTCAAAAACTGTGAAGAAGCAACGATGAATCTTTTGAAAAATGATGTTGTCGTAACGCCCGGAACGGCATTTGGCGCAAACGGCAAAGATCATATTCGAATTTCATATGCGTCTTCGATGGCCAATATTGAAAAAGCGCTTGAGGTAATGGGAAGAGTTCTTTAAACTTACTTTTCTCATTTATTTTCTTTATTTGGCCAATCAAAGGAGCGGTCAATCATTAAGATAACCGCCGTTACTCTATTTTTTCAATATTTTTAATATCCATGCCAAACCATCAGCTGCCACGGTATGCCGTATACATCAGTCAGACCTGCTACACATGAACTATATCCGGCATCATGCGGCGGCAATAGATCTGTTGCGCCCTCAGCTAAGATGTTATATGCGGCTTTGACGCCGTCATCTGTATCAAACTCTAAAACCATTTGCAGGTGATTGCCTATTTTTGTATTGTTTGTCGTATCATCGCAGAGCAGAATCGTTTGCTCACCAATTTTCATCTGCGCGTTAAAGATGAAATCTTTTTCGCCTTCGCTGTACTGTACAGTTTTTGGGTCTTCCTCTGAATATCGGTGAAGAGCTGTAACTTCTGCGCCAAAAGCTTTTTTATACAGCTCTATTGCTTTGGCACATTGCCCGTTGCTGTAAATTAAAATCGGCTCAAAGTTGGGTGCTGTTTTTTTCTCTGTTTCTTTCAAAGTGCCCCTTACTTCAACATCATCGTCCAAATTGTACTTATCTGCAAAGAAAATGTTATATGTTTCAGTGTTGAACTTCCAGATGCAATATTCTGGATTTTCCGGACCGCCGTAGTGTTTCGTAAATACTTCTTGCCAGTGTTGCTTTTTCCCTTCAAGGTCAGTGATTTTTTCGATTCTGCCGACCAGCGTTATATTATATTCATTTGAAGCAAAGCATACACAGGCTTTGTTGCACTTAGCAATTCGTTTTGCTTTGTTCGATTCCTCATCTCCAATAAAGCTCAGCCAGTTAATGCCGTCTGCTTTTGAAAGGGTAACTGCTGAACTTACGGGATAGCCGTTTTTCTCATCAATTAACGATAAAACAACATACCCGTCCATTCCCTCATTGATGCCCTCGCCGATATAATCCTTTTTTGAGTTGATAAGCTCATTCGCTCTTGCAATTAGTTTTTGCTGTACCTGTTCAGCCATTTTCATGTCCTCCGAATATTTTTTGTCTCCATAATTCTAAAATTAATTTCGATGATTCAACTATGAACACAATTTGTTCTTTATATAAAATCTCTTTTAATTTTTCAAAAAAATAAAATATTTATATGCAAGCCTTAACGCTTTTTTTCAATTAAATGAAAAATAGAAAAATAAAAAAACAAAAAGCGAAAAAAGAATAATTAAAAAGAAAGCAGAGAAAGAAGAAAAATAAAAAAATTTAAAACCCGTCTCTTAAAGGCGGTTCTTCAAATTCTTTTTCTTGCACAGGAAGCATCGCAATCAATTTTTCAACCAAAACATCAATGCCTTCACCGGTCATTGTTGAAATTGTATATTCGATTTCATCCGGCTTTTTAAATTCATCGCGGTCGGCTTTATTGGCGACAATAATTGACGGAATCGCAAACTGATTCTGAATTTCATGCGCCAGCCTCAGCTGCGCGTTGATATCGTAGCCGCAGCTTTCGCTCGGATCAATCAAAAGCAGGATAATGGCGTCCAAACGGCGAAGCGCGGTAATTGCCTGAAGCTCGATTTCGTTTCGCTCCGACATCGGACGGTCTAAAAGTCCCGGCGTGTCAATTATCTGATAGCGCACCCCGTTTTTTTCCATATGGCCGATGAGAATTCCTTTCGTTGTGAAAGGGTACGGAGCAACTTCGGGCGTTGCGTTTGTGACGGATTTGACAAAACTGGATTTTCCGACATTCGGATAGCCGGCAACAATAACAGTCGGCTCTTCACGTACATCCGGCAGTTTCTTGAGAATATTTCGGGCTTCGCCGAGCAGCAGCAAATCTTTACGGATAGATCCGATGATTGAACTCATGCGGCCGAACGCTTCTTTTCTCGGAACATCAGGCGTTTTATTGCCGCGGATTTTTTTGATATATTCGCGCGACATCGTGTGTATTTTGTCGGATGCCCACTTAACGTTGTTCAGCGATTTTTTTAAGTCATCGACACCGACTAAAATGTCGGTTAAATCATAATAAAACGGTGAAATCTGATCAAAGCTCGGAAACATTTTGTTGATGCTGCTTAAATTGTCTGATAAAATATTGGCGGCGGTCAAAAGCATCGCTTCGTTCGCCTCACAGCGTGATGTCGGACCGTCAATTGTTTTGCCGGCCATTGTTCTGACTGAACGGCTGAAAGCTTTGTCCAAAAGCTCTTCCGAAGTCGGAATTGTTTTAATTTTTTCAAAAATCATAATAAAACCTGAAATCTCTATCTCTCTTTCTTTTAGAAACGCAACATAGATAAATGCAGTAGATAAGCTTTCTTATGTTCATTTTATGGTATATTCTCATTTTATAAACTGCTGAAAATGGATTTATATAGATAAATGCACTAAATGTAATTTACATATTTGATGATTATTAATTATTCTATTAATTCATCACCTTATTAATCACCTCATTAACCGATCCGGCTGACTTATTAAAGCTTGGCTTTATGACTTTTTTGTGCGGATCAGATCAAGTGATACCATGGATTTAACATCAATACAAAAGGATATTTTAACGGCTTTAGTGAACTTACAGCGCCAGAAAGAATCTGCTGTCAAAGGGGAAGAAATCGCGGCTTTAATTCACAGAAACCCGGGCACGATTCGAAATCAAATGCAGCTCTTAAAAGCGCTCGGCCTTGTAGAAGGTGTTCCCGGTCCGAAAGGCGGTTACCGCCCGACAGGTGAAGCTTATCAGGCGCTTGATATTGAAGTTATGGATGAAGAAATGGTTGTTCCTGTTTATCGCAACGGAACGGTCGTTAATAACACGACGACGGCCGAAATATCATTTACAACCGTCCGCAATCCCGAAAAATGCAGAGGCATCGTCAAAGTTATCGGCAATATAAAAGATTTTAATTCCGGTGACCAGATCCAAGTCGGTCCGACACCTGTCAATCGCCTGACTGTCCGCGGTGAAGTTTACGGACGTGATGACAGCAACAACATGATCTTAATCAACATCTTGGAAATGATTTCCCTGCCGAAAAAGCACGTGAAATTCTACATGAAACCTTTAACTCTCGCTGTGAACAGCAGTCTTGATCTTCAGGAAGTTTCAAGACACTTTATCGCCAGAAACCTTCACGGCGCAGCGGTTGAAGACAACGGCAAAATTGTCGGCGTCATTACGACAACCGATGTCACAAAAGCCGTTTCGATGAACAAACTGGACGTCAAATCAAAAGATTTCATGACCAAAGAACTCATCACAGTTGACGGTGAAATGCAGCTTTATGATGTTGTTCGCCTG
>JAIRKA010000089.1 GCA_031260345.1 Methanosarcinales archaeon
GCGGTCAAACTTGGAGCATAGCTCTAAGTGGATTTTTAGACAGTCACGGAAAGGAACTCGTACGAGTCGACCGGCATTTAAAACAGAGCATCTCAGCTTTCAAAATAAAAACAAAAAAAAGACGTGTTTGAATAAATCAAAACACCAAAAAAGCCCAAATGAGCTTCCGACTTACAAATTTGAAATTAAAAAATTACTCGACAACGGTTCCAAATGCGTATTTGGGAAGAACTCTTGTAATTTTAACTGTCACTTCTTCGCCTGCGACTGTGTCGGGGACAAAGATGACGTAACCTTCGACGCGGGCGATACCGTCGCCTTTCTGAGCAACGTCTTCGATTTTAACATCGTATGTCTTGCCTTCGGAGACCGGTGCGGTGACATTTTCGTTGCTGTTTTTAAACATTGAATTTTTAAACATTTTAATTACCTTTAATTTTTTTACCGATCACGTTTACAGCGTGCCGGCTTCTTGGAAAAAACTAATTTAAAAGAGATCAAACCGTTTGTCGTCATTGCTAAGCAAAAAGAGTAAGTCAGAATCTTAATAAATTAATTAATTTAGAGAAGTAAGACATGTTATAAAAACATTCCGTCATCTTTCCCTGAAAGTCAAAACAGGAGGCGTATTAAATTTGGAGCAGAAAGATATATATCCTATATATTGTGTCTTTTTATTCATGTTATCTAGCAATATACAATCAAACAAAAAAGTGTTGCGGCGGGCAGTTTGTCTCCTGCTGGTAAGTGTTATGCTGGCCGGGCTTATGACACCGGTAGCATTTGCGGCTGACGACGATGTTTACGAGGTACACATCTCTGAAAATATAAAATCGGTGCCCCTCCCCTCTTTGGGTGAAGAAGTGCATCCGATGGGCACTGCGGGCTATGTTCCGATTCAACCATTTTCTACAACTATCGTAGCTTCAGGAACCATGAGCTCCTTCCCTGTTGCTACGGCGAGCGGAACTGCCGTCTGGCGCGTTGAGCGGGACGACGTAACAATGGAAAGAACGCTTTATATCGGCGATCCGGCAGTTACCGGAACGATGACAACAACACTCGGCACCAATTCTCCGTGGAATAGTGTATTCAACAGCCAGCAACTTAGTCCGGCAGGCAGCAGGATAACTAAAATTGTTTTTGAAGGAGATATTCAAGGTACTGGCAGTCTGCTTAACATGTTTAGGGGACTTAGGGACGTTAAAGAAATAGAAGGTCTTGACAGATTAAATACGACCGGCGTTACAAACATGGAAGGTATGTTTAACGGGTTTGCAGATAATATTACAGGGACAATGGAACTTGATTTAACGACCTTTGATACATCCGACGTAACAACTATGAATGGTATGTTTAACAACGGTGTAACGCTTACTAAGCTTGATATTTCAGGTTGGGACACATCAAACGTCACCGACATGGAATCAATGTTTAGAGGTGTCTGGAACGTCGAGGTTCTTAATTTGTCCGGATGGAATACATCCAATGTCACAACGATGCGCTATATGTTTGCAACTGCAGGAGTCGCGAATGCGACAACTCTGGCGTTCCGTAACAGTTTTGACAATTTAGACTTTTCAAGCTTTGACACAAGCAAAGTGGAAGATATGCAATGGATGTTTATGGGCTATGGAGGAACAACTTTAAACTTATCAAGTTTTAACACTTCAAATGTCCAAGACATGGAGCGAATGTTCCAAAGTGCTGAATTCTTAGTTGATTTAGACATATCGAATTTTGACACATCAAACGTCAGCGACATGGCATTTATGTTTTCAGGAGCCAGCTCATTAGTTACGCTGAACTTATCTCATTTTGATACCTCAAATGTTGGAACAAGGCTATCTAAGCAACCCGGTCGCATTAACAGCATGACGGATATGTTTAGAGGCATGACTTCATTGGTTGAACTGGATATTTCTAATTTCAATACATCCGCTTTGGCTGCAGACGTACAGATAACCACTAATGCACAGAAACTGAACAATACGTTTGCAGGGACTACAAATTTGCGTATTTTACATTTAGGTCCGGAATTTTCATTCCTACCGGGTACTCCTACCCGTAACCCGGGTTTACCAACAGTTCAATCTACTGGTGAATATGAGCAATGGGCAGGTCGATGGCAGCAAGTTGGATCTGGAACGATTGACAGACCAGCAGGTTTGAATCGGACAAGTGCGGTTCTTACAGGTAGTCTTCTTTTGGGTGGTTATAACGGGGCAACAATGGCCGACACTTGGGTTTGGATGCCGCGTATCTACCAAATCACTTTTAATCCAAACGACGGAGTCGGAACAATGGCTCCGGGGGCTCCGCGCCACCCGAACTTTAACGAGAATTATGCGCTGCCGCCAAATGCTTTCACAAGAGAAGATTATACATTTACCGGATGGAATACTGCGGCGGACGGTACAGGAGCAGTATATTCTGATGAATATGTGTTTACACCTTGGACTCAAGCAAGCAATATGACACTCTTTGCTCAGTGGGATATTCTGACTTTCACAGTCACTTACGACGGCAACGGCAATGACGGCGGTTCCGCTCCCGCTGACGCCAATAGTCCCTACACTCACGGCGCTTCCGTCACCGTTCTCGGCAACATCAACACACCTCCTTTAAGCTTCACCGGACACACTTTCAGCGGCTGGAACACGCAGGCTGACGGCCAGGGCATCGGCTACGGCACCGACGATACCTTTACGATTACTCAGAACACGGTTCTGTACGCTCAGTGGGATATCTCGAGCACCGGCGGTGGCGGCGGCAACGGTACAGGGAACGCAACGGTTGTCCCGCCCGAAAATGAAACAAACGTTACACCGCCTTCGCCGCCATCTCCCCCCGCTCCGCCTTCACCGCCGGACGGCGGCGATGAAACGGATCCGGGTTACGAAGGTGAAGTCGGATGGCTTTTGATTCTTTCCCTCATTGCGATTGCAATTGCTGTCTTTACTTACAGAAGAAGGGACGAAAGTGACAATGAACACGATTATCTGAAAAAACATTCGATCAAATAATCAGCGAAAATAAGATATAACGGCGGTTATCTCCGCCGTTCTTTTTTAATTTTAAAAATGTTTCACTTCAATCAAGAAATGCATAAAATACCTGTCTTCCTTTTTTGAAAGCGTTTTTGTTTGCCGATTGTTTATTTATTTTTATTCACGAGATAACCAAGGGCGAAAAGCGACTTCGGCGAAATGTTTATATAAAGTCAGACGGATTTAAAGTATTCTTTGATGAGGCAGGACTCGTTATTGTGATGACTGCTGTCGAGATGGTTAATTTATTTCAAGTGTGGGCCCGTGGCTTAGTCAGGCGGAGCGGCGGACTCTTAATCCGTAGGTCGGGGGTTCAAATCCCTTCGGGCCCGCTTCAAATTATTTCTTTTTTTAAAAGTTATTTTACACAGCTTTGCGTTTTTATGTTTTGCTGTTTATTGTTTTTATTTTGTTATTTTTGCTGCCTTTGTTTATTACTCAAAAGCCCACAAATGCTTTCTCACACAAATATTGCCGGCAGCCGTAAACGTAATCCCCTCTTTTTCAAGCCTCATTCTTTGAAAACTCTGTCCTCCAAAAACGTATTCCGGCGAAAGCTTTCCAAGACTATTGACAACACGGTGGGCGGGAAGTCCGGGAGGCGCCTCCCGCATTGCGTATCCGGCCTGTCTTGCCGTGATGCCGCCGACCATCATCGCCAGCTGCCCGTATGTGACGACTTTGCCTTCAGGGATCATTGCGGCGATTTTGTAAACTTCATTGTATCTTTCTTGATAGTCTTTTTTCTTTTCAGGCATGAATTTCACTGTTTCTGTTTGCTGAATTTTAAAAAAATTTAAAGTTTGAAAAAAACAATCCAATGCTGAAAAAAGTTGAAAAAAATTAAAAAAAGCTGCAAAAACTTGAACTTTCTCAAAGTTTCTCAGTAGACGGAACCGTCGTCAATTTTGAAAATTTGACGCCGTTGAGTGAAATAATTTTTTCGGCAAGTGATTTGATCTCGCGGCCGTCACCATCCAAAACAATAACTTCCAAACAGTTGTCATGGTCCAGATGAATGTGAATGGACGTTTTGATGATGCCGGAATGTTCGTGTTGGACCTCGGCCATCATGTTGGAAAGGCCGCGTTTTGTGTGGTCATAAACGAGTGAAATTGTTCCGATACGGCGCCCTTTGATGTCGTTCATCCATTCGTAATGATTGATGTAGCTTCGAATCGCGTCGCGGATGCCTTCCGAACGGGAAGAATATCCCCTTTCTTCGATAATATTATCAAATTTCGTCAAAAGGTTATCGGGAAGTGAAACACCGATTCTCATCAATTCTTTTTCGGTTACTTTTTTGTCGTCAATCATAATATTTCCGCCGCACAAATTAATACGGATTAAACTTTTTCATAAAATTTTATAATTTGAAAAAAATTATTTTTTAAATCTGAAAAAACGCTCCTTTTTTTATCGACAGCAATTTGAACGAAATCGATTTTTAAAAAAGTTACTTTTCAACGATATGATTTAATCATATTCTATCGAACATATTTAACACTGTTTATTCGTAAATCTCTTTTGTTTTATTGAATTAGTATGATTTGTTTCAATTTAATTTTGCTCGCTTCGCGCGCGAGTCGCACCATTCTTCTTTTAAATTTTTCAACGCATCCCTCGTTTTTCTTAGCTCTTCAAAAAAATTCCGGCACAAAAAATTAATGAAACAAATCTTTTATTATTTCAGCATCAATATTTAACTTAAAAATAATTCAATCCAAACAAGGAGAATTCAAATGCCCGTTTCATCACTTCAGCCCGGCAACAAGGCGCCGGATTTTTGTTTACCGAATCAAAATTCAGAAAATATTTGCTTAAAGGATTTCAAAGGAAAAAATGTCGTCCTTTATTTTTATCCCAAAGACAATACGGCAGGCTGCAAACAGGAAGCGGTTGACTTTTCAGCGCTGAAAAATGAATTCGAAATTGACCAGTCCGATAGGAATGGTCAACTCGGAGCGTAGCTCCGAGGAAAACGGCGCCGTTATTCTCGGCGTCAGCAAAGACAGTGTTTCTTCTCATCAAAAATTCATCGAAAAAGCGGAACTCACGATTACGCTTTTGGCCGACCCCGAGCTTGAAGTCATCAAAGCTTTCGATGTTTGGCAGCTTAAAAAATTCATGGGCAAAGAAAATATGGGAACCGTCCGAACAACATTTTTGATTGATTCAAACGGAAAAATCACAAAAATTTGGAACAATGTCCGCGTCAAAGGACATGCTGAAGCAGTGTTGGAAGAACTGAAAAATTTTTTAATGAAATAAAAGTTCAAGAACAAAATAAAGCGGGGTCATAACTTGAACGAAAAAAATATGTTTGAACACAACAGAGCTGCTTGGAATCAAGCGTTGAAATACCATCAAAAGGCAAGAAATAATTCTTTGCAGATCGGTTTTGAAAACCCTCATTTTACGACTTTAGACAGGGATTGCGATGAGGTTTTAATGAGCAAGCTGAATACGATTGATTTTGACGGCAAAACCATATCACAAATGCCGTGCAATAATGGCAGAGAATTGCTGTCGCTTATGAAATTCGGTGCCAAAGAAGCGATCGGGTTTGATATTTCCGACACTGCCATTTCAGAAGCGGAGCAGCTTGCGAAAATAGCAAACCTGAACGCCAAATTCGAAAGAACAAATATATTGGAAATAGGAGACCAATTCAACAATTATTTTGATTTCATTTACATATCTGAGGGTTCGCTGCAATGGTTTCCCGATTTGAATGATTATTTTAATGTCGTCTCCAGACTGTTAAAGAAGGGCGGACAAATATTGATTTTTGAGATTCATCCGTTTGCTTATTTCTTTGAAAATGGATTTGATTTTGAAAAACAGAATTTTGAAAAGCTGACTTCCTATTTCAAAAAAGGGCCTTATAATTGTCCGACCGGTCTTGATTATGTCGGCGGGGCAGAATATGAATCAAACGAATGTTTTTGGTTTATGCACAAAATGTCTGATATTATAAGCGCCGTACTTCAAGCCGGTATTGAGATACAGGAATTTGAGGAGTACAATTTGGAAATGGCAAACAGCGAAACAGTGAAAACGCTTGAGAAATTTCCGCTGAGCTACATCCTTATTGGAAGAAAAAAATGATCATATTTCGAAAAAGTATAGGCAGCAAATCTTTATCCGGAAAAATCAGAAAATTGAAAAACTAAAAAACGGATACCTCACAGATATCCGTTTTCTATTGACCTGAGTTATTTTTTATGGAAAATATGATAAGCGGCGTAGGCTGCCAAGGCGGCTGCCGCACCGTAAACAATATACTTTTCATCCTTTGAAAGTTTATTGCCTTTCTCTTTTTTCTTCGCTTTTTTGAGTTCTTTCTCTTCCCTTTTTCTGTCCTTCTCTTCTTTTTTATGTTCTCTGTAAGCGTTCATCAATTCCGCGTAACGCGCCTCTCCATCTTTAAAACGTTTCTTTCCGCTGCTGATTTTTTCTTCAAGGATTTCATTGATTTCATCAAGATCAATGACGATATCAATTTCATCCCATTTTTCTTCAGCGTTTACCGGAATGGAGCGTGTCATATTATCTTTCGGAGCTGCTGTTGCGGTTGATTTTGAAGCGGCTTTTGCCGCCGGCTTTTTTGCTGCAGCTTTAGTTGCCGCAGCTGTTTTAGCAGCCGGTTTCTTTGCTGCTGCTGTTGATTTTGAAGCAGCTTCCGTCTTTGAGACAGTTGTTTTCTTTGCCGCTGCAGTCTTTGCAGTTGCTGTTTTCGCTGCAGCCGGCTTTTTTGCCGCGGTTTTTGGAGCGGCCGCTGTCTTCACAGCTGCTGTTTTTGTTGCTGCGGAAGTTGTTTTTGCTGCCGGCGCTTTTGCTGTGGCCGGCTTTGCAGGTGTTTTCGTTGCAGGTTTTGCTGCGGGTTTTGCTGCGGGTTTTGCTGCAGATGCTGTGGATTTGGGAACTGTTTCTGTCGTCATTGCGGACGGAATAACAGGCTTACATGTCGATTTTGACATGTCGCGAACTGTTCCGGGTGTTGTTGTTTCAGTGGTTGTGTCAGCCATAACTTTACCTTCGTGTGTTGTGTTTATTTTTATTTTTCAGATTGTTTGCTGAAATTATTTTACGAATAATAATTTTCTAAAACTTCGTTAAACTTAATATTTGTTATAATTTATATAAGCCTTCTTAAATCATCTCCAAATCAGAATTTAATTTTTCTCGAAAAGCAATTGAAAAATAAAAACTCAAATCAAAATATTCGACTGATTGATGTTGTTTTTAAAAGCGGAAAAAGCCTTTTAATCAAAAAATCAGCTGCAAATAAATCAGTTCAAAATTCATCGAAATATCTAAAGAATGATTAAAAATTCAAAAATAAATAAGATGAAATAATCCAAAGATGATTGTTTTGCTGCCGATGCCGCATCTGTGCTTTTCCTTTTACCCGTCTCAGTCCAAAATACAATTCATCCGCTTCATTTTCCTTAAATGGAAGCCTTTTTTAGAAAAATCGGCAGCTTGCTTGTGCAGTCGTCATCAGCTGCAACTCCCATTTAAAAATCTCTTTCTATTGGATAAGTATATATACCTTCTAAACTTTTTAGTAAAGTTACTATTGTATTTTGAATCAATTATTGATTAAAAACAAAGTATTATATTTAATTAAATTATTTATGAAACAATATAGGAATTAAATTAATAGAAGTGAAATTAATTTATGAAAACAAACATCTTAAAAACTGCAGCCAGTTTGTTTTTGCTGGCAGTAGTGGTTTTAAGTATTATACCGGCTCCCGCTTTGGGCGGAGAAACAACAGCAACTGTTACATTTTATGCAAACGGCAGAATATATAATAGGGAAACGGTTAACGTCGGAGGAACCGTTCCGGTGCCGCTCGCCCCCGCCGTTCCCACAGGGATGGTTTCATTTGTCGGGTGGTCTGCAGAATTGAACGGAATCGATAAATTATATGATTTTTCAATGCCCGTCACCGGGAGCTTGAATCTGTTCGCTCAATATTCCGACAAACATCTGGTTTCATTTAAAGATGCGGACGGAGATATTTTCTACACGCGGCTGGTGGAAGCCGATGATTTCGTTGTTCCGCCGGCAGCACCCCCGAGCGGAACCGATGATGTTTTTGCATATTGGGCTGTTGGCAGCACCTATGACATATATGACTTCAGCCTGCCCGTCAACAGCAACATTGTTTTGAGACCCGTTTACGGCAACTCTTATTATATCTATTTCAATTCCATGAGAGGAACGCCTGTTGACGACCAGCTCATCGGAGAAGATGAAAAAGCGGAGAAGCCGGCAGATCCGACACGCGCGGGATTTAAATTTGCGTTCTGGAGCAAAACGTTGGACGCAAATCCGGGCAATTCGGCGGCAGCCTATGACTTTTCGGCAACTGTTACGGAGTCTTTTACATTGTACGCCATTTGGGAGCCGGACAGCGCCAATAAACCTGAAGTTAAAGTGATCATCTGGAAAGAAAAAGAAAACCTTCCGCTTCTGTTTGATAAAACAGACGTCAATAATTACGTGTTCCATGATTCATTTGTAACATGGGCATTGGCAGGCACAACAATCGCGATCAGTGAATCGGAAATGAATCAGGATCATTCATTTCGTATACCGACCCACAGCGAATTCCATCGCTCTGTTCCCGCGGTCGTTGAAGGCGACGGGTCAACCGCTGTCAATGTCTATTATACAAACAAGATTTACACATTGAGATTTAATTTGAATCACAGCTCTGCTGTCATGAAGGACGAAAATGGACTGTCTCCCGTTATCTATACCAACTCTTCAAATCCGAATGAGCAGCATTCAATTCAAGTGAAGCTCGGTATGGATGTTGAAGACATTTGGCCTTTGAACGAAGTCAATAACTTCAGCATCTATCGAACAGATGGCGCAGGATTCTTATTCCAAGGGTGGATGATTCCGTTCGGATTGAACAGCTGGTATGCCAACAACAATGTCATTTTTGTTTCAAAAAGGCAGGTTGTAACAGCGGAAATGCTGCCGAGTTCAATATTCGGAAACGGATCGGAAACAGGATACACCCTGAACGCTTATTGGATCGATGATGGTCAAAATGTCGATTTAAAATATATGTTTGAAGCGCTGCCCGAAGAAGAAAAAACAGGAGTCCCGGGAGTTGATTATGTAGAATACGACGGTAAATTATACATCAACAGCACAGGGCACAGCCAACTCGCAATTTCAACCGGCGCCGCTTTCATGCTCAAAAGCATTGAAGGAAAAACCAGGCTGACTGAATATGCACTCCAATTCAACAGTACAACGGAAGAGTTGGAACCCATCATTGGAACGGGCTTCACCCAAATACTCATATATGACCGCAACAGGCACAGCCTTAATTTTGATACCATGGGCGGCAGTTCAATTGCGGGTCATACGGACATATTATTTAGCGAGCCTTTGAGCCGTCATGTACCGGCCGATCCGACACGTACGGATTTTGTATTTACAGGCTGGTATGAAGACCGCGAATATCAGAAGCCGTATGATTTGGAAAATGCCGTCATGCCGAACAGAAATTTGGAGCTGTACGCAAAATGGGAGCATAAGGGCGCCACTGCAACCTTCTTTGATCAAAACGGAGGAACAGCGCTCGGTGTTCAGAATGTCAAGCTGGGCGAAGCCGTACGGCCGCCTGTCAACGCTGATCCCTATTTCCTTGAAGTCGGTACGTCTTATGTGAACTTGGGCGTTTTCCGCGGCTGGTATCAAACACTGAACAATGGATTGGTTGTCCCGTATAATTTCTCAAACGGCATTGAGAAAGATGTTGAAATTTACGGTTTGTACAGAACATCCGGATTCAAAGTGGTTTACGATGCGGACGGCGGAACCGGAACTGTCCCGACAGATGCTGAAACATACAAAGTAAACGCTTTGGCGCCTGTTAAAAACGCGGCGCTCACAAAAGGCACAATGATATTGGCAGGCTGGCAGGAAAAGGATAAAACCGGCATTATTTACTATCCGGGGTCCACGATCAAAATGTACGGAAACGTCAACTTTGAAGCGGTTTATGCCAACCCGAATTCCTTGGTCAATTTAGTTTACCATGCAAATCATGGCGGTTCAGCGGAAACAATAACAGATACGGTTATTGAAGGGCGCACATATGCTCTAAGAGATAATCAAACGTTTAAGAGAAGCGGATATGCTTTGACGGGCTGGTCGGAAATTCCGGGAGCAACAACGCCCCAATACAGCTGCGGTGAAGGATTTTTGATTCCGGTCGGCGGTACAACTTTATACGCGACTTGGGAAGAAGTTCAATACTTTACGGTCACGTTCGTGATCCGCGATGCAGATCAGCATAAAGGCAGGATTACTTCTCAATATGAGTTCAGAGTTGAAAAAGGCGCTCTCAGCGTTCAGGCAATACCTGTTGCGGTTCGTCCCTCTGTAGACATCATTCCGGATGCCGACGGTGAATATAAATACAGGTTTATCGGCTGGGATGCACTGCCTGTGACGATTCAAAGAGACTTAATCGTTTACGCCAACTTCGAAGATCTTGAAAAAGGCGGCGGAACCGGAACCGGAAACGCAACTGTGAACAACGGCAGCAATGGAACGGAAAATACAGCACCACCGGAGCAGGGTCTCGAAACTCCGCTGCTTCCGGGGAGTCCGATTTCAGGAAATCCGATTGTTTGGCTGTTCCTGATTGCAATCGCCGTCTTCACATTCCGCAGAATGCGAGATCGAGAAGATTGATTTGAAACGATTCACTCAAAAGCAGATTTAAAAAATTGATTTAGAAATGAGAAGAAATTTCTCATTTCTCTTTTTTAATATTTTTGTCGGGCCATGATAAAAATAAAATTTGGGTCACAGCAGTCATTATCATATTTCTTGCCGCTAAAATCATGTTCCTGAATTTGATATCAAATTATGAACAAACGATGGATGGGTTAAAAATTTTAAAGAAAAGCGGAGCGGCTTGCGCGCGGACGGCTGCTGCCAAAACTGTTTTGGCTGGTGGCGGCGGCAAACGGAAACAGGAAGGTAGCAGTGCAAACGCAAACCTGTAGGTAGCAGCGGCACGTTCGCGTAAGCGAACGGGTGTGATAAAAAAGAGCAGAGGCAAGCGGCAACATAAAAACAGTCGTAGAATTTAAAGCGCATTTGGATCGACTCAGCGCTTCCGCGTGTATCTGCCTCTTTTTTGGGCATTCCGCAAATTTCCGTTTTTTCGCTGCGCTCAAAAACGAAAATTAGCGGTCGTATGTGAAGTTTCAAGCAATTTTGGTTTTACTGAAACATCGTTTTTTCTTCAAATTATTTAAAAATTGAACGCCGCTTATTCATCTAAAATTTGTCAATATTTTAAGGTTTTATCGGGCGTTCGGGTTTCATTATTTTTTCATAAAATCGGATGTTTGACTTTCAATTTTCTTTTCAGATTAATTTCCCGATCGGCAGTTTTTCTTCATTGACAAGTTCAATGCCCAATTCTTTTGCGTTTTCTTCCAGCATGATGTCAACCATTGCAACCGAAGCGGCGACATATTTCGCGTTTTCAATCGGGCCGTAAAGCAGGAAGTTTGCACCGAGTGTCTGAGCAACCAAATTCGTTCCGATGTCTGCGGGCAAATAGTATTCTTTCGGATTTTCCTGCGTCTTTTTGAACTCGCGCATCCAATCCCAGGCCGAAGCCGTGTTGTGAAAACCGCCGCCGACAGGGTAGCCGAGATGACCTTTTATTGCTGTAATTCCGCGCATAGAAGCGCCTGCGCCCGAGCCGAGCGGAACAGCTGCAACATCAATCAAAGGTTTTGTAATCCCGCACATTTTTGAAATTTCCAAAAGTCCTCCCGACAAGCCGGTTCCACCTTTTTCCAAAATTTCGATTTTACCGAGAACCGTCGGGTTGATCGCGTTAAACGCCAAAACAATGGAAGCGTTAATTTTGCTTTCCGTGAGCGCTTTGATTTCGTTTTCTTCGATGCTCGCGTTAATCGAATTGTAAATGGCGCGGTCAGAAACGCCGATTTCGGTTGCGTAAAGAGCGGCGGCCGCACGCACAACGCTATCCGAAGAGTCCATTAAAAACGGCGTTTTGTCATCAACATCAACAAACCAGTCAATGTAACTTTTA
>JAIRKA010000077.1 GCA_031260345.1 Methanosarcinales archaeon
GTGTATATGCCTCTCGGATTCAGCGCTTTGTCGTGCGTCAGCGTATATCTGTAATTCACTCTTGATCCGTTTTCTAATATCATGCGTTCTACTACCACGTGATTCTCGGAATCCGTTATATTGACGAGTTCAATGTAGATTTTGGCGTTATTAAACGGCTGAGACCCGTTTTCCGTCATTATTCTTCCTTCGATGACATGCTCCCTCGGCCCCAAGCATCCGAATGCGGCGGCCGCCAAAATCAAACACAAAAACATACAGAATAGAAGTTTCAGCGCGTTTCCTTTCTTTACCATTTCAATCGTTCTCCGATTCCTGCCTTTAAATTTTTCAAACTTACTTTTTCTGTTTTTCTAAAACCATTTCCAAATAAGACGTTGTAATGGAATCCCTTTCGGATAAGCCGTATTTTCCTAAAAATTCAAAAATGCGCTTGACTTCACTCTGAATTTCCGATTGGTCTGCCCCGTCTCTTAAATCGGTTTCAACCTCGACAAATTCTCCAAGCCCTTCGACTTCGTCAAATCCGATGGCGAAATTGTTCCATTTATAAACTTCGCGGCGCTTACTCACTGCGCCCGAAACAAAAAAGCCGAGAGCGAGAAGAATTTCCTTCATTTCGCCGACATCAATAGAGCTCGTGTATTCCGCTCTCGTTTTAGAAACCGTGTCGATTTTTTTTCCTTTGTAAGTCACTTCGCCTTTACCGTTTACGGAACGGATTCGAAGCGCTTCGTCTGTTTTCGCAAAGTCCCGCCCGGGTGAATTAAAATAAGTGTCTTTTTGTTCTTCCGTTCCCGAAAAAACAGCGCCGCTTTCAATCAAATCTTTCTTCATCTCAGCGTGCGGCATTTTAACTTTGACTTCAATTTCATACATATAATCGAAAAAGGAATTCACAGATTAAATAAATTATTGAAAAAAAATATTCGGCGATGAAATTCATTTCATTAACTTCATTTCATTCATTTCAATTTATTACCGAAATGAATTTCATCGCTCCATTTACCAAAATTGATAGACATTGTAAATTGTTCCCAAATTTTTGTAATCACTTCCCGATTCCAAATCAAAAAAGAAACGAACGGTTCCGGGTTTGTTTTGTGATCCTGTCGTATCAACAAACATGTATTGCCCATCTTCCAGCATAAAAACATTCAGCGTATGGCTTGTCATGTTTTCGCCGAATGTCAGCAGTACAAATCCGCATCTTATTCCGTTTTTTTCAGCAGCCGCTGTCAAATCCGAGGCATAATTGACACAGACGTATTCATCCTGAATGTAAATATTTTGATAAGTCACGTCTGACTATAAAAACCGACAAACTTCCTCTTTTGATTTATTAGCGGCATTTTCATTTCGAGTCAGAGAAACCCATGAACTGTTGGGATAGACGACAACAAACCGCCGATCATTTTCCGTGAAAAGGACATTTTGCGTGTGAAAAACGCCGGTTATATCATTTTGATTATCTTTTATTTCTTCTGCCTTTTCTTCAGTTTCTTTTTTTGTTTCAGTTTCATTGACCCTGTACTCGATTTCAGGCATATTGAAATCATTGCTGATCTCCCGCCCCTCAGCAATGCCTGTAAAACAAAATGCAGCCGTCAATGTCAATAGAATTAATATCTGAGCTATTTGCCGATTGTGTTTACTAACGAATATCATGATGTATGATGACTCCTTTTCATTCATCTGAATTATTTATCCGTCAGCGTAGGTATATATCTTAAATCTAATATACTATATTTTTAAAAAAAAACATATAACCCATGTTTATTATGCTTTTTGAAATGTATCACTTTTCAGGCTGTTTATAATTTATATTTAAAAAATTTTTATAATATGTCAGTAATATTTTTCTGAAACCTGAGAATTGGATTTCACTCTATTTTAATATTTATTATATAGCGTCAGTTGAAGCTGTTTTGTGAATTTTGACGGTTTTTCAACCATTCCTTCTGCTATCGATATTAGTAATTTTATTTTATAACGAATATTAGTGTATTGAGGGTTATAATTTAATAAAAATATTTCTCAAAAACGCAAAGCGTAATTGTCAAAACCAATAAAAAAGATGCCAAAAACGAATAGAAATATATAAATAGATGTTATATTTTTAAAAAACAAAAATAAACAGATCATTTACATGTTAATGTTTATTCTTTGATTTGTGTCTCAATGTCCTGCTTCTTTTCCTTCTTGCCGGCTTTCTCTGATGTTTTTTCAGATTTATCTATCTCACGAAGTCCGCCGATAACGGCGTCATATTTGTCGCAGACGCGCTTTATCAAATTGCCGGATTGATTTTTGTGCGTCGGGAAAGTGACTTCACCCTTCTTAATCTTTTTTCCGCCGCTTGACGTACCGTAATCGGGCGAGACGACAATTCCGTCAACTGAGAGACCGATGCCAAGTTCGCCGAGAATTTTGGCCGACATTTCCGTTGCCGGGCTTGCTTTGGATTTGACCATCAGCGCTTTGTTTTTGTAAATGCCCTGAAGCTCTTTCAAATCGCTGAGATTCTCTTCCTTTTTGGATAATTTCCCGAATCGTGTAAAATCTTCACCGAGCTCTTTTTCGATGAGGCGGATGTTGTCAATCAAATCGCTGAAAGTCGTTGAAGACATTTCAAGAACAGTGCCGCCGTAAGGCGGATCCAGTGTCTGCAATCTGTCAGCGTAACCTTTTGCGATGATCAAAACATCGGTTTCTTCCAAAATCTGCAAGTCATTTTCACTCGGCTGATAAGGATTGACAACTTTATAATTCGTAATGCCGCACATACGCATAACGGATTCATACATTTCCGTAACGGCCATTCTCTTCTTGGACGCAAAACTTGAAATGTCGCTTTGACCGCCCTGCGCGCGGTAAATTTCAACCATTTTGTTTCTGACATCGGTCGAGTCGTTTGAAGCGATTCCGAAATATTCCGCGAATAACTTTGTCGTCGTCATCATTTTCGTGCGGCCGTGCGGTTTGAGATCAATGAAGCCGCGCTCATGCAATTCGTTAACGTGATCATAAGCGTTGCCGCCTCGCATTTCAACGACTTCCGCTTTTGTAATCGGCTGATGATAGGCAATAATTGAGAGCGTTTTAAGCTGCGGAGACGTCAGTTCTTTGGGCGCGACATCTTTGACTTTTTCCGCGAACTCCGGTTTAATCTGCATGACAAATCGTCCCGCCAAATCGGCGATTTCAATGCCCGACCCGCGCGCCGCGTAATCACTCTTCAGCTCCGTAACAAGATGAGTGATTTCCTTCTTGGAGAGGCCTGAAATTTTCATCAGAGTTTCAGCCGTCACCGTACTGCCGGCAGCAAATAAGGCGGCTTCAATAATTTGTTTTGCAGTGTTTTTCTCTGTCATAACGCTCAATCTGATTCAATCATCATTGTTTTTTATATGCCGTTTTTATTCGACTGCCTCCGCTTCCGCTGTTTCGGGAAGCGTGTCTTCAATGACATCTTCAATTCTGTTTTTCAGAATCGCTTCATCAAACGGATAAATGTAAAGCGTTCCGTAAATCTCCTTTTGGTAAAGCATGACTTCTTTCATTGCCGCAAGGAACAAAAGCGTGATGTAATCCATAATTTTGTCGGAGCCGTCCAATCTGTAAATTTCATCCAGCGTGACATATTCCTGCTTTTTGAAATATTGCTTTAAAATTTCCAAAAGCGTTCCCGTTCTCCTTAAAATCGCTTCATCGTGCGCGATATTCATCACATCTTCCGTCGTCAATTCAACATCAATGTAGCGGCGCGGACCGTCAGCCCGTATGTGCTCTCTTCTTTTGACGACATCTTTTTCCGCTTTCTTCAGCTCATCAATCAGCTCTTTGAGCGTCACGGGGCGGCGCGCAGACCTTCGAACCGGCAGAAGCGGCATGTTGAATTCATTGATGTCGAATTCTTCTTCATAATTGTCTTCTTCGTCATAAAGATCTTCTAAAATCTCCTCTTCTTCCAAAAACAGTCCGGTTGACTTCATACGGAGGAGGACACAGGAATAAAGAAGCGTTCGGCCGGAAATGCGCAGATCCATTTGCTGAAGTTCTTCAATCTTACCTAAGAAAGTGTCCGTTACTTGAACAATATCAATATTCCACGGGTTGATTTTGCCGTTTTTGGCGAGTTCGACTAAAATTTCAATCGGCTCGTTGCCGATAAATGAGGAAAAATCCAGCGCATCGACATTAATGCCGCTGTCGGCTAAGCTGTCGCCGAGAGAATCGATGAAATACGATTTCGCGTTTTCGTTCGTTTCTGTTTTTTCACTCTTTATGATAACAGCGTCAATCTCAAAGCTCATGCCGATTTCACTCCCGTAATACTTGTTGTGCCTTCAAGCTGCGTCACGCCGATAATTCTATCGGATTGTTCAAGCATCGGCTTACGAAGAGAAATAACAATAAACTGAGCGGCTTTTGCGGATTTTTCAACGCGCCCCGCAACCCTTTCAACGTTCCATCCGTCTAAGTTCTGATCGACTTCGTCAAAAACATAAAACGGCGCCGGCTTGTATCCCTGAATCGCAATAATAAATGCAAGGGCCGTTAAACTTTTTTCACCGCCGGACATGGCATCCAAACGTAGAATGTTTTTGCCCTTGGGCTGCGCGTGAAGCGTCATTCCGCCGGCAAACGGATCATGCGGATTTTCTAGAATCAATTCGCCGTGACCGTCCGCAAGCTCGAAAAAGACCCGCGTGAAGTTTTCGTTGATGCCGTTATAAGCCTCCATAAACGTGTCGCGCTTCAGCTTTTCATACTGGTCGATTCGAGTCAGCAGCTCTTCGCGCTCATTAAAAAGCGTGTCGCGGCGGCCGGCAAGTTCTTCCAGACGAGTGTTGACCGCATCATACTCATCAATGGCGCGCATGTTGACCGGCTCAAGCGATTCCATTTCCTTCTCCAAGGATTCAATTGTAATGTAAACGGTTTGATAAGAGGGAATATCTTCATCGGCACCGGCTGCATCGAGACCGCGCTCCATGACTTCATTGGACAGGTCAATGTATTGCTTCTCAAGCGCTTGTTTTGTAAGGAAGCACGCGTCTTTGTGGCGCTTGACTTCTTCGTAAGAGAAACGGATTTTCTCAGACTTTTTGCGCGCCTCATCCGCTTTTTGTTCCAACGCTTCTCTTCTTTCTCGAAGGTCTTTGAGTTCGTTTGCAATTTCAAGTTCGCGAGCTTCATTCTTTTTCTGCTCTTCTTCGTATCCGCTGATTTCGGCTTGAAGCACCGCGATATTATCTTTTCCGGTGCGCTTCTTCTCTTCCAGCTCTTCGATTTCCGCTTTCGTTTCGCTGATAACTTCTTCGGCATGTTTTTTGGCGAATTCAATCGCATTCATATCCGACTTAATGTCGCCGAGGCGCTCTCTCAGACGCCCGATTTCATCCTCAACGCGCTGCGCTTTCTGACGGAATTCTTCGAGTTCGGGATGATTGAGTTCAGCCTCGATTTTTTGAATCTCGGCTTCCAGCTCTTTTTGAACTTCTTCCTTCGCCAAGCGTTTTTCAATGACTTCATTCATTTCTTTTCTGAGCCCTTCGCGCTCTTTGCCGAGCGCATCCAAGCTGCTCTGCTTGGCGCCCAAAATATCGGATAAACGGTTTTCGCGGTCTTTGATTTCTTCAACGCGCATTTCCATCTTGGAAATTTCATTTGAAATGGCCGCGGTTCTCTTGTTGGCGGCGGTGATTTTTGTATTCACATCATCCAGTTTATTGATTAATTCACCGCGTTTGTGGTAAATGCTGCGGATTTCAGCGCCGAGCGTCTCCAAACGGTCGCGTTCGGTCGCCGCGAATGAAATACGCGATTTCTGAGCCATCGACCCGCCGACCATTGCGCCGCTTTTCTCAAGCGTATCGCCGTCGAGCGTTACCATTCTATGACGGCCGATTGACCTGCGCGCGTTTTCAAGCGTATCAATAATGACCGTGTCTCGAAAAACATACCAAAAAGCGGGTTCATATTCAGGCTCAAAATCAATTAAATCAACAGCGTAGCCGACAAAGCCCGAAACGCCGTCTAAATCGGGAAGGGATTTTTTGCGCTCCATTTTGTTGAGCGGCAAAAACGTCGCGCGCCCGAGATTTTTGCGTTTCAGGTAGTTGATCGCGTGCTCAGCGTCGGCGTCGTTTTCAACAAGAATCGCCTGCATTTTGCCGCCGGCCGCGATTTCAAGCGCTTTTGCATACATTTGATCTGCGCGTCCCAAGTTTGCGACGGCGCCGATAATGCCGTAAAGCTCTTCGCGCTTGGACGCTTTTAAAATTTCTTCAACGGCGTGAGAGTAAGTACTGCCGACTTCCGTTGCGCGGACACGGGCTTCAATGACGCCGAATTCTCTTTCTTTCTCGGAAGCCTGATCTTCCAATCTTTTCTTGTCATCCGCCATACGCTTTTGAGCGGATTCCAAGTCATCAACATCCTTTTTGAGTTTGTCGGATTCATCCTGTAATTTTGAAATTTCATATTCCGCTACTTTCGTGTCGCTTTCCGCGTTTTTAGCGTTGTCTTTCGCTTCGGTGATTTCATCTTCAATATCCTTGGTTTCCGAAGCTTTGCGGCGCAGCGCGTCCGTTAAGCGGTCTTCATCACGGATGAGCTGATTTTTCTCATTTTTGAGCTCTTCAAGCTCACTTCTCTTTTTATTGGAAACGGAAGTCTGCTCTGCAAATTTTTTATCAATCTCAGCGATCTTGGAGGCCAGAATCACCTTTTCCGTATTTCGGTCGGACTGCTCTTTTAAAACGGCGTCTTCCTTTCTTTTTTCTTCGGCAAGCTTTCTTTCATGCTCTTCGATATCCTTTTTGCGCCCGTCGATTTTGACGAAAAGGTCGCGGCGCTTGGATTCAAAACTGTTTTCTTCGCGCTCTAAAACGCCGATGCTCTCTCTTGTTCTTGAAATCTGTCCTTTGATTTCTTCAATGTCTTTTTTAATTCGAATCTGTTCATCTTCGCCTTTTTGGCGGATTTCGACGTTGAGCGCGGCAAGCTCTGTTTCGGCCTCCGCTTGTTCAGCTTCACGCTCTTTAATTTTTTCCTCAGTTTCTGCGGCCAGCGTTTCGTATTTTAAAATTTCGTTTTCAACATTCAAAAGTTCTGTTTTCGCGTCTTTCAATTTGGATAAAATCAAATAGCCTTCATACTTCTGCTTCTGTTCGCGAAGCGTTCTGTATTTCATCGCGTGTTCCCTTTCCGAGGACAGGCGCTCCAATTGAGCTTTGACTTCTTCAATAATAATATCGATTTTTTCAATCTGCTCTTTGACAATATCGAGCTCGGCAAGTGATTTTTGCTTCTTTTCATCAAACTCGGAAACGCCGGCAATCTCATCAATGATTTTGCGCCGCTCTGTCGGACTCATTTTCGCTGTAATTTGAGAAATATCGCCCTGCATCACGACGTTGTAACCCTCGGGCGTCACGCCGGCTTTGCCGAGCAATTCATGAACTTCCGTTAAGCTCACGGATTTGCCGTTGAAATAAAAATAGCTGTAATAACCGGATTTGGTCTGCTTAATTTTTCTTGAAATTTCGAATTCATCCGCTTCAACAGGCGCTTTTCTGTCCGTGTTGTCAAAAGTAATCGTGACCTGGGCGAATTCGGGCGGCTTGGACTTAGCGTCATTGAAAATTAAATCCGTCAATTTTTCGGCGCGCATCGTTTTGGAACCGGACAGACCGAGAGCGAAAAGAATTCCGTCAATGATGTTGGATTTTCCACTGCCGTTGGGTCCCGAGATTGCCGTAAATCCTTCATAAAACGGAATTTTAATCCGCTTTCCGAAGGACTTGAAGTTGACAAATTCAATTTCCTTAATAAACACTTCATTTTCTCCGCGGTGATTTCTAAAACGCTCATCCTTTATTTCAATTATTCGTAAGTAATGACTTCAGTGTCATCTCCATCGCTTGAAATGACTTTTTCTTTCCGTTCCGATGCCTGCCGACTTCCGCGGCGGCCGCCGAACTTTTTGCTGCCGGTATCTTTTTCGGCAATAATGTATTCGCAGTTTGCGTTGTAATCTTCCTCTTTTTCGAGCCGCGACTGCTTTTGGTTGCTGCCGATGATGTATTCGGCGCGGTCCGGAATCTCCCGTTCTTCCGTTTTGACCTTTTGAATCGTGAGCGGAATGTTTTCAAACGGAGACCGTTTCGGCGGCTCAGGCTCTCTCAAAGGCGAGACGTCTAAAACTTCTTCAGCATCCGCAAAGTAAAACGGATCATCTCCGGAAGGAATTGTTTTTGCGGGCACAAATTTCTCAGGTGCAGCATTGTTCTTTTTTGCGGGCACAAATTCTTGATATTCCCAACCGTCAGACTTTCTTGAATTAAATGTAACAGGCGTAATCGGCGTTGCCGGGCCGGCCGGCTCATTTCCGAAACCCGGCGGATGCATTGCGCGGCGCGTATCAGCGGGCGCTGCCGTCGGATAGGGTGTATAGGAAGAAAAAGGAGATTCAGCCAAACGGGGTTGTTTATAGTCAGCAGATTCCGGAATTGAAGACTCGTAAGGATTTTGGCTGCTGACCTTTGGCGGCATTTCAGAGCCGGAATGGCGCATTTTATCAATTTCTTTTGACATCGCGTTTAATGTTGTTTTGATGTCAACGATTTCTCTGACGATTCCGTCCTGAGTTATCGAGATTTCGTGGATGCGCTGCTCGATTAATCGAAGCCTGTCATAAGGGACCGTTTCGGGCTGAAGTTCTTCGCGAATTTCTTCAATAATTGAGCTGCGCACTTCATACGCGATTGCATCCAGGCGCGCTTCAATTTTTTCTTCAAGTTCGTCGTAGATCTTTTTTTCAATCTTCTCTGTTCCGCTGTATTTGATTTTTCCGTTCAACGCTGTCCCTCGAATTCTTTGGATTGTAATATGTGACAATAAATATAGATTTACGGCATAATGTGGCGTTATGGCATAAATGTGAGATAAAAAATATGTTTGTATGTAAACTGTTATGTTTAATTATATATATAGCTTACATCCGATTCTGTATCCCGTCTTTTCTTTTAAGAGACGTCTTCCGCTGTTTTATATAATCTATTGTTGCCGATTTTATATCCAACTTGCTGTTATGTCGTATCCCTTATAAAGCAATACTAAAACAAGGACGAATCGGATAAATTTTCCGATAATCGCTAAGAGAGTGAACCTTTTAAAATTGTAACGAAGAGCGCCCGCGACGAATACAAACGCATCCCCGATGATGGGAAGCGATGTCAGCAGTAATGTCCACGCGCCGTATTTTTCAAATAGCCTCAGTCCTTTCTCATATTTTTCCGGGCTGATGATTTCAAATTTGTCGGATATTTTATGCACGCCCCAATATCCGAGAATGTAGGTTGTGACAGATCCGAGATAACTGCCGGCGGTTGCGGCAATGACGATTCCCCAAAAGTTGTGTGTATTAAACATCAATGCAATTAAAACTTCGGGACTGGCCGGAAGGAGAGAGGCGGCGGCGAGGGCGGTGATAAATAAACTGATATAGCCGTAGTTAAACAGAAAATCCTGAATAATCGACCAAACAGTTTCAAACATTTTTTTCTCCTTTCTAAAAGACATCGAATGTCAGAAAAATAAATGAACACGCTAAATGATCAGTCTCAATGGCTGAACCTTCAATAATTACCTTCAACGCTAAAAAATTCAATGACTCATGTCATCATAAGCTCAACGGTACATTTAACAGAGAACAAGTTATAAACCTATTTATTTGATTTTTGAACATATTACAGTTTACCGGCATGCTATCGGAGTGACATCGAAATGACGAAAAAAAAATTATCCGTTCCTTACGGCAGCGGCCTGCTTTCTTTTGAACTACCGAAGTCTGCTCTTTTAAGCATTATTCTTCCGTCGGATGAAGGCGAGTCCGCCGCTGATTCTGATGCTTTGGTCAAAAACGCGCTGAAAAATCCGATCAATTCCAAAAGGCTTTCCGAGATTGCTGCGCCCGATCAGAAGATTGCAGTGATCGTCAACGATATCACGCGCCCAACACCATCCGCTTATTTGATCCCTTTCGTCCTTGAGGAGCTGGCGCTTGCAGGCGTCCCCGATGAAAACATTACTTTTTATTTCGCGCTCGGCCTTCACCGCGCACAGAGTGAAGATGAAATTCAGAAACTTCTCGGCATCGATATTTGCCGCCGCTTCAAATCCGTCCAGCATGAAGCCGGTACTTTTCCGACAGTATCATTCGGTAAAACATCCCGCGGAACGCCGATTGAAATTTACAGCGACATTATCGAGAACGATTTAATCGTCGGAATCGGTGAAATCGGTTTTCATTATTACGCCGGTTACAGCGGCGGCGCAAAATCGCTTCTCCCCGGCGTCAGTTCCGAAGCGTCGGTCATTGAAAACCATAAAATGATGATTGATAAAAATGCTGCCTCCGGCCGCACTGACAGCCCCGTTCGCCGGGATTTGGAAGAAGCGGCCAAAATCGTCGGTTTGGATTTCATTTTAAATGTCGTTTTGGACGGCCGTAAAAATGTCGCCGCGGCGTTTGCCGGCGATTTCATTGATGCGCACCGCGAAGGCGTCAAAGTCGTTGACGCGATGTATAAAATCAGCGTCGAGCCGGCGGATGCGGCGATTGCCTCCTGCGGCGGCTACCCGAAAGACATCAATTTGTATCAGTCGAACAAAGCGCTTGACAACGCGGCTCAGGCCGTTAAAGAAGGCGGCGCAATCATTTTAGTTGCCGAATGCCGTGACGGCATCGGCAATGATGTCTACAGCAAATGGAACAAAGAGTGTCAAACAGCGGCGGATGCAATCGCCCGCTTCAAAAAAGAGTTTGAATTCGGCGGGCACAGAACAGCGACAGTGGCAGCGGCAGCGCAGCGCTTTGATTTATATTTGGTTTCCTCCCTTCCCGATGAGACGGCAAAAGAAGCTTTTTTTACTCCTTGTAAGACGATTGAGGAGGCCGTTTCTAAAGTTTTGGCGAAAAATTCGAACGCCAAATTCCATGTGATTCCTTACGGCGGACAAACGCTTCCGTCTATGAAATCTTGATTTCGAGTCTGATGGTAAAACATGAGAGCGGAGAATGGGTTGAATAATTAGGATAATGGGGAGAATAGGGGATTTTCCTTTACAATTCTTTGATAATTGGCACATATTGACAATAATTACAAAGAAAAAATTATAAATATGATTAACTATTTGTATAATTTTGTATAAATATACATAAAGTATATTTTCAATAGACTAGTATAAGTTTAAAAATAAGGCTTATAAATAATGTTACTTTCCAACTTTTTGGAGGTTAACTTATGAACACAAAAACACTTATAAAAACAAACACGGATTCAATTCATTTGAATCACTTTATAAAACACGCTTTAATTATTTTTGCAGCAATGATTATTTTGTTCTCATTTGCAGCCAGTGCAGATGCAGCCGACGGTAACTTCGGCGGCGGCGCAGGCACTCCGTCAAATCCTTTTGTTATTGAAGACGAAGTTGATTTGGCGGCAATCAGCTCAAATCTTGATAAACACTTCATTTTGGGTCAAGACATTGTAATGACACAGGAATGGACGCCTCTCGGAACTTCAGGAAATCCGTTTACAGGAAGTTTTGACGGTCAAAACTATCTCATTTCAAATCTGAATATGAATTCACCAAGTGGAGACTCGGGTTTGTTCGGTTACGCTGACAATGCAACAATTAAAAATGTGACCTTGACCGATGTGACGATTCGTTCTACAACTGTCAATAACGTCGGCGCTTTAATCGGACAGGCTGCCAATAATACGCTTGTTGAAAATTGTATAGCTTCGGGTACGGTATCCGGAAGAAATAATATCGGCGGACTCATTGGACGTATGCAGAACGGAGTCATTTCAAACAGCCATTTCTCAGGAACAGTTACAGGAAACGGAGGCGGCGTCTGGGATGATGCAAGCGGCGTCGGCGGTCTTGCAGGCTTTTTAAGTTCTTCAACGATATCCGGGTCTTCAGCTACGGGAGATGTCAATTATTTAGGAAATGTTGCCGGTTGGGAAGGTTGGGCCTATCAGGTCTCCACAGGCGGATTTGTCGGCATCTTAAGCCATTCAACTATTACAGACTCTTCCTCTATCGGAAACACTAACGGGTTTGACAATGTCGGCGGATTTGCAGGTTATGCATGGATGCATTCGACTATTTCAAACAGTTACGTTGAAGGAAATGTTGTTGGAAAAGGCAATGGCGTCGGCGGTTTTGCAGGCGGCACAGATATGAATTTACATTTCATCAATGTTTCTGTGACAGGAGATACAACCGGAGTGAACCAAGTCGGCGGACTCGTGGGCTATACATGGTACGGAAATAGTATTTCAAAATCCCGTGTGACAGGAAATACAACCGGAATGGATGAAGTCGGCGGATTCATTGGTCGTTCCACAGGTACAACCATCTCAGATTCTTTCGTGATTGGAAATGTACGCGGAGAAGGAAATGGAGAGCCATTTGTTTCTATTGCTTCCACCGGTGGATTTGTCGGATACTCCTGGGGAGAATCAGTGTTTTCAAACTCCTTCGCTGCTGTTAATATTACAGGAACGAATAACGTCGGCGGATTCGCGGGTATGGCCGTTCAGAGCACAGTCATCACGAATGTCTATGTGACCGGAAGTGTTGACGGAAATAACAATGTCGGCGGCTTAGTAGGCAACTTAAATGGTAACGGTAAAATTCAAAACAGTATGGCTTTGAATGAATTTGTTAACGGAACAACGAATATTAATTCAGATATCGGCAATTTAGGAAGCGGGAGCGCAACCGGTTTGTTTGTTTGGGAAAACATCTCTCAAAACGACGGCACCTTTACAAATGTATCCGATGTCACTTCCGTTACATCCTACGATGTTTGGAGCATCTATCCGACAAATTCAATTTGGTCTACATTTGACACAGACGATTGGGTCTTA